>FR891167.1:18776-21019 GCA_000433515.1 Candidatus Colimorpha enterica | reverse complement strand
GGGCGCGGATGAGGATGGAAACGGGGATCTTGCGGTTCTTATCGATCCTTACATAGAAGATATCGTTCGCGTCGGTCTCGTACTCAAGCCACGCGCCGCGGTACGGGATCACGGTTGCCGCGTAGATGCGCTTTCCGGACTTATCGACTTCGGTGGTATAGTAGATGCCGGGGGAACGGACTATCTGGGAGACGATTACACGCTCCGCGCCGTTTATGACGAAGGTCCCGTTGTCGGTCATGAGCGGGAAATCGCCCATGAATATCTCACGCTCGAGAAGCTCTCCGGTGGACTTGTTGAAAAGACGCACCTTCACTCTCAGCGGAGCGGAATAGTTGACATCCCTCTCCTTGCACTCTTCGACCGGGTATTTCGGGTTGGGGTCGATGCGGAAATCGACGAACTCGATGCTCAGGTTGCCGGAGTAGTCGGTTATCGGGGAAACGTCGCGGAGAACCTCCGCGAATCCTTCGCTCAGAAACCAGTTGTAGGATTTCTTCTGCACCTCAATGAGGTTCGGCATCTCAAGAGCTTCGTCGATCTTGGCAAAGCTCATTCTGACGTTTTTGCCGAGCTTATGGGGCTTGACCATTACAGTAATCACTCCATTCAAATTAATAAATCATACCTGTAAAAACAGAAAACGCCGGTACGCAGGCCGTAAACCGCCCCTCTCCGCTACCCCTACGACATGCTGGTTACAGTCGAATTATAAGCTGCGGAAAAGGAACGCTCCGGTCCTTTCCGTACCGAGTTGTCTGCAGACACCGGTATGATTCAAAAAAGTCGTTTTTCGGCGTACCGTAAGGCTTCGCCGGCTTTTTTGCCCCCTGAACTCCCGTCTTTTCCGGGCTCAAGAGGCTAACTATGCAATCATAGATTCTACCACAAATCTTTTCTCCTGTCAAGCGCCGCAAAAATTGTTTACAGATATTTAACAATTAAATTTTCCGTAAAAACTATTGAATTTTTCCCTCATATGTGTTATCATTAATCACTGAAATGTGTATTAACGTCTGATAACGTCGGGAGGTGAACGGTTTGCCGAATATCAAGTCTGCAAAAAAGCGCGTTAAGGTCAGCGATGTCAAAACTCTTCAGAACAAGATGACAAAGTCTGCTCTCAGAACCGCCATGAAGAAGTACGAGTCCGCTGTCTCTGCCGGAGACAAGGCGAATGCCGAAAAGGCTTACGCGGTCGCTGTCAAGAAACTTGACACCGCCGCTGCAAAGGGTATTATTCACAGGAATAACGCCGCAAGAAAAAAGAGCCAGTACGCTCTTGCGCTCAATCGTATGGCGTAAGCATAAAATACGGTTGCATAAAGATCGCTTCCTTTTTCGGACGAGAGAGGAAGCTGTTTTTATTTTTTCGGAGTGCTTGACTTATTTCCCACGATAGGGTAAAATATACGTATGTAACGACATCACAAAGGAGCCGCGATGGAGAGCGAAATCACCTACGAATACAAGGATTTTCTTGAGAACGGAATGAAATTCACCGCCTACCGCAATACATTTGTCGGGGAAAGCACCGTTCACAAGCACAATTTTCTCGAGCTGATATATGTTATCAGCGGAAGTGCCGTTCACTATATCGACGATACCGAATACAAGGTCACAAAGGGCGACCTGCTTCTCATCGACACCGACCAGACGCACTTTCATAAGTCCGAAACCGGCGTGCTGTTTGCCGACATGGTGCTTCTGCCGGAGTTCATATCGGAAAACCTGTATTCCACGCACACGGCGATCGATATCTTCGCATATTATCTGTACAACAGCGAGCAGTTCTCGACAAACGGGCTTCCCCGCACACCTCTCATACGCTTCAAGGGCAACGACCTCATCGCCGCCGACGCCATCGTCAACGCCATGTGCGACGAGATACTCAACCGCGGGAGCAATTACGCCGAGATCGTGTCGAGCTACCTCAATATCCTTTTCTACATGATAATCCGGAACATCGAGACAACAAACAGCGACCGGGTCATGAACGACATCCGCGACATCATCCCCGGTATCATCGACTACATAGAAAAGCACGCCAGCTCCCAGATCTCAATGAACGAAATGGCGAAGAAATACTTCTATTCCCCCGCCTATTTCAGCCGCGCATTCAAGAAGAATTTCGGCGTCTCCTTCTCCGCCTACGTCCAGAGCGTCAGGGTTCAGAAGGTCATAGAGCTTCTTGACTGCACTACCCTGTCGGTCGAGGAGATCAGCGAGAAGATCGGCTACCA
>FR891167.1:7328-18709 GCA_000433515.1 Candidatus Colimorpha enterica | reverse complement strand
GGCACAACACCGGGAGAGTACCGGAAGACGAAGATGACGTGATCTGAAATCCGGTCTTGATATTTTTTCTGTCCGTTTCCCAAAAACAACAGCCAACACAAAGCCCCGGAACCGCCTTCCTTTTCAGGAAAAAGCGGTTCCGGGGTTTGTCTGTCTGTATTCAAAAAGGTCAGTTGAGCCTTTTATGCAAGTGAAGGAAGCGTAGAGCCTCCGATCGGCATCAGTATCACCTTTGCGTCGCTTCCGTATTCCGAAAGCGCGTTCCGCATTGCCTCATCCGCCGATGCCGCCGGAGTGAGGTGAACGGAACGGACATAATCGTCGTCATATGCGCTGACAAGCACGATCTTTGCCTTCTGAAGGACAAGCGCGATCGCCGCCGCCTTATGCCCGCCGAGGACAAAGTGCTTATGCAGATGATCTATCATGTCCGAGCTTTTTTCATGCCCGGTCATCCACTCCTCGAAGTGCTTTTCGCCCATTCCCTCGGTGCATTCGGCAAGCCATATCACCGTGCCGCCGTCGCGTACCGCGTGCTTTGCGTTGTCAAGCGCCTTCTGCGCCTGGTACATATTCATGTCCTTCGGGAATCCGCCCGCCGAAACGACCACGATATCCGCCTTTTCGGGGATCGGGCATTTATAGAGACGGTCAAGAAAGGCACAGCCCTCCCTGTGAGCCTTCACCGGGTCGCCCGAGACGCACTTTATTATCTCCTTGTGCGCGTCAAGCACAACGTTGACGATAAAGTCAATGCCGAGGATCCTTCCGGCTTCCTCGATATCCTCCCGTATGGGATTGCCGTCAAGCCGTCCGGCGCAGGCGTCGTGACTGACCATCATGCGGTGATTGCACTGTATCGCCTCGCGGGTGGAGACTCCCGGCATTATCGCCTTGGCTCCGCCGCTGTAGCCGGCGAAATAGTGAAATTCAATATTTCCCATGCATATGACGAAGTCGGCTTCGGCAACCGTCCTTGTGATATCGACCGGGGTTCCGGCCTTCGTCACGCCCAGTCTCACGCAGTCGTCCGGGTCGGAATCGACGCATTTCACTCTGTCGTAAACCGCGTCTCCGACCAGCTTTCTCTTCTCCTCCACGGTATGACCCCTGTGGCTTCCGAGAGCAAAGACAACGGTTATCTCGCTGTCCTTCACCCCGCCTGCCTCAAGCTCGTCAATCACCGAAGGAAGGATCTTATAGCTCGGCACGGGGCGGGTGATATCGCTTGTGACGATCACAACCCTGTGCTTCCCCGCCGCAGCCTCCGACAGCCTTGCCGAGGCAATCGGTGCGGAAAGGGAACGCTTTACCTCGTCGGCTCCGGTAAGACCGACCGGAACGTCGTTCGGCAGCAGCTCGGCTATGATGTTCTTTTCGTCAAGCTCTATCCGTACCGTACCTTTTCCGTATTTCAGTTCTTTTATCATGGCAGTTTCAGATCGCCATCATGAGAAGCGGGTTCTCAAGCAGGCTCTTAAGTCTTGAAAGGAATGCCGCGGCATCGGCTGCTTCGACCTTTTCCCCGTCAAACACCACCGAAAGCACCGTCAGCCTTCTGTCGCCGTCGGAGTAGATTCCGCCCCCCGAAAGAAGCGCGTCGCTGTCTGCCGGGAGCGCCGGGAAATATCCCTCGACATCGGTATTGCAGAGAGTCTTTATCGCAATTCCGTCGAAATCCGGGTACTTCTTTGCCGCGGAAGCCGAGGCTTTTGCAATGAGAGCGCCGAAATCAAAGTCAAGACCGCCCTCAGCCGCCGACTTCACATAACGCTCCGCAGCGCCGACATCGGCTCTTACGGTTATGCGGTCGGAAGCGCGCGCAGTGACCTTTTCCGGCTCCCTGTACGCAAGGACGTCACGCTCGATTATAAGACCGTCTCCGCCGGTTCCGGGGATCTTTGAATAATCGGTGATCCCGCGCTCGGCGCAGCGCATTTTCGCCCTCGGGGTTATGAATATCCTGCCGCCGGGAGCCCTTGCGGGAGCGGAGACAGCCGGACGCATATCCTTTGCCGGAAGCGTCGCGGGCACGGACGGAGCCGGAGCCTCCTCCTTCTTCTCCTCTGCCCTTGCAGGAGCGGTGAAGCCGGAGGTGCTGTCGCCGGGATTGCCGATGAGCGCGATAGGCTCGGTGATCGGGACCTCCTCGCCCTCGCCCCTGATTATTTTCAGAAGCGTTCCGGTAAATGACGAATCGATGGTTATAGTCAGCTTGTCGGTCTCCATCTCGAAGAGCGGCTCGCCCTCTTTGACGGTGTCGCCGACGTTTTTCAGCCACTTTGTGATAAGCCCCTCGGTCATCTGAAGCCCCTGCTTCGGCATTATAACAATGTTTGCCATAAAGCGGTGCCTCCTTACTTCAGATAAAGTGTCTTCATGACCGCATCGTAGATATCCTGCGGCTGGGGAACAACTGCGTTTTCAAGTCCGAGGTTGAAGGGCAGCGGGCACTGCTTTGCGCCGAGTCTGATGACGGGAGCGTCAAGGTACGGGAAAGCCTCCTCCTGAATGACCGAGGCGATCTCCGCGCCGATGCCGCAGACCTTGTGCGCCTCGTGAACGACGACGGCGCGTCCGGTCTTCTTTACGGAATTTATAACAGTCTCCTTGTCGAACGGGACAAGCGTCCTCGGGTCGATGACCTCGACGGAGATGCCGTGATCCTTATACAGCCTGTCAGCCATATCGACAGCCTTCTGCACGTAGGTGTGGGTCGCGACGACGGTCGCATCGGTGCCTTCCCTTACGATCTTTGCCTTGCCGAAGGGGATCATGAAGTCGGGATCGTCCGGAACCTCGCCCTTTGTGACATAGAGCGCCTTATGCTCGATGAAAACGACAGGGTTGTCGTCTCTTATCGCGGTTCTGAGAAGTCCCGCCGCGTCAGCCGGAGTGGAGGGCATTACCACCTTGAGTCCGGGGAAGTGCGTGAACAGAACCTCAACGCTCTGGGAATGCGTCGCGGCGTTTCCTCTGCCGACGCCCTGCTGTCCCCTGATGACAAGCGGTATCTTTGCCTTTCCGCCGAAAATATATCTTGTCTTTGCGACCTGGTTCACTATCTGATCAAGAGCGACCATCGCGAAGTCCATGTACATAAGCTCCGCTATCGGTCTCATTCCGCAGCAAGCGGCACCGAGACCTGCTCCGATGAAGCCAGCCTCGGAAATAGGCGTGTTTCTGACTCGTTCGGCTCCGAACTCGTCTGCAAGACCCCTCGTACAGCCGAAAATACCGCCGAGGACCTCAACGTCCTCACCCATTACGAAAACGCGCTCGTCTCTGCGCATTTCCTCTGCGGTAGTGTCCTTTATTGCCTGAGCATAGCTCTTTATCATTACCTGTCACCTCCGTCATAGAAAACGTCGTCAAGCACGTGTGCCGGATCGGGCTCGGGGCTGTTCAGCGCGAACTGCTCCGCCTCGTCCACAAGCGCCTGAGCCTTGTTTTCAAGTCCGTCAAGCTCCTCCGCGGGAACTCCCATCTCAAGAAGAAGGTTCCTTGTGTACTTTATCGGACACTTCTTCTTCCATTCCTCGATCTCTTCCTTGGTGCGGTAGGGCTGGGGGTCGCCGGTCCAGTGTCCGAGCCATCTGTATGTCTTGCACTCGATGAGCGTGGGACCCTCGCCCGCCTTTGCCCTTGCGATAGCCGCCTCAACGACGGGAGCGATCTCGTCGGGCTTGTTGCCGTCAACGGTGAAGTGCGGGATATTGTACGCCTCGCCTCTGACCGAAATGTCCTTCACCGACGTGCTCTGCCACTGCGGAACCGAAATTCCGTAGAGGTTGTTCTCGCACACGAAAATGACCGGGAGCTTCCATACAGCCGCAAGGTTCAGCGACTCGTGGAACGTGCCCTCGTTCGTCGCCGAATCTCCGAAGAAGGAGACGGCAACTCTGTCGTTCTTCTGCATTTTCGACGCAAGTCCGGCCCCGACGGCGATCGGGATTCCTCCGCCGACGATGGCGTTTGCACCGAGGTTGCCCTTCGTGAAGTCCGCGATGTGCATGGAGCCGCCTCTTCCCTTGCAGTAGCCGGTCGCCTTGCCCATAAGCTCGGCAAGAGCATACCTGACATCGGCACCCTTTGCGATGCAGTGTCCGTGTCCCCTGTGTGTGCTTGTTATATAGTCCTCGTCACGGAGCATGGAGCATACGGTCGCCGGGGTTGCCTCCTGACCGATGCAGAGATGCACCGAACCGCGGAGCTTGTTGCTCTCGAAGAGATGAAGTGCCTTCTCTTCAAATTTGCGGATCTTGTTCATGGTGAAATAGATCCCAAGCAGTTGTTCTCTGTCCATCTGACTGATTTCCTTTCAGAATTTTTGCCGGATGCCCGGCGGTAGTATCACCGTCCGGACACCCGATAATAACCTTTTTATCAAAAGTTTTTGAAAATTCTTAAGAAACTTTTTTTCAAAAAGTTTCTTAAGCGGGGTCAAGGGGCAGAGCCCCTTCGTTCTCTCCCCCCTCAAAGCTCAAGCGTTTTCAGTATGTCAACAATTCCGGTTGTCGTCTCGGCAATGTGAACACCTGCGGCGCGGAGGGCTTTTTCCTTGTTCTCTGCGCTGCCGGTACCGTCTGCGGCAACTATCGCGCCGGCGTGACCCATGCTCTTGCCCTTCGGGGCATTCTTTCCGGCGATAAGCGCAACGACCGGCTTTGTGACGTGGTTCTTTATGTATTCAGCCGCAAGCTCTTCCTCGTTTCCGCCGATCTCGCCTATCATGACGATAGCCTTTGTCTCGGGATCTGCCTCAAAGAGCGGGAGCAGGTCGGTGAAGGTCGATCCGGGGATCATGTCTCCGCCGACGCCCACGCAGGTGGACTGACCGATACCGGCATTCGTCATCATAAAGACCGTCTCGTAGCAGTTTGTGGCCGAGCGGGACATAAGTCCGACATGACCGGGCAGGAATATCCTGTGAGCCATGAAGCCCGCCTTTGACTTTCCGGGCGAAATGACTCCGAAGGAGTTCGGTCCTATGACTCTTGCGCCCTTTTCGCGGGCAATGTGATAAACGCGCATCATGTCGTGAACCGGCACGTGCTCGGCTATCGTCATAACTGTCTTTATCCCGGCGTCAAGAGCCTCGTAAACTCCCGCCGCGGTATGGAGAGCCGGGACGAATATGACGGAAGCATTTGCGTCGGTAGCCTCCATTGCCTCTCTTACGGTATTGAAGACCGGAACGCCGAAAACGTTCTCTCCGCCCTTTCCGGGGGTGACTCCGGCAACGACCTTCGTGCCGTACTGAAGCATCTGCTCGCAGTGGAAGGTTCCCTCTCTGCCGGTAATGCCCTGAATTATCAGTCTTGTGTTTTCATCGACAAGGATACTCATGATCTGTCCCCTCCCTTTTCCAGCGCGCACAGCTCGTTTACTCCGGAGATAAGCCCGTCGGCGTAAATGACGTTTTCAAGCGGCTTTATCGTTTCAAGGGCAATTTCCTTGTTTGTACCCTCAAATCTGACGATGATCGGAGACTTTATTCCGTATTCCTCTATCGCCTTCTTTATTCCGAGCGCAACCTCGGAGCATCTTGTGATCCCTCCGAAAATGTTGATGAAGAGATAGCGTATCTTCCTGTCGGCAAGGATTATCCTGACGGCCTCCTTTATCCTGTCGGAGGTTGCGCCGCCTCCGAGGTCAAGAGACGCCCTTACCGTCATGCCGTGCTTTGCAATGTGGTCAATGCAGGACATGATCATTCCGGAGCCGTTCGATACGACGGCAACGTCGCCGGTCGGGTCGCAAGGGATATAGAGGAAATTGAAGCCCGCCGCCTCCTCAACGAGGGGATCCGGCTTTTCTCCCGATTCCGGAGCGGCGATATCGGGCAGCTTCACAAGCGCACTGTCGTCAACCGACACCTTTCCGTCGATCGCAACAAGCCCCCCGTCCGCAACAATGGCAAGCGGATTTATCTCGCAGAGCAGACAGTTGTATTCGGTGAACAGGCGGTAGAGCTTCAGCAGGACAGAGGCAAGATCCTTTGTCTGCGCCTTGTCAAGCCCCGCCTTCGACGCGAAATAGTTCGCAGTGTAGGCCTGTGCGCCGAGCATCGGATCAACGACCGCGCGGAAGATCTTCTCCGGCTGTTCCTTTGCCAGCTTCTCGATATCCATTCCTCCCTCGGGAGAGAAGATGAACACCGGGCACTTTGTTCCCCTGTCAAGCATGACGGAGAGATAGAACTCGCGGGTGATCTCCTTCTTTCCGGATATCATGAGCTTCCTTACGGTGTGTCCCTTGATATCCATGCCGAGTATCGCCTTTGCGGCGGCAGCAGCCTCGCCGTAATTTTCGGCAAACTTTATTCCGCCCGCCTTTCCGCGTCCGCCTGTCCTGACCTGCGCCTTTATGACGGCAGGGTAGACAAGCTGATCCTTCTTTTCCTCCAGCTCCTCAAGGTCGGAAACCACGGTGCCGAGGTTGCAGCGCAGACCGTATTTGTCAAAGAGCGTCTGCGCTCTGTATTCCATTAAATCCATTGGTTGAAATTATCCTTTCGGTGTCTCAGTCAGCCCAGATCTCATCGTCGGTGGGGATGACGGCGTTGTCAAGACGGTATGCGATCCTTATGACATTGAGCAGGAACCTGTAAGAGAAGTTCTCGGAAATGCTGTTGTTGCCCCACGATGCGCAGCCGAGAGTGGTCGTCGGGGTAAGGCTGTTGTAGAAGCTGCCGCCGTTCATGGTGGAGCAGACCTGATTTACAAGCAGACGGGAGACGGTCAGACGCTCGCCGGCATACTCGATGTTTTCCTTGTTGTTCGAGTGGATGGAGACGCTGTGTCCTCTGCCCTCGACGTTGAGGTTAGCCTGTGCAATGGCAACCGCCTCGCTGAAATCGCCGTATCTGTAAGCCGAAATGACCGGGCACATCTTTTCCTTGGAGAGCAGGCAAGCCTTGCCGTAGTTGGGAGCCTTGACAAGAAGCACCTTTGTGTTGTCGGGAACCTTTATGCCGGCAGCCTCGGCGATCCTGAGCGCGGAAACTCCGACCAGCTTCTTGTTCATCACACCGTCCGGGAAAATGGTGTCGATCAGCTTTGCGACCTCTTCGTCGGAGCTGATGTAATGACAGCCGTTCTTCACGAATATCGAAACAGCCTTGTCGTAATCCTCCGCCGGGAGGATAGCCGTCTGCTCGCCGGAGCAGATGATGCCGTTGTCGAACGCTCTGCCCTCGACAGCCATCGGTATCTCCTTCTCAAGGTCGATGCCGCGGTCGAAAATGCACTGAACGTTTCCGGCACCGACACCGTAAGCCGGCTTTCCGCTTGAATACGCGGAGCGAACCATCGGCATACCGCCGGTGGCAACAACAACGTCAACCGCGTGCATAAGCGCGGAGGACAGCTCGACGGTCGGCTCCTCGATTATCTGTATAAGGTTCTTCGGAGCGCCGAGCTTCGCAATTGCCTCGTTCATGAGCCGTACAGTCTCGTAAGAGGTGTTCTTGGAACGCGGATGCGGCCCGATGATGATGGCGTTGAGACCCTTGAGAGCGAACATTGCGTTGCACATCGGGGTAACGACCGGGTTGGTGCAGGGTGTGACGGCGCCGACGACTCCGACCGGGCGCGCGATCTCGGTGATTCCGGTCTCCTCGTTGCGGCTGAGGATGCCGACGGACTTTTTGCCCTTCAGGCTGTTCCAGATGACCTTTGCCTTGCCCTTGTTCTTCTGGATCTTGTGCTCGTAAACACCCATCCTCGTCTCATCGACGGCAAGACGCGCAAGATACTCGGCGTTGTCGTATACCGCCTTTGCGCAGGCTCTGACTATCGCGTCAGCCTGCTCCTGTGAAAACTTCTCGTACTCCTCCTGAGCCTTTCTCGCCCTGGCAACAAGCTCGTCAACAAAATCCTTTGCTTCCATTATGCTTTCTCCTTAATGAAATATAAATTATTTGCTTTTCGGTGCGTAAGGACATTTTCCCCCGCATACATTATGGTAATACATTTTCCCGAAAGGTTCAAGGGCGGCGTTTTACCTTCCGATGCAACTTTTTGACCTGTTTGGTTACAAATTATTAAAAAACAAGCCGGCGGACTGCAAAGAGTCCGCCGGCCGCGTATTGCTTGCCTGATATATATCAGCGTTTCTTTCTGAGCATCACAGCTGCCGAAAACAGGGCTGTCACCGCAATGACAATTGTATCTCCGGTAGCAGGATTGTCGTCTCCGTGATCGTCTCCTCCGGGAGTGTCATCTCCGCCATCATCGCCGTCACGGATAGTCTCCCAGTTATCTGTCTGCGGATTGAAGGAAAGATCGTCCGTCACAAGAATACAGTCAAACATGAATAAATTGTCTTCTCCGGTCCTTGTCGAAAGCTCAAAGATATTATTTCCGGCTTTGAGAGCAATCGTCCCGTCCGGTGTCAGCTCTACCGCCGCGCTCTTGCTCGTCACGCTTAACCTGTACCATGTGAATACAGGCTTTTCTGCCGTTGCCCCTTCCACACCGGGCATGCGCCAGATATTTACCCCGCTCTGTTTGCCTGATGCCTCCAGTATTGAAGAGTTCGCCGTATGATACATATCGCACTTTTCGGATGTCGCGACAAGAGCACGCATCCAGACGGCATATGTACCGTCAGACGGGATATTAAAGGTAAGGGTAAAGCGATTGCGCTTATTGATGTCCCCTTCGGATTTCACAAGGTTCACCAGCTTTCCGCCGGAAGCGTCCTTGTTTTCGGTCACCGTCATGGGATTTTCGGCAGCATCGCCCTTTGTGATGACCGCATTCTCGATTTCGGCAAATCCATACCACTTTCCGTCGGCACATGATGCAGTCACTGCCATAAATGCCGCCAGTACCGCCGTCAGAATAATTGTTACTGTTTTTTTCATGCCTGTTTCCTCCGTTTTATATATTTTTATAATATTTTTAAAATATTTATTTACATCCCCGTCTTTTTCTTTTTGCTTTTCACCGCCGCAAATATCACCGCGGCGGCAATTATCACTGCAACAGCAATTACGGCAATTATTACCGCGGGCTGTCCGCCCCTGATATCGGATGAAGTATCCGATCCCGGAGCTGCCGTCCCGCTGCTGCTGTCAGAGCCTGTCGGGGCTGCCGTTTCAGTACCTACGGACGCCGCCGGTGTACCGGTCGGCTCCGGGGGCTCAGTTGTGGTCTGAGGCTCAGAGGCTGCCGGGGGCTCTGTCGTTACCGCGGGCTCCGAAGTATCGGTACCGGACAGCTTTGCCCAGTCGTCGGTATTCGGATCGAATTCCGTGTTGTCTGTAATTATTATACAATCGTAATAATGCGAAAGCCCCCACGACGTCAGCGACCTTATTGACAGGCTGACGGTATTTTCCCCTTTTGAAAGCTGAACATCCTTTGTAAGCACAGGCTCCGCATTGTTCTTTGCCCGCGCGTCCAACGGATACCACACAAATCCGGCGCCGCTGTCGACTCCGACCATTTTCCAGAGCGGCGATCCTGTCCCTCCGGCTGCGGCATAGAGCGATGAATTGCTCCTGTGATACAGAGTTGCCTGATCCGCGCTTCCGACCGTAACATAGGCGCGGAGCCAGACCGAATATGTTCCGTCGGCAGGAACATCCACCGTAAACTCGAAATAATCGCGTTCATCGGCTCCCTTTGACGCATCAACATCATCGGCGTATACCGTTTTCCCTCCGGAAGCATTTACGTCGTCGTTGATAAGCAATCCGGTTATATTCGTGTTCTCTATCTCGGTAAAGCTGTACCAGTGGTCTGCCGCAGAAGCTCTGCCCGGACAAATGGCGGCTATAAGCAATGCTGCAGCGATTACCGCAATTCTTTTCATACTGTTGCTCCCTCCTCAAGTGCTCTGTATTTCTGAATTGTTCCGTCTATCTTTTTGCGTATCATGTCCTTCGTTGCGTCGTAATACGACCCGATGGATTCCGAGCCTCGGTGAAGCTCCTTCTGGATTGCAGTAAGGACATTCCCCCATCTGAATATCTGGTCAAGATCGATGACCTCGCTCCTGATTATCAGGTCGATCATATATTTTGAGTCATCGTCCTGTGCATATCGGTTCGTCAGGAGCTTGTTATAGTACACAGGGGTCACGATATTCTTTGATTCCGCCGCCATTGCCTCAAGAATGATTCCTACCCGCTCCGTGCTGTCATCCGGAACAGTGCTGAGGACAGATACCACAGTGCTCCCGAGATACCCTGCACGGATATAATAGTTCTCCTGATGCTCGTCGTATTTCGGGAACGGAACAACGCCGACATCAAAGCTCATGTCATTCACGAACATGGCATATGCATAGAGACAGTAGTTCATGAACAGCACTTTCCCGTTTGAGAATACTGTGCGGTAGGTGTTCAGCGCAGAGCCGTTCACAACCGCATCCTGCTTGCTTATGTCAAACGCCGTATACTCGCCGTCGTATATCAGCGAATACACCTTCCCGTACATATTCACAAGCCTTTCGGTCATTTCAAGCGGCACCGGCAGACCGGTCTTTGAATCGACAGATGCCCCCATTATCCCCGCTCCGACGAAATATGTATCGGAAAGATTGTAGAGAACCCCGTATGCATCGTCAAAATCCTTTCCGTCGGCATCAAGGTCGCGTCCGTAATCCTTTATGAGCGAATAAAAACGGTCAAATGTCCAGGTATTGTCGTATACATACTGATACGGATAAGCGATCTTCTCATCATCGAACAGGGATTTGTTGAAGAACAGTACATAACTGTCGTTCTTGTCGTTGAACAGCATATCGTTTATGGCAAAGTACTGATGCCCGAGAAGCGATATGCTTTCGTTTATACTCTGCTGCCACCACGGCTGCGACAGGTCGACATACGGCACGCTGTTCAGGTCACGGAACACCCCGTCGCCCGACAGCACCGCCGCGTCAATGATTCCCGGAATGCATATATCGGTTATAAAGTCCCCGGCTGAGTGATTTTCGACCAACCGATTATAGAATGCTCCGTTCGACCTTGTTGTCTCGATCTCGCTGACCGTCAGTTTTATGCCGAACATATCCTCGATTTTCGCATTTCTTTCGTATGCGGCATTTTCAATAGGAACACCGGTCGGTTCTTCGCCGAATATCGCGAATTCGCCGTTTGACGAGTTTCTTGACCGGCACATGACCGTGAATTCCTCTCCGTCGAACCTGACATCGGGAATGTTCGCGCGGTATTCGCCGTCGGTCCCGCGACTTCCTCCATCTGTTGTGGAAGCCGGTTTTTCGCCCCCGCTCCGACATCCTGCCGCGACGGCTGTTACCGTTGCGGCAAAAAGAACAAGGGCGATAGCTTTAATGTGTTTTTTCATATACAGGCCCTGACTTTCGCGCCAGCGAAAGCTTCCTCTCTTTTGATTTTGCGGCAG
>FR891167.1:2362-7192 GCA_000433515.1 Candidatus Colimorpha enterica | reverse complement strand
ACCGCACTGTGCGGAATACGAAGGGTGCTTCCATCCGCCGCTCATGTCCGGCTTAACCTCAAGAAGGAATATGTTCCGATCGCCCGTTTTCTCGATGGCATTTCCGATCACATCGGTAAATCCGGTAAACAGATAACCGTACATCCAGACAATTTTCGCATCCGGATTGCATTCACGGACAGTCACGAGAAAATCATACACTGCCTTTCCGAAAACCGCAGGATCGGCGCCCTCATCATTTGCTCCGAGGGCAATGACAACAACATCCGGTTTCCATGCAGCAAAATTCCACTCTTCCATTCCTGACCTGAAGGATGTATAGCGATAGATGTCCGGAATCCTGCCGTTATTTTTGCCGGCGCCCTTCGATACTCCCCAGCCGCCCGCAGAGACAAGGTTAATTTCAGCGTCAAGCACCTTCCCCGTCATAACGGCATATGAGTTGAAAACATCGCAGTCCCGCGGGTCGGAATATCCGTTTCCGGCATCGGGAGATGATCCCACTCCGCAGGTCACTGAATCTCCGATGAACTCTATCTTCAGTCCGTCTTTTTTTTCCGGAGTTACGGCAGCTCCCTTGAAGCGCAGGGCACTCACCGCGAGGCGTGATGTCCGTATTTCGGTCGCCTTCCGCACTGTTATGACATGATATCCGGGAGAAACCGTTGCAAGAACCGTTTCTTCAGTTCCGGGTTCTATAACGGAAACACTGTCCTCTCCGTCGACAGTAATATGTATATAGCACTGCTTGTCGCCGAAAGTACGTATTTCCGCAACAACATCACCGGAAAAATACCCCTCTGCCGTAAAGCCGGAGTACGACCAGTCAAGTCTTAGACCACGGCTGTCCGTGACTGTTCTCCCGTGAAGCCTGAGGCAGGAGAAACCGTCAGCGGTAAGCCTCGTTTCCGGGTACTCTGTAACCGTTCCTGTTTCCCTGCTTCCGTTCTCCGTTTTCTCGCCTGATTCCGTTCTGTCCGGCAAAGTCGTTCCGTGATTCCGTATTCCCCCGGACGAACATCCGGTCATACCGATCAGCACTGAAGCCAGCGCCGCCGTTATCACAAAGCATAATCCGTATTTTTTCACGTCATCCCTCCTTTGCCGTCTTTCTGTCAATAAGACCGCCGCAGTAATATCCCCCGCTGTCACCGGTTTCGCTGTCAGAGAGCCAGAAGGAATAAAAGCTGCCATCCTCCATCACGAATTTTACCGAGAATTCTTTCCCTGCAAGGAAGGACACGTCCTTACCGTTTTTCCACGAAAGCATCGTACAGCAGGAATCCCCGGTAAACGGAATGCAGTCTTCTGCGGAATACCCATCGATCACATTTCCGTCTGCATCATACAGTTCTGCCCTCAGGGAAGCAGCATCAGCATTGACAAACAGATATTTTTTGCCTTTTTCCGCGGTCAGCCGGCAAGTGGTTATACTTCCCGTCCCGTCAAGCGATGCAAAGCCGTCACGTCTCAGCCGCGCAATGCCTATCGACGGATTTGCATACTCAGGTGTGATCTCTATATCAGTCTCGCCTCCGCGATAGCCGGAATACCAGAACAAGAGCTCATCCTGAGTTGCCACGCAAAGACTTGACACCGGGTGCAGATAGCCGTAATCCCACGTTTCTTCTTTACGGGAGCAGGATATGAACGGCGTTTTGCGTTCGGGTCTTGTAAAGTAAAAGCCGTCGCGCGAATAACCGAGCTGAAGCTCTGTTATTTTCGGAAGTCCGGTCTTAGCAATTACGGAATTGGAAGGACCGAGCCAATACTGAAACATCCCGAGCTGAATACTCTCGTATGAATCGGAGCAGACGGAATAGATCTGCGGAGCTTCCTTCAGCTTCGGATCCTGTATATCAAGCCTGTCGGTTCTCTGCCAGTCAACCGACTGCCACAGACCATATGCCGCCTGAGAGGTTATGTCACTGCACTCGAAGTACCTGACCACTCTCCTTCCGGTTGAGAACGAGCAGTTGTCACGGGCAAAAATCAGCCATTTGTTTCTGAACCGGTTATACGACAGCGTTGAAGCATCACCCATTGCGCCGGTACGGGAGCTGAGCGTCCACTTTCTGCCGTCAGCGGATTTGTAAATCCGCCCGCTGAGACGTGTCGTCTCGTAATGCTCCGTCCACTTCTCCTTTCCGTCGGCATTTCTGACAAGCATGATATACCTGTCATTACCGTCCGGAGCGGGGGACGGATTGACTCTTACCGTTATCCATGCGCCCTTACTGTCGTTTGTGAACACAACCTCCGGCTCCGACCAGACAACACCGTCTTTGCTTTCTGCACGGTAAACATTCTTCATTCCGCCGTACCACATGACAATCCGGTCTGTCTCCTCATCATACATGACGTATCCGGTCTTCAGCATCAGATAATCGTCATCCATTGTAATGACCGGCTGAGATGATGTGACAGCAGAATGATATACGGTCTTAAGATCGGTCCGGGAAATCAGGAAGGAGTCAACAAACAGCTGTCTCCCCACGCTGATATCAACCGTACCGGGGTGTGTTCCGCCCTCTGCGGCAGGTACAAGATACGGCGCGTCAATTACCGTTGTCTTTTCGGCATCAACTGTACGGGGCGGCCATGTGGCATCGGTAACGATACCGTTATACAGCCGATCTCCCCCGCCCCCTCCGTCAATATACCTTATAAAGTCTGACGTCAACGGCGTGAAATCGGATTCCGCCGCCTGCTTTTTCTGAGTATTGTCGTACCCGAGAATTTCTCTTGTAAAAAGATCGGACGCTCCGTCAAGAATCGTTTCCGTCGACCCGAAAATAACAATCCTGTCTCCGGCTCTCGCATAGCCTCCGAAATGATCCCTGTCAAGTGACGAGTACAGCTTTTCCGCTTCTGGACGATCGACATCTCCGATGAGGATTTCCTTTTCCGCCGCATCCTCTGCGTCATCGC
Source organism: Candidatus Colimorpha enterica (assembly GCA_000433515.1). GTDB lineage: Bacteria > Bacillota > Clostridia > Oscillospirales > CAG-272 > Colimorpha_A. Next base: position 4,261 of record FR891167.1, on the reverse strand, counting down.
AGATCTCCGGATCAAGTCCGGTTATCTCCCTGATTCTGTCACGCAGAGCCACCGCTATCACGTATTCGCGCTTTTTTGCCTTCCGTGACGGATATACGATTCTGTATCCCGCAAGCTCGTGCTCCCAGTTTATCCGGTGAGCGAGGTCGGCGGAAAGAGTTATGTACCCGTCACTGCTGCCGAGATACTTTGAAATGAACAGCTCAACGCTCTTTTCTGTAAGCTCGTCACTTTTCCCTATGATGACCGGCTTGCCGTCGATAACGAATATCCCCCCCTCGTTTTCCGAAAGACGTTCAAACGCTTCGCGGCTTTCCTGCCTGTCGGTAAGCCCGACAAGTATTTCGTTCGCAGCAGGCTCTTCCCCGTCGGAAAGATAATCGTCGGCAATAGAGACCCTGCTCCCGCAGAAATCCTCAAGCGCGTGGCGCAGCTTTACGGCGGATCCGGAAACCTTTTCGTCCGCATCAGCCGGACGTATCACTGTATATCCCGCAAGCTCTTCGCGCGACAGCCGGATAACCCCGTCTTCCCTCTCTTCGCTGCCCCGGAAAAATCCGCAGGCGCAGATCGCAAGCACGGACAGACAGATGAATAATATGGAAACAGCCGTTTTTCCTATAAATATCCCCTCCGATCGTTTTTTGTACAGTGTTGGCATAATTATTTTCCGTTTTGGTATTCAGTAGAGCAAATATGCCACGGTTGATAATTAGATATTAACATATTCTTTACCCTTTTAACATAGAATCTTTGGAAAACGGCATGGAATATATGGTATTATTGATATCGTGATCAGAGATATCCGATAACGAATACAATGGCTGATACAATGGCTGAACAGGAGCTGAACAGGAGAAGAAAATGAAGTATTTTTTCGATGTCGGCACAAAAAAAGGAATTCGCACGACAACACAGAACACTCATCCGGACGGAATGGTGCATCCTCATCGGATAATGAAGGTGCACGACATTCTGTACTGCATTTCCGGGAGTATGGAGGTATGGCAGGACGGGATACCGTATGAAATGAACGCCGACGACGTTCTTTTCCTGCGCGCCGGGGCGGAGCACTACGGAAAAAAGCCGTGTGAACCGGGAACAACGCTGTATGTCATTCATGTTCTCTCCTCTCCGAACGACATAGCGCTTGAAGACAGCGAGCCCGATCCGCAGGGAACTCTTGTCAGAATCGAGCCGCTGATACACTGTCAGGATGACGCCGGCATAAAATCGCTGTTCCGCGAGCTGCTTTGCGCCTACTGGGGAAAATCCACACCGATAAAAAAAGAGAAGCTGTCGCTGCTCATGAATCTGATTCTCATCCGTCTGTCCGAAGCATCGAGAAAGATCAGCAAGGAAGAGGATCTTGCCGAAAAATGCATCGGGGTGATAAATGCACACTCCGACAGCATTCTTTCGCCGAGCGAGCTTGCAAAGAATCTACTCGTTTCGGAAAGAACGCTGAGAAATGCGTTTGTTGCCGTGTTCGGTCAGACTCCGTACAATTATCAGCGGTATATCAAGATGAAGCGTGCAGCCTCCGTCATGAAGGAGCACCCGGAAATGCCGCTCAAGGAGATCGCAGGTTCGGTCGGATACAATGACGAATTCTACTTCAGCAAAACGTTCAAGAAGATACACGGAATGTCGCCCAGCGCCTACCGTGAAAAAATCATCAACGGTGACATTGCCCCTGCAAAATCCATCCGGGATATGTACGAGGGTTCATTTCAGGTTGGACAGTATTCCGATTATAATGTTCTTGAATCAAAGGGGTGTTAAAAACTCAATTTGAGCTTTCAAACACCCCTTTGATTCAGTTTCCGAGTTTTATAACATTCCAGGACAAAGGAGGAAGCACCGCAAATGCCTCTTTCCCGTCGATACGGCAGCCGC
>FR891167.1:0-2300 GCA_000433515.1 Candidatus Colimorpha enterica | reverse complement strand
CTGTTGATCACCTCCCGGTTTTCTCCATAAAGTGCAGTATGGGATATAACCGATGCATCAATACCCTGCAAAGCGATGCGCAGGCTGACCGGATTTCCGGTATCCCTGTTCACCGCAAAAACAACAGTATCCCCATCACCGTTCAGCACCGAAACCGAATCGACCGCAGGAATCGCGCCGTATTTTCCCCCGTCGCACAGATCGGACTTTATCCGTATATCAAGCACCGTACCTCTGCCGAAACGCGATACTGCCTCGAACGGATAATATATCGTCTGCCTGTATGCCATTCCTCCCGGCACCGTAATGATCGGCGCTATAACATTAACAAGCTGGGCAAGGCAGGCTATCTTTACCCGATCACAGTGCCGCAGCAGGGAGATCAGTACTCCGCCAAGGCACACCGCATCGGTTATGTTGTAGTGATCCTCACAGAGAGGCGGGGCGATCTGAAGGTTTCCCTTTTTCTTTTCGCGGTCATGGTACCACACATTGTACTCATCAAAGGCAAGCATCATTGTCTTTCTCGAGCGTCTGCGCGATTTTATGTAGTCACAGACCGATATTACCTGCTCTATGTGACTGTCTGTTGCAATACCGGAAGCAAGGAAGGTTGCCGTATCTCCGTCCGCATTGGAGAAATAGTGGTGAAGAGAGATATAGTCCACGCGCTCATAGCACTCCGCAAGCACCTGCGCCTCCCATTCCGGAAAGGTTCTCAGATCGTCCCCGGAGCTTCCGCAGGCGATAAGACTGATATCCGGATCGATCTTTTTCATGAGCTTCGCGGTCTCGACGGCAAGACGGGCATATTCGCCCCCGGTCTTGTGTCCTATCTGCCACTGTGCATCCATCTCGTTGCCGAGACACCAGTATTTAATACCGTGAGGCTCCCGGTAACCGTTCTTTATACGCCTGTCGCTGTATGCCGTTCCGCCTCTGACGTTACAGTACTCAAGAAGCTCTGCTGCCTCCTTCATACCGGCAGTTCCGAGGTTTACCGCCATGATCGGCTCTGCTCCGATACGTCTGCAATATCCGACAAAATCGTCGGTCCCCACCAGGTTCGGCTCAATACAATTCCACGCAACGTCAATCGTCTTCGGTCTCGTCACGCGGGGACCGACACCGTTTTCCCAATTGTACCCCGAAACAAAATTTCCGCCGGGATACCTGATTCCGGAAATGCCGAGCCCGCGCACAAGCTGAGCCACGTCACCCCGGAATCCGTATTCATCGGCGGAATAATGATCCGGTTCGTATATTCCGGTATAGACAGAGCGTCCTATATGTTCGACAAAAGAACCAAACAGCATTCCGTCCGGCTCTCCGATTATGTAGTCATGGTTGAGAATAATTTCTGCTTTCATAAGTCATCCTTAAAAATTACTGTCAACCGTGCGCTCACTGATACCGTTTTTATTTTACCATATCGCTTTTTGATTGTCAAGTGCAGAAAACAGGTTTTGTTAATCAGAATCGTACTTAAAAAAACAAAAGCCGCATATGCGACTTTTGTTTCTGGCGGAGAAGATGGGGTTTGAACCCATGCACCGGTTAATCCCGATCTAACAGTTTAGCAAACTGCCCCCTTAACCACTTGGGTACTTCTCCGTATCCGATTGCAACCTATTATACCACAAAGGGCGGGATTTGGCAATAGGGAAAAATATTAAATTTATGTGAACTTGACAATACAGGGCATCGGGGGTATAATTATTGTATCTCACCATCTCAAGCGAAACCTACCGGGGAGGATCAGCATGAACAGGACACCGACAGCAGAGCTCATACGTCCGACAGACTTTGACGGGATCGTCGGACAGGCGCATCTTTTCGGGGAAAACGGAACGGTGCGGCGGATGTGTGCCGAGGGATATCTGCCCAACATGATATTCTACGGTCCTCCCGGCACCGGAAAAACGACCGCGGCGCGTATCATTGCCGAGGGATCGGGAATGACGCTCCGAAAGCTGAACGCGACCTCGGCTTCCCTCTCCGATATAAAGGATATAATAGCCGAGACCTCGACGCTCATCGGAAACGGCGGAATACTTCTGTACCTCGACGAGATCCAGTACTTCAACAAGAAACAGCAGCAGTCGCTTCTTGAATTCATCGAGGACGGGCGGATAACGCTTATCGCATCAACGACCGAAAATCCGTATCTGTACGTCTATAGCGCGATAATCTCCCGCTCGGCGGTGTTTGAATTCATGCCAGTCAGCGCAGAGGACATGATACCGGCGCTTGAACGGGCAGTCAGCGCGCTGAACTCCGCGACCGGAAGAAGCAAGACC
>FR891166.1:560-14410 GCA_000433515.1 Candidatus Colimorpha enterica | reverse complement strand
AAAAAAATCATGGTTTTTACATAATTTACAAAAGATGATTTTTTCCTTCCCATCGGCAGAATGCCCCGCCTCGCATTTTCCGGCACGGTGTGCATAATGCTTGTGTTCAGCCTCGGCTCGCAGTCACGGAGAGAGCAGATGAGATATTTCAGCCCGTCGAAAAAGCCTGTTTTGGCGTAATGCCAAAACAGGCTTTTGACAAGTTTTGACCGGCACCTAAAACATAAGGCACGGGGCTTTTTTATTCTGCAAATAGGGGCGTCGAAAGATATCTGTCGCCGGTATCGGGCAGAAGTACAACAATGGTTTTCCCTTCGTTTTCAGGGCGCTTGGCAAGTTCAATTGCGGCAAAGGCAGCGGCACCGGAGGAAATTACCGACAAGAACCCCTTCACTCTTGCCGATGAGCTTTCCGGTTGCAAATGCATCTTCGTTGGAAACGGGGATAATCTCATCGTAGATTTTCGTGTTCAGCACATCGGGGACAAAGCCTGCGCCGATGCCCTGAATCTTATGCGGTCCAGCAACGCCGGTAGAGAGCACTGCGGAAGCAGCAGGCTCAACAGCAACGACCTTAACCGCAGGGTTCTTGATTTCAGATATTCACCGACACCGGTTATCGTACCGCCGGTACCCACACCTGCAACAAAGATATCGACTTTTCCGTCAGTAGCACCTTTGCCAACTTGTATAAAGTTTCTCCCGAACACTTTTCAATACGCGTCTTTCCGCTGCATATATCATTCAGTGTTGCGTGAGGAACATCGCCGAGTTTGGCAAGTCTGTATTTTGTCATACCGTTTTCGGTAAGCATTTCATTGATACTCTCATTTTCATCACCCGTATATTTCTATCGGTATACCGAAATAATGCCAATAGGATTCCCGAAAATGGCACAAAGTATTTGCCGAGACGTCATTCAAAACACGATTATGGTTTGTGCTTACATCGTCTGTGTGAAGGACTGACCTTGTTCATTGAGGAAGCCCTCATATTTTTCTTGCCATCTACCCAAGGTGCGGTTGATGGATTTGTAGGTCTCAAGCCGATCCATCTCACCGAAGGTATCGTCTGCGATATCGAGAAGGGATACGAGCTCACTCAGACCTTCCTTCATCTTGTCGATACAGGCAAGGGCTTTTTCGGCGTGTTCAATGTCTTTGTCCATTTCTGCTCCTTTCTTATAGCTGTACGAAGCCTTGACCGAAGAGTTCATCGGGACACCAATTCACGTTGAAGTCCGACTCACCAATGCAGTCACAATGACCGGACAGGAAGTCGGGATCCCGCTGCTCGCGCATCATCATATATGCAACCTCTTCAGGTGTTGCTTTGACCGTTTCGCCTTCGCCGTAGAGGAAGGCTTGCGCTCTGACGTTTACAACGGTGTCTTCTGTGATTTCATCGAGGAACTCATGATATGCGGTCCAGCCTTCGAGATCATCGGTCTCCTGAGGAAAGCCGCCGACAAGGAATTCGGATTCATTGTAATCATCACGCATGGTGACCTTGGAGAATAGGATTGCCATTACTCGATACCTCCCATCTTCTGATCGCTGAGATACTCATCGAACTCGTCGCCGTTCAGCATGAACCAATCATCACCGCCGTGCCAGAAGCTGACGTACATATCGCCGTCCTCCACGCGAATGGATCGCTGTTCCAAGCCTTCGCCGTAGCCGTCCGAGCATTGACCCTCGAGCCAATCCTTGAATTCTGCTTCCTCATCAGCAGTGAAGGGAGCAGTAAGCTCGGCGCGAATGCATCCGTAAAGAACACCATCAACGTTCTGCGTACTGAAGTGTACCTCCTTAAGCTTTCCGACAGCACCGTTGCTACCGTCGAAGTAAGCTGCGAGATTATCTTCGTCCCGAGCATCTTCCAAACGGATCAGATCACGGATTCGTTCCTCGTAAGGAGCAAGATAACTGCCGTCATACTCGTCGGGATATTCTTCCATGTTGCCGTATTCATCACGGCTGTACACGTTTGCCACCAACGGGCAGTAGAAGTATTCGGTGGTGTCTTCCATACGGCTCTCGAGCATGAACTTATCAAACTCAGCGATGGAGGAGACCTTTCCGGACATCACGGCTTCCATAGCGTCCAGCCTGTTTTGGTAGGACAGATTCTGATAGAACTCACACATGGTGTTCACGAGGGAAAGCGTATCTGTGGGAGAGATCAACAGGGCGAGCCTTTTCTCAAACTCGTTGTTTCCGATGATCTTCACCTTGATCGGTTCTTCCTCTTCATCCATGCATTTGATTTCATGTGCCGGCTTTCTGATGCCGATGGAGCCGAGGTGGTCAGCCATAAGGTAACGTTTGCACGGGAATTCCATGACTAAGGTGTTGCCTTCGTTTTCGATAATTGCTGTAAACATTGCCTTTTCCTTTCTTTCGTATTTCGCTCTCACATACTTGAAATTTTCGTTTTTTTATGGTATAATGAGGGCAATAAAAAAGCCCTTTCGAAGATGTTTCCACCATCAAAAGGGTTATGTATTTGTGGTTTGACCACAATTTGACCAGTATTGAATAAACTATGAACTCGCACTCGGATGACCAGTTTTGACCACAATTTTGACCAGTTTGCCCGATGTAACACACGGAATTAACGGAAATATCGGAAAGAAATAGCCCCGAAAACCGTAAAAAACGGGTCAAAAAGAGCGTTTACCAAGCAAAATAAACTATAATTTTTGTTTGGGATGCGGGGATCGCACGTTCGAGTCGTGTCACTCCGACCATTTTAGCGGTTTTGACCGCAAAAGTCGAATCCGCAAAGTAGTGTTACTTTGCGGATTTTTTATTGGAGGCAGCAAATGAAATGTCAGGTATGCGGTTCGGAAAGTGGAAAATACCCATTGTGCAGAGTCTGCAATATCAAAAAAGAGCAAGGAGATATTATTAAATGCCCTTCTTGCGGACGATGGCATTATGTCAATCAGCTATGTACAGCATCGATATCTCATTCAGATGACCAAAGCTATCTATATGAAAAAAAGCAATCTTTAATAAGCAAATCCGAACAGGCTTTTTTTGCGGCAATAAAAGAATCTTTGCCTCCCGATTATTATGTGTTTCCGCAAATAAATCTTGCCTCATTTATTGAGAAAAACGACAATTCAAGGTATCACAATGAGCTGTTTCGTAATGTGGATTTTCTGATAACAAGCAGCACTTATAATCCATTGGTAGTGATAGAAATTAATGATATGACACATATGGATGCGGAACGTAAGGAACGTGACACAAAAGTTGGAAAAATATGTGACGAAGCAGGTGTTAGGCGCATAACTTTTTGGACATCCTATGGAGTAAACAACACCTATATAAAAGAAAAAATAGCTGAAGCTATATCTTCGCCAGTTAATCGTATACATCATTTTTCTATAAATCAACCCGTTGGTGATACCAACACAATTCCCGATGGTAGCCGAAAAAAAGTGAAAAAACGCGGCTGCTATATCGCAACTTGCGTATACAAATCCTACGATTGCGCGGAAGTTTGGACGCTTCGAAGATTCCGTGATAACACTTTGAGCCAAATATGGTACGGCAGATTATTTATTCGGATATACTATGCAGTCAGCCCGATTCTTGTTAAATGGTTTGGGAAGGCAAAATGGTTTGAAAGATTCTGGAAACGCATATTGAACAAACTGGTGAAGGAGTTACAGAGTAGAGGCCTTAGTAATGAACCATATATCGATCCAAATTAATATCGTTTTTCAAAAATCGGCCGAAAGCGAGCCAAAAAGGTTCGATTTCGGCTGAGAAGCATTCACTATAATAATTTTGTCACCGGAGGCTGTGTACCGTAGTACCGTAATGCCGGATTAGGTGTCCAAGTGAGCTTGGGTTATTGTTGTTCAATAGCCGAGGCTCTATTTTTTAGTTTTGGAGGTTTTTATGAAAAACACGAGAGTCACTCTTGTCCCGCTTGAAGCGGACGACCGCGAGCAATTTATACTTGATAATCAATGGGCGTTCAAGTACGGTGCAATGGAGGAGTTTGGAGAGCGTGATAATCATCTTGATTTTGACGGCGAGATCATATCTCGCAAAACAATTGAACGCAGCATTGATTCTCCCGACAGCGAAACGTACCGTATAGTTGTTGAGGGAAGGAAGGTTGGCGGAGTCATCCTGAAGATCAATAAAGAGACCAACCGCAACGAATTGGAGATCCTTTTCGTTTCACCCGAAGAGCATACCAAAGGCATCGGCTATGGTGCGTGGTTGGCGATTGAGGCTCTGCACCCAGAAACTGTCGTTTGGGAGACCTTTACGCCCTATTTTGAAACGCGCAACATACACTTCTATGTGAACAAGTGCGGTTTTCAGATCGATCAGTTTTGGTGCGAGTATTTCAAACCCGATCACGAAATGCCGGATGATGAAGAACATGATCCCGATGAGGGGCCTGATGAAATGTTCAGATTCATCAAGGTGATGAAACCGTAAAAATCCTTTTCTTTGCTTTCCGAGGCGCAAGTTTTGAGGGCTGACCGTTTGCTTTGGTCAGCCCTCGCTCTACATCATCCCGACAAATTGATATTTGATGATTTACTTAACTGCTTTAATCGTATATGTTGCTCCCCAATTATTTAACACAACAACTGATGAAAAACCTGCTTCAACAAGAGCTTCGCTTTCGTGCTTCACAGTAAGAGGTATGTCGTAATGGTAGAATTCATCATCAGTAATTCCTTGTTCTGCTTTCAATGCTAACAAATTTCGTCTGTGCATCTGTTCTTCATCATCGGATAATGAAAAATAATCCGTAAGGATAAAATATCCCTTATCCTTTAATGCCTTATGTAGTTTGGAGTATAACTTGATCTTTTCTCCTTTTGTGAAATGATGAAGACTCTCCACCGACACGGCTGCATCGAATACCTCCTCGCCAAAAGGCACATCAAAATACGAGCCGAGCATCAAGGTTATATCCTTGTTCGCAAATTTTCGCTTGAGTTCGGCTAACATTCCTTGTGAAAGGTCTATTCCCGTAACCATTGCTGACGGATTCAAAAGGTAGTATTCTTGAAGTTCCAATCCCGTGCCACAGCCCAAATCAAGCACGTGGCAGTTTTCGGTGGTGGGCAATTGCTTTGCAGTAAAGGGATAGAATTCGTTTGCGGATTCGATGTTAGTCATCATATGCTCATCATATCCATCAAGTCTTGCTTCGAAGAAATCACTCATTTTTTCAAGCATCATAACCTCCGTCAAATTCCCATTTATCGATGAGAATATTATATCATATTTCTATGAACTTTTCAAGCGATTAGGCTTTTCTTTGGTTCCTCCGGCACAATTTTTGTGGGGCGACCGTTCGTGGTCGCCCCTTTGTGCGTTATGCGTTCTTCGCTTGTTTTTTCATTTCTGCGATTTCCGCTTTCATAGTTTTTATCAGCTCGGCGAGTTTTTCTTCACATTCCTCTCGTGTTTTGGCGTACACGTTTTTGGATATGCGTTTTCCGTTGACTCTTGGCGTGAATCGTCCTTCGTAGAGATGGTCGTTTATCATCGTCACGCAACCAGTTCCGGGCTTGCGAATCTTGCCCTTGTACGGCTCAAATTTCGGCTTCGGTGTGGCAGTTGCCTGTGCCTGTTCACTTGCCTTGGGTGGCTCCACGCTTTGCGTGAATTCGGGCATCTGCGCGTCTGTACCGCCGATTTCTCGGTCGATTTTGACCGCTGCTTGTCTCTGCATCGTATCGGTGATATGACTATAAATGTTGAGTGTGGTCTCGGCGCTGATGTGTCCTATCATAGCGGAGAGCGTTTTAATATCCATACCGTTTTCGAGTGCCATTGTAGCGAAGGTGTGGCGTAGGTCGTGGAATCGGACTTTCTTACATTGCGCCCGCTGCAATATCTTTTGAAATCTTCCATAGAGTGAGTCGGGATTTCTCGGTTCGCCTTCCTTCACGGGTGATGGAAATACCCAATCACAGGTGGCGTTTTTATTAAGCTCCGCAAGAATTTCTACCATGCCGGGCGGCAGAAGTATCGTTCGGATCGAAGACTTAGTCTTGGGCTTGGATATCAGCGCCTGTGTACCTTTCTTTACCACCTGACGCCTGATGTGAAGCTCGCCTGTATCAAGGTTGACATCTTTCCATTGAAGGCCGAGTATCTCCCCACGGCGCATTCCCGTGGTCAGCTCGAGGAGGAAGAACTCGTAGTATCCTTCCTCGTGCGCTTGGATCAGAAATCGTCTGATCTCGTCCTGTGTCAGCACCTGCATTTCTTTTGCCTTTTTGGGTGGCAGTCTGCAACCGATTGCAGGATTGGTTGTGATCAGACCTTCCGTCACTGCCTTTTCCAGTGCGGTTCGACAGGTGGTATGGCAGGAGCGCACCATTCTGTCGGACAAGCCCTCGCCGTAATATTCTACAAGTCTGCGTCTGCCCCCTTTCTTCAGCCTCGCGTAGAATTGTTGCAGATCGTTCTGCCTTCCCAGCGACCGTCTTTGCGAAGGAATATACTCCCTTCCCCATATTTTCTTTTTGCCATTGATTACTCCTTAATCATAATATTCTGCATAATATTGCCCACAATATTTGAGGCCGCTTTCTGCATATCACTTGTAACGTGGGTATAGGTATCAAGCGTGAAACTGGCGTTCGTGTGTCCGAGAATGCCTACAAGCGTTTTGGGATCGACTCCGCCGTGTGTTGCATGCGTGGCAAAGGTGTGGCGTAGGTCGTGAAATCGGATCAGCGGAAGTCCATCATGTTTCAGTATGATCTTTAGCTTTCGGTAGGCGGTGGCAGGGCTGATTGGCTGTTCAGGATACATGAAATTCGGGAACACCCATTCGGTGATTGCCCTCTGTTTGCGGTTTTGAAGCACCTCTGCCACGCTCGGCGGCATCAGAATACTGCGGACTCCGGTTTCGGTTTTGGTCTCGCCGATGCTGACACCGCTGCCCTTTTTGACCGACACCGACCGCTTGACTTGGAGCTTGTTTTCCTCGAAGTTGATGTCCTGCCACTTAAGACCGCAGATCTCACCTCGGCGTAGTCCCGTCATGACCTCCACGTAGAAGAAGTCGCACCAGTACTCATGCCCGTTGATGGCTTCAAGGAAGGTTTCCAGCTGACTGTCGCCGAGTATTTGTTTTTTGGGATAGTTGCACTTAGGAACGATTGTTCCGTTCGTCGGATTCTTTACCAGAAGTCTCTCCCTGACGGCAACGTCAAAGGCTCCGTGAAGCATCATGTGTACCCCTCTGACCATGCTGTCGGCAAGTGTCTTGCCGTGGATCGGATGCTCACGGACGCGCCCTTCCTTCTTGATTTTATTATAGAATTTCTGCATATCGGCCGTGGTCAGCGACGCAATTTGTTTGCCACCAATGAAGGGCTTGACCTGATTTTTTACCATAGCCCGATAGGAATCCAGCGTGCTTTCACGGATGGTGAATATCATATACTCGTCAAGCCATTTGTCCAGCCACTCGCCGAGAGTCATTCGACAGTCCTCGGTGAGATCAACGTCACGGTACAGCTCTATGAGATGATGCAGTTCCTTCAACGCGCTTTTCTGCGTTTTTGCGAATGCTGACTTGTACATGGGCGAGCCGTCATTCTTGTGCCCGACAATGATTCGGGCTTCCCACCGCCCATCGATACGCTTGCGTATCGTACCGTCACCCTGCGGTCTGCGTTTTGCCATTATAAATCACTTCCTTTCTGTGAATTTCTCTGTATCCCAAACATATCACATGTTCGAGACAATATCCAGCGTTTTTTCGAATAGTTATCAAATTGTTATCAAAGCTCCTTTCGGTTAATACATAATAATTCCTTGCCTCTTGGCTTGGTTCTCACGGCGTTGATAGACCTCGTTTGCCTCATCGCAGAGGATGAGCTTCTCGTCATCGTCGGCATCCTTCATGGCAGTTTGCATCGCAATGATCTTGGCGTGAGCCTTCTTGACCGCCTTTATAATATTCTGCTTCTTGTGGGTATCGTTTGCGCCTGCATCGCTTGCATCAAGCTCAAAGAGATCTGACAGAGAGAGCGTCTTTGTGTAAGCTGCTCTGCCGGGGAAGGCGGCTACCGCGTCGTGAACGAAGGACATGGGGGCTTCGAGCTTGGCGGTGTTTTCGCCAACGTCCGCACTCTCATCCCCAACGATATACTTGTAGAACGCAGGGAGATTACCACCATTCTTCTTTTTGTAGTTCTGACGGTAATGGCGCAGGCGTGAGAGCACCTTGGTGGAATCGGCAGAATACAAACGCTTCGCCTTATCGATCTCCATGCCCGACAGCACGGCGAGGACGCAGATGTCGTGATAGATGTCCATAGGGTGATGTTCGCCCCGCTCGGTGAAGAGTCCATCCCACAGTAAGCAGTTGAGGAACTGGGAGAGGTTGACGATCTCTCCAATCTTGTTCTTGGCGATGGTCTGATCAAGCTTTGCAAGGCTTCTCGGAGTGTTCCCATATTCGGATCTGCCGATAGGATCCACCTTGCAAACGGGAACTTTCAGAAGTTCATAACCGGTAATCGCGCCGTTTACCAGCCACTTGTCGTTGGTAACAAGCATGGAGTCGGAATCGTAATCGCAACCGCCCAGCCTTTGCTGTATATTACAGAGGCGCAATATTTGAGGGTTTAGCCGAGTTGCTCCTATCTGCCGTGAACGTATCAAAGCGACACTTTGTCGCTTTGATCTCTGTTTTCAAGTCCTCAAAATGAGGACTTGAAGCGCGTCCTTGATATTACGGTTCGTTTTCAAGGTTCAAAATGAGGCCTTGCTACGGGTTCAACGCCTCATTTTGAGGCGTTGAACCACAGAAGTCAGGAGCATTGTAGTTTAACCGACAAAATGTCGGCGAGAACATCCCTGCGAATCCTCTCTTTCATGTGATGTCTGTATTGTACATCAATAAAAGAGAGGTTTGGTCGCATGGCAGGCGACAAATTATTTACTCAAATCCGTGCTCCATTCTGCTTCCTTGAATCCAACAAGAACAAAACCGTCTCCAACGAGCAACGGACGCTTTACAAGCATACCATCGGTTGCAAGGAGTTTCAGCATTTCATCCTCACTCATTGAGGGCAACTTGTTTTTCAGGTCGAGGGATTTATAAAGCAGACCGCTGGTGTTAAAAAACTTTTTCAGTGGTAAGCCGCTATTCTTGTACCATTTTGTCAACTCATCAAGTGTAGGATTATTGAGCTTGATATCTCTAAGCTCATATTCGATTTTATTATCGTCGAGCCACTTCTTTGCCTTTTGACAAGTGGTGCATTTGGGGTAGCAGATAAATTTTAACATAGTCTAATCTCCTTTTATTCACAGACTTCAATGTAAAAACTTACAGGACGGAAACCATCGTTGCAAGAAATCATTGCAGATTTTTTGTTTTTCATCCACCCATCGTAAAAGTTCTCGCCACCGTGTGCAAGAGTCATAATGAACGGTGAAACGCTGTCCCACGCACTGTCACAAAAGCCATCTGGTTTTTGCCAACCTTCGCAGAAAAACACCTGACCTTCCTATAAGCCACAGGTGTGTTCGATAGGATTTTCATATTTGTCGATCAGATCGTCATACCGTGCCTTTCGCATCACTGTTATTTTTATCTTCTTCATCTCTACGCTCCTAACAGGCTCTGATCAAAAGCAAACAGCGCCTCATTAATTTCAAAAATATTATAATTGCCTTTGCTGATAAAGTATTCGATGATGATGTCAAACTTGTTGCTATGCGATAGTGCAAACCCTGCCTTGCGAAGCATATCCTCGGTTTCATCAAGTGAAAGCTCCAAGGAAATCGCAAAGGCAAGCGCGGTAGGTTTGCTCGGCTTGTAATTGACGTCACTGCGGATTTTTGAAAACAGTTTGCGGTCAATGTTCGCCTTCTTATAGCACTCGGTATCGGTCATCCCTTTTTCGTCGATCTTGCGCAGGAGCATCTGCGAAAAACTCTCGTCAATCTGCTTCAGCTTCGCATCCAGATCATCCTCAAGGGGCATCGCCTTGCAATCGCACGTTTCAAGGATATCATCTTCTGATTTCTTCCGTCTTTTGTGCGGAGCCATCGGTGGGAGTGCATTCATACGGATACGCTCGCGGCTGTAATCGGTATGCTCGTCCACATAATTGTCATCAATGTATTCGGCAATATCCGAGAACAGCTTCTCGCCGATCTGATACGACGCCTTGTCGAATATGACGATATAGACCGTCATTTCGTTTTCAAGAAGGAAGTCGCTGATGACGTCGATGGCAACCTTCAGAGCCTGATCCTTCGGATATCCGTACACGCCCGACGAGATAAGCGGGAAAGCCACCGTTTCACAGCCCCGCTCCTTCGCAAGCGCCAAAGACTCACGATAGCAGGATTCAAGCAAGGTCTTTTCGCCGTGTTTGCCGTCGTTATAGATAGGACCGACGGTATGTATGACATATTTCGCAGGCAGATTATATCCACCCGTGATCTTCACTCGGCCGGTCTTGCAACCGCCAAGCGTTTTGCACTCGGCAAGCAAGCCCGAACCTGCGGCACGGTGAATCGCACCGTCAACACCTCCGCCGCCAAGCAGTGACTCATTGGCGGCATTGACAATGGCATCTACCTTCATTTTTGTGATATCGTTTCGTACTATTTCAAGCGGCATAGGTGACTCCTTTCATTTGAGTTGTTTTGACTTTTTCTTTGTTGTTTTCGTCGCCTCAAAGCTCACGTTCACAAGGAACTTCACCACATCCTCGGGTGCATCGGGCAGTAGCACCGAGATCCAATGGAGCTTGTTCATGTGATAGGCAGGATAGACACCGTCCGCCACGCCAAAGGAGCCGAACATCTCGATCGGAAGCTTCAGATTGACAACGTCGATCATTTCGTCGCTGTCAAAACCAAACTTACACCTGGACACGCGCATCACAATGGCATACCATTTGCGGTTATCCACGTGCCTGAGCACCGCCGTTTCAAAATCCTCGTCAAACGGATAGTCCGGCGATGTACCGTATGTACCCGAGCAGTAGGAAAGGAAAGATTGTTTTGTCATTTCAAGTTGCTCCTTTTCATTGCAACTCATTTTGATTATATCGCCCAAATGGGCACGATGAGGTTATCCCTGTCAAATGCTCCAAACTGCTCTGCCATGCATAGAACAGCACCTGTGCCAAGTTGCAGAGGGGATTTATCAATCACGCCGAATGTGCGAATGATACGCTTGTCGGGAGTGGCAGTTTTTTTGATCTCCAGGGGGCAGAGCTTGCCGTCGCCCTCCATAATGACGTCGATCTCTTTGGCATCGCGGTCGCGGTAGAAGTACAGGTACGGCTCACGTCCTGCGTTCTGATATCCCTTCAGTATCTCGGATACCGTGAAGTTTTCGAGAAGAGCTCCGCTCATGGCACCACTTTCGGCAACCTCGGGACTTGACCACTTGGTAAGATAGCAGACGAGACCTGTATCGTAGAAATATACCTTGGGTGTCTTAATGGTACGCTTCAGCACGTTGTTGGAATAGGGATGCAGAAGGAAGATGATACCAAGCGTTTCAAGAATGTCTACCCATGCTTTGGCGGTAACCATATCGATTTCGGCGTCCTCAGCAAGTGCGTGGTAATTGAGCAATTGTGCGGTTCTGGCGGCTATTGCGGTAATAAAGCGATTGAATTTTAATGCGTCTACCGTTCCAGAAATATCGCGTACGTCGCGCTCTACATACGTGGATAGATAGGAGGAGTAATACATGTTGCGGTCGGCATACAGTCCCGAAACGATACCGGGCATGGATCCGCGCCAGATGCGCTCGAAGATGGTGGGAGTATCGACCGGAGCAATTTTTTTGCATTCATCCATCAGCACATTCATATTCGTTGTAAAGGGAATGCAATCTGCACCGATGATTTCGCGTTGGGACAGGGGAGACATATGCAGAAGCGCTACGCGACCTGCCAAGGATTCTTGAACTCCGCGCATAAGACGGAAGATCTGAGAGCCCGTCATCCAGAAATCTCCGGGATTGT
The DNA here is from genome assembly GCA_000433515.1 of Candidatus Colimorpha enterica. Taxonomy (GTDB): domain Bacteria; phylum Bacillota; class Clostridia; order Oscillospirales; family CAG-272; genus Colimorpha_A. The sequence goes on along the minus strand of FR891166.1, from coordinate 2,395 downwards.
GATGCTCATCTATATGAATTTTAATGTATGTGAACAATTCGGGAGCATACTGCACCTCGTCAATCAATACGGGTGGCTTGTGGATCTGCAGAAAGAGGGCAGGATCGTTTTTTGCCATATCGCGTGTAGTAAGGTCATCAAGCGACACATACTCTCGTCCCTTGTTTTCCTTTTCGGAAAGTGCGCGAAGCATAGTTGTTTTGCCTGACTGACGCGGTCCTGTCAGAAGAATTGCCGAATAAGACTTCGACAGTTCAAGAATTCTGTTTTCCATATGACGTGCAATATAACTCATAAACACCTCCGTAATGGGTAAATTGCGGCTGATTTTAATTCTGATACTATTATAGCCGAAATAATCGGCTTTGTCAATAGAATTTCGGCAGGTTTTAAGAAAACACATAAATCTGCCGAAGCAATATTAACTCCTTAAGAGAGAAGGTGTAATAGGGATATACTCGCCCGGCGGTTATCTTTGATTCCAGCGGTGCAAATATTTCACCGTGAGGGGACTTGAAATATTCGCTGTTTTATGGTATAATAATAGTAGCAAAAAAGCCACCTCGGAGCGAAACTTATGGTTCGCATGAGGTGGGAGAAAATATGGAGTTTGGATTGCGACCACATTTTTGACCATTTACGGATTCGTACTATGTGGAAACAGTGCGACGGGGAGCACCCGAAAGCATCAAATTCGGACTAAATAGTATTAAAAAACACGCAAAAACCCTTATTTTACAAGGCTTTTAGCGTTTGGGACTTCGATGCCGTCGGTTCGAATCCGGCCGCTCCGACCAGAAAAAAGCACTTGCTTACGCAAGTGCTTTTTTCAACTAAATCCGCCGATGACGGAAGAAATCCACCTTCGGTGGATGAAATCGCTTCGCGATGAAATCTGCCTTACAGCAGGAGATAAAGGCGGATTTAATTTCATCTGAGGCGAAACGCCGAAGATTTCTTCCGAGCGGAGTGAGGATTTCATCGTGCAACGCACGATTTCATTTCCTTTCGGCTCTGTATCCGGATTCGAACCGGCGAAATGCTTTTTTTGATATAGATTCCCCACTGCACCAAATCTGTGGACAGATTCGAACTTGCGAAACACTTGAAATGTCTACCAAAGTGTGGTATAATAAATGAAAAAACAAGGAGGATAACTACTATGACCCCCAAGGAACAATGTGAAGTATTGTTAGATAAATTACTCCCGTTTGCAGTAGATCAAATAAAAAAGTATCGCGAATTCTACCCGTTTGCCGCCGTTATTCTTATGGATGATTCCGTAGAATTGACCGGCAGCTATGACGTTAACGAACATCCCGAATCAAAAGACGTTCTTGCTGACTTGATACAGATACACAAGCAACTGGCTGCCGAAGATAAAATCAAAGCCAGCGGTATCGTTTGGAATGCGGGTATAGCTTCCGCAGATGGCAAACCCACCGACGCGATTATCGTAAGCTTGGAACACAAAGACGATTATTCTATTATTGTTGGTGAGCCTTATAAAGTCGGTCTTTTCAAAAAGGTTACTTTTGGTAATTTGCTTGCAATGGAAGGAAAACACGATATTTTTTAAGGATACATAGGACTCGTTGCAAGCATGGCGTTGCGTCCCGGAAGACAGCGGCGGGGTGCAACTCCCATCACCGCCAAGGGGTTACCATACCCTCTGTAAAATCAGCGTGCATCTAAATTGGCCACACACGATTTTGCATCTAAATCGGACACACATCACAAAAATCAGCCGAAAATGAGGTTTTTCGCCCCACTTTCGGCTGATTTTATGCTTATAATCGGCTTTTATCCGCCACTTCAGGAAAATCCCCTGACGG
>FR891166.1:0-502 GCA_000433515.1 Candidatus Colimorpha enterica | reverse complement strand
CTTGTGCCGCATTTACAGCACAAGCCGCTTTCTTTTTTCAGAAGGCTTTTTCTTTGCCTACTGCGCCGCAATTTTTAAGGGATGTAAAAAGCACCATAAAGCAAGCAAAGACAAAAGCTACTTCAGTCCGTTTGTAATTCCCTGCAAATCACACATTTATCCAATCTTTCAAAAAACGAATCAAATCTTTTGTCCGCCCTCATGCTCTCAAACCAGACGTGCCGAAAGGCTCTTTGATAATCGAGCGGCATGATCCAATTCCACCACTCATGCTGCTGCATGCTGATTTCCTTGTATTCTTTCCCGTATTTCTCATTCCAATTGATTTTGCATTCCGAAGCAAATCCTTCCAACGCGGGAGACGAACAGCCTATTTTGAATGCATCCTCGGTGACAGACATGATTTGTTCAATCACACGCAAGGTGTCTTCAAATGCATCATATGATGATGCGCGAACAGCGAGATCCCGACTTCCTGTCCGGTCATTGTGACTGCATTGGT
>FR891165.1:789-9871 GCA_000433515.1 Candidatus Colimorpha enterica | reverse complement strand
CGGCGAAGTCGTGAAATCTCTGTCGCAAAAGCAAAACCCGACAATCTGTCAAATCAACTCTTCCTCTTCACCCGGCAAATCACCACATAAGCCGCAATTATCAAAACCGTCGCCCCGACAAGAACAAGATACATCGCCGGAACCGACACACCCTTCCCGGAAAAGTAAATATTGCAGTCAACCGAGTCCCGTATTCCGCTCACGACCTCCGCGGGAAATCCCTGTGCCTCCATCTCGCGGTAAACACCCGCCATTGCATGGTTGCGCAGAAGAGACGTCCCGTAGGTACCGGGAAGCAGCGAAATTATCTTCTGCAAACCCGGAGCAAACTGCGATATCGGCATATAAGCCCCGCAGATGAACCCGTATCCAGAGCTGACAACGGTCCCGACGGCAGAAGCCTGCCCGTTCGTCTTAAGCCCGCAGTTCACGACCGACGAAAGCGCCGTCCCGAAAAGCGAAAGCAGGAACACGTCAAGCAGAAGAAAAAGTACGTCTCCCGCCGACATATACCACCCCGTCGCGGCAATGTACACAAGCCCCGCAGCCGCGGCAACAAAACAGATGATAAGCGTCGATACCGCACTCGACACAAAATATCCGAGCGCAAGCGTCCCGCTCTTTACCGGTGTCATGTCAAGGTCATTACGCGCCCCGCTCACCCTGTCCTGAACCGTAAGCAGATTGGAGCAGAAGGCAACCGTCACGCACGACACCGCAAGAAGCGACGACACAAGCTGACCGCCGACCGTTCCGTTTATAAGAGCGTCGGAAACCGTGACCCCCTCCGGCAGTGCAGAGACAAAGCTGTTCCTGTACACCTTCGCAAGAAAAGTCGAATAAAGCACAAGCAGTATCACAGGTGTTATCAGCGAGGTGAAAAACATCCCCTTGTCCCTGAAAAACAGCTTGCAGTTGCGTTTTACAAGAGCGAACAATTCCTTCATCAGTCGTTTCCTCCGTTCAGCTTCTTTCCGGTCACGGAAAGGAATACATCGTCCATCCTGCCCTTTATTATCTCATAATCCCGGAACAGCTCCGGACGGGAAATTATCAGCTTCGTTGCCGCCTCGGTGTCCGGAACGGATATCCTGACCGCACCGTGCAGCACCGTCACCGGATATCCGAGGTCAGCCGCATCGCTTTCTCCCACACCGTAAAGCGTAATGCTGTCGGCAGTATACCGGTTCTTCAGCTCAAGCGGTGTTCCCTCAGCCGCGATTTTTCCGGAATCGATTATCACCGCGTAGTCCGCATCCGCGGCTTCCTCCATATAGTGGGTGGTAAGAAAAACGGTCAGCTTCTCGCTGTCACGCAGACGTCTGACGGCATCCCACAGCATTTTTCTCGTCTGCGGGTCAAGCCCGGTCGTCGGCTCGTCAAGGATCAGTATCTCCGGATCGTGCATAAGTGCCCTTGCAATGTCCGCCCGCCTTCTCTGCCCGCCGGACAGCTTTCCGACCGGACGGTTCATTATTCCGTCCATGTCAAGCAGCTCCGAAACGGCGGCAAGACGTTCCTCAAGCCTTTTCCCGGTAATTCCGTAAAGCGCCGCACGGCTCTTCAGATTGTCCTTCACCGTCAGCGCCCTGTCAAGCACCGAATTCTGGAACACAACTCCGATTCTCCGCTTTATCGGCTCCGGATCGCGGTCGATATCGTATCCGCAGACCGAAATATCGCCTCCGTCACGCTTCAGCTGACCGCAGATCATCGAAATTGTCGTGCTCTTCCCCGCGCCGTTCACTCCGAGAAACGCAAAAAGCTCTCCGCGCTCCACCCGGAAGCTCAGCCCGTCAACCGCCTTTATATCGCCGAAGCTCTTCCGCAGGCCGTTTATACGAATTATACTGTCCATAAGATTACCTCCCGTATCAGTCCGGAAATTATTATATCACACTTGTTATATAAAGTCAACAGTGAATTTGAATTCCGTTCAATTTTTTGCCGCAAACAATAATCCCCGCACTTTTTTTCGCGCAGAGCCTGAAAGTGCGGGGAAATATTCAGTTCAGCAGCTTTGCAAGCCCGGGCGCAATGTCCCTCTTCTCCCACGGAATGTCAAGATCCTCCCTGCCCATGTGACCGTAAGCGGCAAGCTGGGCATATATCGGACGGCGGAGATCGAACCTGTCGATAAGTGCGGCGGGACGCAGATCAACAAGAGCGCAGACCTTATCGGAGATAACATCCTCGTCAACCTTTGCCGTTCCGAAGGTATCGATCCTGACCGAGACCGGCTTGGCAACACCGATGGCATACGCGATCTGAACCTCGCACCTGTCGGCAAGTCCGGCGGCAACGACGTTCTTTGCTATGTACCTCGCGGCATATGCGGCAGTCCTGTCAACCTTCGTCGGGTCCTTCCCGGAGAAGGCTCCGCCGCCGTGACGGGAATACCCGCCGTAGGTGTCAACGATTATCTTCCGCCCGGTAAGCCCGGAATCCCCCTGAGGACCCCCGACGACAAACCGCCCGGTGGGATTTACGTATATCTTCGTGTCCCCGTCAAGAAGCTCCGCCGGAACTGTGGTGCCGATCACCTCGCGGATTATATCGGCTCTTATCGTCTCAAGCGATACGTCCGGGTCGTGCTGCGACGAAATAACGACGGTATCGACCCTGACCGGCTTGTCGTCATCGTATTCGACAGTGACCTGAGTCTTTCCGTCGGGACGGAGATAGGAAAGCGTCCCGTTCTTTCTCACCGCAGTCAGCTTTCTTGCAAGCGCATGGGCAAGCGAAATGGGAAGCGGCATAAGCTCCGGAGTCTCGTTGCAGGCATAACCGAACATCATGCCCTGATCGCCGGCGCCGATGTCGTAGCCGTCGGTGATACCGCCCTCCTTGGCTTCAAGCGAACGGTCAACACCGAGCGCAATATCCGGCGACTGCTCATGGATGGAGCTGATGACAGCGCAGGTGTCGCAGTCAAAGCCGTATTTTGCCCGGTCATAGCCGATCTCCCTCACCGTCTCGCGGACGATGGACGAGAAATCGACCGCCGCCTTCGTGGTTATCTCTCCCATGATGTATACCACACCCGTCGTGGCCGTCGTTTCACAGGCAACACGTGACATGGGGTCCTTTTCAAGGAGCTTGTCGAGTATGGAATCCGAGATCTTGTCGCATATCTTGTCGGGATGTCCCTCGGTAACCGATTCTGATGTAAATAACTTTTTCATTTATATATCCTTTTCCGCCGTTTCCGGCTCATTTTTTATCAGTCTTAATTTTTGCCGTAGAATTCGGCAAGCCCGCCCTCCGACGTTTCACGGTAACGGCGGTTTATGTCAAGCCCCGTGCGGTACATCGTCTCAACAACGGTGTCGAACGAGATCTTCCGCGTGTTTGTAAGAAAATTGGCAAGCGACAGCGCGTTTATAGCCCGCATGGCGGCAACCGCGTTCCTCTCGATACACGGTATCTGCACAAGCCCGCGCACCGGATCGCACGTCAGCCCGAGGTGATGCTCCATCGCCACCTCCGCCGCATATTCCACCTGATCGACCCCCATGCCGTGAAGCTCGGAAAGCGCCGCCGCACACATCGAACAGGCAGACCCGATCTCCGCCTGACAGCCGCATTCCGCACCGGATATCGAGGCATTCTGCTTTATCAGGCTGCCGATAAGCCCGCCGACGGCAAGCGCACGCACCACCTGATCCCCGGTGAACCCCTTGGTGTCGCACATATAAAGAAGCGCCGCCGGAACCACCCCGCAGGAGCCGCAGGTAGGGGCTGTAACAATGATCCCCGAATCGGCATTCTGCTCGGCAACGGCAAAAGCGTATGCACAGACAATGCGGTTTTCCCGCGTCGCCGCACTTTCGTCGATGTGGCGCTGGTTGTAAAGATACTGCGCCTTCCGCTCAACCCCCAGACCGCCGGGAAGCACCCCGGTTTTCGAAAGCCCCTCCTTCACCGCCGCGCGCATGGTATGCCATGCGTCGGAAAGAAAGTCCTTTATCCCCCCGCCCTCGCAAAGGAACACATAGTCAGAAAGCCGGATGTTCTCCCGCCTGCATATCTCCGATATCGCCGTGAACGACGACTCCGGATAAACGTCCGGCGGATCGTTCTGCGGATATCCGGGATAAGACACCGCTCCCCCGCCGACGCTCACGGCACGAAGACGCCCGATCTCCTTCCCGTCACGGTATGCAGTCATATCAATTGTGTTCGGATGCGGTATGTCCTCTTTTTCCGGGTCGAAAACTATCTCAGACCTGCACGGCAGAAACGCCTTCACCATCGCCGTGTCGGTCCCGTGACCGCGCCCGGTCTTGGCAAGCGAGCCGTAAAGCACCGCGCGGTAAAGCTCCGCACCGGGGAAACGTTTCTTCATCTCCTCCGCCGCAAACGCCGGACCCATAGTATGACTGCTCGACGGTCCATAGCCGGTTCTGTATATTTCGCGTATACTCTTCATAACGAAGCCGTGCCTTTCACAATGGATATAAGGTATCAGACAACTGAAAAAGCCCCCGGCAGACCGAGGGCGCAAGGGTGCGGTATGACTCTCATCTGCCTGGATTTGGCACCGTACATCCTTTTACAGACAGGTTGCCGGGCTTCACAGGGCCAGTCCCTCCGCCACTCTTGATAAGATGGAACTATTATATCACATATTCCCCGCGATTTCAATAGGCTGACGGAATTTTTTCTCCGGAAAATCAAAAATGCACACATATGCTGCCCTTTGATGAATTTTTGATATATAAAACGTTGAAATCGAATTTTTATGCAAAAATATCTTGACTTTTATTCATAACGAGTGTATAATTATTCACATCAAAGCAAATACACTTCCGTCGGAGGCAACAATCATGGATAAGAAGAATATAAAAAAAGTCGTACTCGCATATTCCGGAGGGCTTGACACCTCGATAATCATCCCGTGGCTCAAGGAAAATTACAATAACTGCGAGGTCATCGCCGTTTCCGGAAACGTCGGTCAGGCAGACGAGCTTGACGGGCTTGAAGAGAAGGCTCTCAAAACCGGCGCATCAAAGCTGTACGTCGAGGACCTCACCGACGATTTCGTAGATAACTACGTCATCCCCACCGTCAAGGCAGGCGCGCTCTACGAGGAATATATGCTCGGCACCTCCTTTGCCCGCCCCGTCATCGCAAAGCGCATCGTCGAGATCGCAAAAGCCGAGGGTGCAGACGCCATCTGCCACGGCTGCACCGGAAAAGGCAACGACCAGGTGCGTTTCGAGCTGGCAATCAAGGCTTTCGCCCCCGATATGCCGATAATTGCCCCGTGGCGTGAGTGGAACATAAAGTCCCGTGAAGAGGAGATCGACTACGCCGAGGCTCATAACGTCCCTCTCAAGATAAACCGCGAAACAAACTACTCAAAAGACAAAAACCTGTGGCATCTTTCGCATGAAGGACTTGATCTTGAGGATGCCGGAAACGAGCCTCAGTACGAAAAGCCCGGCTTCCTTGAAATGGGGGTCTCCCCGATGGACGCTCCCGACAAGCCCACATATATAACACTCGATTTTGAAAAAGGCGTCCCGACCGCCCTCAACGGCGAGAAAATGAGCGCAAAGAACATCGTCCTTGCCTTAAACAAGCTCGGCGGCGAGAACGGCATAGGGCTGCTCGATATCGTCGAAAACCGTCTCGTCGGCATGAAGTGCCGCGGCGTCTACGAAACTCCCGGCGGAGCGATCCTCTATTTCGCACATAACTACCTCGAGACCCTCTGCCTCGACAAGATGACCGCCCATAAAAAGCAGGAGCTTTCGGTCACCTTCGCCGAGCTTGTGTATAACGGTCTCTGGTTCTCCCCCCTCCGCGAGGCACTGTCCGCCTTCGTCGATAAGACACAGGAAAACGTCACCGGAAAGGTTAAGATCAAGCTCTATAAGGGCAACATGATCAAAGCCGGCGCATGGAGCGACTATTCCCTCTATTCCGAGGAGATCGCAACCTTCGGCGAGGATCACGTCTACAATCAGGCAGACGCCACCGGCTTCATCAACCTGTTCGGTCTCCCCACAAAGGTTCAGGCACAGGTCAATCAGAAGAACGGAAAGCTGTAATTCAGCAGCAGTCAGGGAACACAGCAGACACGGTCATACCCGCCGCCGTGTTCCCCCCGAATTCTCTTTTTTCAGAAGTTTTTGAAAGATCAAAGAAAACTTTTTCCAAAAAGTTTTCTTTGCAGGGTCCGGGGCAGCGCCCCGCAATAAAAATCGGAGCAAATTCATGGACAAACTCTGGTCCGGACGTTTTACCGGAACACTCGATAAAGAAGCCGACGACTTCAATTCGTCAATATCGTTCGACAAGAAAATGTACCGCCAGGATATCACCGGCTCGCTTGCCCACGCGGCAATGCTTGAAAAATGCGGCATAATCACCCCGGCGGAGTATGAAAATATCACGGAGGGACTCAGCGCCATCCTCGCCGATATCGAAAGCGGAAAGCTGAAAATCGACCCGGAAGCCGAGGATATCCATATGTTCACCGAAAGCGAGCTGACAAAGCGCATCGGCGACGACGGAAAGAAGCTCCACACCGCAAGAAGCCGCAACGATCAGGTCGCAGTCGATACCCGCCTCTACCTCCGCGACGGCGCGGCAGAGGTGAAAACGCTCCTCCGAAAGCTGATAACCGTCCTTAAGGATAAGGCATCCGAAAACAAAAACGTCATAATGCCCGGCTACACCCACCTTCAGCGCGCCCAGCCGATAACCTTCGCCCACCATCTGCTTGCCTACTGCATGATGTTTTTGCGCGACACCGGAAGGCTCGACGACGCGGTAAAGCGCATGAACGTCTCCCCGCTCGGCTGCTGCGCCCTTGCAGGAACTACCTACCCGACCGACCGCCTCTTCACCGCGGAAAAGCTGGGCTTCGACGGCATTTCGGAAAACAGCATCGACGGTGTCTCCGACAGGGACTTCTGCGTGGAGCTTCTTTCGGCTTTCTCGCTCATCATGACGCATCTTTCGCGCTTCTCGGAGGAGGTTATCCTCTGGTCGTCATGGGAATTCCGCTTCGTGGAGCTTGACGACTCGTTCACCACCGGTTCAAGCATAATGCCACAGAAAAAGAACCCCGACATGGCGGAGCTTGTCCGCGGAAAGACCGGCCGTGTCTACGGCGACCTCATGGGAACCCTGACAATGCTGAAGGGTCTGCCCCTCGCCTACAACAAGGATATGCAGGAGGACAAGGAGTCGGTATTCGATGCGCTTGAAACGGTCATAAAATGCCTGACCGTCTTCACCCCCATGATAGAAACCATGAAGCCCCTCCCGGAAAATATGTACCGCGCCGCTCAGAAGGGCTTTATCAACGCCACCGACCTTGCCGACTACCTCGTCGGAAAAGGCAGGCCGTTCCGCGCCGCATACAAAACCGTCGGAACGCTTGTCCGCCGCTGCACAGAACTCGGCACCGTCCTCGACGCGCTTCCGATAGAGGAATACCGGGCTGCCGATCCCCTGTTCGACACCGACCTTTACGACGCAATATCGCTTGAAAACTGCGTGAAGCGCCGCAATTCCCTCGGCGGCTGCGGAGACACGTCCTTCGACCGCCAGATAAAATTCATTGAGGATAAACTCGGGAACAAATGATATGAAACACCTGCTGAAGCTGTCCGACTGGAGCGGAGAAGAAATAACCGCCGCGCTTGACCTTGCGGACAGGCTCAAATACGAAAAAAAGCACGGCATCCCTCACCGCCTGCTTGACGGAAAGACTCTCGGGATGATATTCGAAAAATCATCGACAAGAACACGCGTCTCGTTCGAGGTCGGAATCCATGACCTCGGCGGGAACGGGCTGTTCCTCTCGTCCCGCGACCTGCAGATAGGGCGCGGAGAGCCGGTCGGGGACACCGCAAGAGTGCTCTCCCGCTACATCGACGGCATCATGATACGCACCTACAAGCAGTCAGAGGTCGAAGCCCTTGCGGAGTACGGCTCAATCCCGGTGATAAACGGTCTGACCGACTACTGCCACCCGTGTCAGGTCATGGCTGACCTTATGACCGTCAGGGAGCACAAAGGCACGCTTGCCGGCAAAAGGCTCTGCTTCATCGGCGACGGCAACAATATGGCAAACTCGCTCATCGTCGGCGGGATAAAAACCGGAATGACAGTCTCTGTCGCCTGCCCGGAAAGCCATCTGCCTGATTCCGCGATCATGAAATGGGCATCGGCAAACGGCGATTTCACCTGCACCCCCGACATAATTAAAGCCGTAAAGGACGCCGATGCCGTCTGTACCGACGTCTGGGCATCAATGGGACAGGAGGACGAAGCCGAGGAGCGCAAAAAGGTCTTTTCCGGCTATCAGATAAACCCCGACATCCTGTCGCACGCAAAAACCGACGCGCTTGTCATGCACTGCCTCCCGGCTCACCGCGGCGAGGAGATAACCGCGGATGTTTTCGAGGCTCACGCAAACGAAATTTTCGACGAGGCGGAAAACCGCCTCCACGCGCAGAAAGCCATCATGGCGATCTGCATGGGATAACAATAAATACCGCACCGCCCCGGCGGTTCCCGGAAACCATGCCTCGCGGCGTGGTTTTTGTTATTCCCGGTGCTTTTTCCGGTACCCCGTCGGAGTCATCCCGGTCTCGCGCCGGAACAGCATGGCAAACTGCGACGAATCGGAAAACCCGCACCGTTCCGCTATACCGGTGCAGGACTCGTCGCTTCCGGAAAGCAGCTTTTCCGCCGCCGATATCCGCGCAGACAGCAGATATTTCGCCGGAGACACACCGTACCTCTCCGCAAAACAGTGCCGGAAATACTCATAGCTGATGTTCAGCTGTGCCGCGACCGACGGAAGCGACAGCTTTTCGTGACAGTTCCCGCGTATGAACTCGGCGGCATATCCGAGATCGCGTTCCCCGCTCTGCCCACCGCCGGTCAGCCTGCCGATGAGTATAAGCATCTCCTCCGCAATAAGCCCGGAGAGCCGGTCGTATCCGGGGCGCTGCTCCGCGATCTCCCGCACCGTCCGACGGGCAAGTGAAACAAGCTCCCCGTCCGCATCGCGGAACACACCGGCAGCCGATGAAATACCGCTCCCGGAAAAACC
>FR891165.1:0-751 GCA_000433515.1 Candidatus Colimorpha enterica | reverse complement strand
CGTCCTCCGCGTGTCTCTCGGAGTGAAACACCCCCTGAGGAATGACCGCAAAGCAGCCGGGGAAAAACTCATAGTCCGACTCTGCGATCCTGCCGCACCCGCCGCCTTCCGGATAAAAAACCGCTTCGTAATACCCATGAGCGTGCGGCGCAACACTCAGCCCGGCACACCTCTGCGCCTCCCATGCAGTGATTATCTGAATTTTCATGTCCGCACCTCCTTTTATCGATTTTATCACGAAATCATCCGCGTGTCAATAAAAAACCGGATCATCATAATTATCAGCCGCTTGATTATAGATTTTTTCACCCGGAAATCATATAATGGTCGTATAAGCGGCTTGGTTGCGTATCGCTTTCCGGTGGGATTATTGTATCACGGTTTTTTTCGTTTGTCGTCCCCTTTTTGTCTCCTCTTTGTCCCTCTTTTGTCCCCTTTTTGTTCTCTCAAAGTGTTGCGAAATATATTTTCGGACGGATTTTGCGTTTACAACAGAGATTTTCCGACAGCGTCAGTGCCTATCCGTTTTTCTTTCTCCGGAGAAAGAAAAACTTAAAAAAGAAAGAGCTGCAAGGGTGATGCCCCCTTGACCCCCGCTGTAGGGAGCGACACCACCACCGCATGGGGCATCAGCGGGAAGATTCAGTACAGGCCGCACAACGCGGACAGATCAAAGCGCGAACTGTTAAACGTCCTGCCGCGAACTATCCTTGCCTTCCCCTCCGAGGGGAAGGCTAAGTCGGGTCGTGCC
>FR891164.1:25480-32187 GCA_000433515.1 Candidatus Colimorpha enterica | reverse complement strand
CCTGCCGATATTTCAAAAATGCTTGTTGTCACCTTCACAAAGGCTGCGGCAAGCGAGCTGAAGGAAAGAATATCGTCGGCGCTGTCAGATGCCATTGCCGACAATCCCGGTGACAGAAGACTTCAGAGGCAGTTCGTTCTGCTTCAGAAGGCTCAGATTTCGACGATACACGGGTTCTGTCTCGACCTGATAAAAAAGAATTTCGACCGTCTCGGGATAAGTCCGTCGTCAAAGGTTTCCGACGAGGCGCAGACGTCTCTCATGAAGCAGCAGACAGCAGACAATGTCATCGACAATTACTATTCCGGGCTTCCGGGATATGACGATATCGAAAATTTCGCGGATTTTGCCGACAATTTCATATCTCTGAAGGACGACAGGCTTTCGTCGATACTCATTTCGGTATATGACCGTGTAAGCTCGTTCCCGCAGGGGATAGGGTTCCTCTCCGACTCGGCAAAGGAGCTTGAAAAGGTCGCTGACGAGGGAATAAACGGCACGGTTTTCGGCAGGCTAATAAAAGAACACATGACGGGGCTGTTTTCCTACTACCGCGACGTATTTTCAGATGCCTGCGAATATTTCCGCGACGGGGACGTATTCGAGAACAAGTATCTGCCTGCATTTGAATATGAATACGGCTTTGTTTCATCTCTTCTTGCAGCGGCGGAGGCGGGAGACACCGAAAAGGTCGGGGACATAATCGCTTACCGTTCCCCGGTAAAGCTCGGTGCGGTGAAAAAGGAGCTTCAGACAGAGGAAAGCTCGTTCTACCGTGAGGTAAGGGAGTCATTTACAAAAAACGCGCTGAACAGGCTGACAGAACAGTTTCTTTCGCAGAACGATGAAACGGTCAGAAAGACGGCGCGGAAAACACACGATTTCGTTTATAAGCTCTATCTGTTTCTCTCGGCTTTTGACCGTCTGTTTTCAGCTGAGAAGAGAAAACGCGATCTGCTCGACTACAACGACCTTGAGCGGTTTGCCTATGATCTGCTTGTCGGTGCAGACGGAATGCCGACGGAAACGGCGAAGGAGATATCGCGCGGGTACGACGATATTTACATCGATGAATATCAGGACGTCAACCGTGTACAGGATGCGATCTTTGCCGCGATCTCATCGGAATCGTCGCGGTTCATGGTGGGTGACATAAAACAGAGTATCTACGGCTTCCGGGGAGCCGAGCCTTCCATCTTTGCCGGATACCGCCTGAACGGTGAGATCGACAAGATATATCTTCGGCACAATTTCAGGTGCGATGCGCCGATAATCGATTTTGTCAATCTTGTCTGCGGAACGCTCTTCACGTCGGCAGGAAAAACCGTTCCGTATGATGAAACCGACGCGCTCGTATGCGGAAAAGCGGAGAGCGGGGATGCCCCCGTTGAGATCGCAGTTATCGATACGGGCGATTTCAGGGCTCAGGGCAGACGCGCGACGGAGGCGGACTTTGTCGCGGACAGAATCGGACGCCTTATCGCAGAGGGATACCGTCCCGGCGACATATGCATTCTTCTCCGTTCGGCATCACGTGCGGCGGCAATGTATGAAGATGCGCTTTCGGCGCGCGGGATAATCTGCCGCAATCAGCTGAAGCGCGACCTGTTTGTCAATCCCGAGGTGCTTCTTGTGATGGACATCCTCAACGTCATAGACAATCCTTCGCGCGATATTTATCTTGCCGGGGCGCTGAAAAGCCCGGTGTTTGATTTTTCGCTGTCAGAGCTTGTACGGATCAGAAAATGCTCGGCGGACGGGTCGCTTTACTCGGCGCTGAAAAAATATGCGGGTACGAACGAAGCCGGTGCGGCGAAATGCAGGAATTTTCTTGACAGGCTTGAAGCTTACCGGAAGCTTGCCGCGGAGCCGGTAGACCGCCTTATCTGGGCGATATACTGCGACACGCACATTTTTGCGCTTGCCACGGGTTCCGACGGTGAACAGGACAAAAAAGCCAACCTGCTCATGCTCTACGATTACGCAAGAAAATTCGAATCCGGCAGTTACAGGGGGCTGTATAATTTCATCCGCTACATAAACGACGTGCTTGAGTCCGGTGCGGGGTTTGAGGCGGCGGCATCGGAATCAGACAACGCAGTCAGGATCATGACGATACACCAGTCGAAGGGGCTGGAATTCCCTGTCGTGTTCCTTTCCGACTGCGGTTCCGCTTTTTCGGATGCCGACATAAAGGACAGGGTGCTTATCAACCGTGATTTCGGCACGACTATGAAGCTGTCCGACGAAACCGGGCTTGCATCCTATGACACCGTCATGCGGCGTGCGGAGGCTGTCGGCATAAAGCAAATAAGCTGTGACGAGGAAATGCGGGTGCTTTATGTCGCGCTGACAAGAGCGATAAAAAAGCTCATCGTCACCGCCGCCGATACCGACCCTGATACGCTTATATCGTCTTCGAAGATGAAAGCGCGGTTCGGCAGGTCCGGAAACGGATATGCATACCGGACGGCAGACAGCTATATTTCGTGGATACTCATGGCGGCTCACGGATATTCCGTAAATGTTATTCATCCGGAGGATAACGGCGAAGCACAGGAATTATCCGAAACCGCGGATATAGTGCCCGCATTTTCACCGGACGAGGTAAGCGCGCTTGCCGAAAGGTTCCGGGAAAGGTTTTCGTTTGTCTATCCGGGAGCCGGACAGAATATTCCGGCAAAGCTGTCGGTTTCGGAGCTTTATCCCGAGGTGCTTGACGATTATGCCGATGCGGCAAAATATTCGCCCGACGGTGCCGACAGGATGAAAATGCCCGCGTTCGTCAGCGAAGCCTCCGCGACTGCAGCAGATATCGGAACGGCAACTCATCAGTTCATGCAGTTCTGCGATTTCGGACTTCTCGGCGGGAAAGGTGTCGATTCCGAGATCGTCCGGCTGACCTCCCGCGGGTTCATCGATGCGCATACCGCATCTCTTGCCGACAGGGCAGCGATAACGCGGTTTACCGAAACGCCTCTGTTCCCCGCCCTTCGCGACGCGGAATTCATACGGCGTGAGCTTCGATTCAACATAAGGCTTCCTGCCGGGATGTTCACCGCAGATCCGCTTATGCGCGCGGCACTCTCGGATGAGACCGTCCTTGTTCAGGGGATCATGGACTGCGTCTTTACCGACGGGAACGGGAGGCTGACGGTTCTTGACTACAAGACCGACAGGATCCCATATGAACTCCGTCATGACCGCTGTGCGGCGCGGGAATATATCATTAACCGTCATATAGGTCAGCTTTCGTATTACCGGCTTGCCTGCAGGGAGATGATGCAAAGGGATGTTGACAGAGTGCTTATCTATTCATTTTCCCTTTCCGAGGCAATCGAAATACCGAAAGAGCGGTTTACGGAAGCCTGACCTTGCCGTCGAAGCCCCGGACAAAGCCCGAAACGTCCGCCGTGCAGATATCGCCGCCGATCACTCTGCCGCGGTAGACGAGGACGTTTGCAAGAACAGCGCCGTCGTAATCCGGAAAATTCGTCACCCTGTAGGTATAGCGCGTGACATCCTTCCGCTTGTATTTCGACAGATCAAGTCCCTGCTGTTTCTGAAGCTCATTGTAGCTGACGAAGACCCGATCGAACTCGCCGGGGATCGTTACGTTCTGCTCTTCAGGTGTCGGCTCGACCTCCCAGCCGAACTGGCTTAAGAAGGCGAGCCGGTCGTCGTTTGTCTTTACGCCGGAATAGGTGTATTTCACCGTATCGGTGTACATCAGCGATGCCGAGGTCGGCTGATATGTCGGAATCATATTGAGAAGCACCGCAAGCGCCGCTATCGAAACGGCGATAACCGCCACCAGCTTCAGGGTGGAAGCCTTCATTGAGTATACGAACATTTTGTTTTCCTCCCGGAGTCCAGAATTGACATTGACTCTGCGGCTTTCTGCCGCTCTGATACAGTATATTTTGCCGGCTGATAATTTATGAACGCAAGTGCAAAGAAAGTGACTGACATGATTAAACCGAAAAACCGTTTTTCAGAAAAAACCGCGGCGGGAATGCCGGACGGAAAACCGTCCGCCTCCGCCGGTTATACCCGTAAAACCCGACTGACATCACAATTTCAAATCATATGAACAGATCAAACTCACTGCAAAAAATCATAGTATCGGTTCTGACCGTAATAATCTGCTGCGGGATATACACCGGAGGCGCATATCTCGGAAATGCCGGTTTTTCGACCGGGATAACCGCTGATGTCCTGCTTGTGGTATTCTGCGTGTACTACTCGCTTTCCGTCTGCGTTCTGCTACGTAAAAAACCGCTTAAGACTCCGGGGATGCCGGTAAAAAAGCTGTTCAGGCTCTGCCTTTCTTCTGCAGTATTCATATACATTTACCTTGCAGCCTCGGTGTTTTTTATCGGCACGGCATACAGAAAAGCGGAGACGGTGCAGCTGCTGTTCCTTGTCCTGTGCGTCTACTCCCTCTGCCGTATGACATACACGGCTACCATCAGACTGGAAGCATCGTCGGACACGACCGGACTTGACCCGGACTTATACCCGGAGCTTTATTCGGCTGCAAAAAAAGCCGCAAAAGCGGTCGGATATGACGGCGATGATATACAGATCAGCGTGACCGGAGGAGTTGCTGTCTCGGCAATCGTGATTGACGGCAGTCTGCGGCTGCTTATCGGCTCGCAGATGGCATCGATCGTCAACGAATTCGAGCTTGAAGCCCTGATGACGGCAGAGATCGGCCTTATCCGCGCAGGCTCGGTCTCGGTCGATGCCGGTATCAAAAAGAAATTCACTCACTGGCAGCTCGCAGTCTCGGACGGACAGACAAAACTGCCGAATTTTCTGCTGGCACTTCAGTACAGGCTTATCGAGTCGCGGCTTATATCGGAGCTTGACGCGGCATCGGTCACGGACAACGCAGCGCGGGTGCAGGCGGCAGTCTGCTTCGGAATTCCGTCTGACTATCTCAATGCGCTTGCCAAGCTGACACTGTTCGGGCTGTACATAAAGTATCCGCCGAAAAAAGGTTACTTTGACGACACAAAGCCTCCGCACGACATGGACGAGCGCCTGTTTGCGGGATATATAGCCTTCCGTGACAGATACGCAAACCGCCTTGACAGTGTGATACGCAGTACATCTGATGCGGGCTTTGACACCCCGCTCTCCGAAAAGATTTCTCTGCTGTCCGAGAACGGAAGCTATGATCTTTTTACCGAGCCGATCAGCCGTTCATATGCCGCTGAGGCTGAAAATCTGCTTAAGATCGGAAATGATCTTGTGTCAGAGGCTCTGTCGGCCGGCTACGATGAGGCGCGTGAAACACAGTATCTCCCCGCAAAAAGGATAACCGACGACTACGAAGCCAAGATATCGGAAGGCCGGAAACCGGAGCTTTTCGAAATGCTCCGCGCTGCCGAGGCATATGCCGAGACCGGCGAAACCGATGATGCGGAAAGGCTTTACGATCTTATACTTTCCGAAAATCCGAATGAATCCTGCGCCTGCCTTGAAAAGGGGAAGCTCCTTCTTCAGCGATACGACAGCGAAGGAGTCCGGTATATCGATCTTGCCGTGAAAGACAACTGCTTCTGCGCCGGACGGGCATTCACGGCGCTTTCGGAGTATTACGGGATCATAGGGGATGTAAAAAACTCAGAGTTCTGCTCCGAAAAAGCAGCCGAATACGAGAACAGCGAATCGACGCGGAACGACATAATATTCGCCGCGGGAGGTGACGGCTCTTTTCTTCCGCCGTCGCCCGAACGGGAAGCGCTTTCGGAAATATGCGAAAAGCTGAAGGAGCTGTCAGACGGATATGCCGAGAAGATCGTCATTGCCGCAAGAGAATACGGCGGCGAGGTCTACAACATAGTCTTTGTAAAGCCGCAGCAATCGGTCACCGATGACACGAAGCGGGAATTCATGCACGGGCTTTTCCTGTTTCTCGATTCCCGCGACGAAAATTTCTATCTGATCGACTCTGCTTCGGTACCGGAGCTTTTCGGTTCAGCCGAGAAATCAGAAAAATCAGTGATAATTACCTTCCGGTGATTAATTCTTCCGCTATCCGCAGATAATACTGAGGGAACGGAGGATTCGGGAAATGAAACTGTATCTTAAAATGCTTGCCGTATCCGTCGCCGCGGTCATTATCGCGGTAGGCGGATACCGGCTTTTCTTTTACCGTGCGGCTGATACCGGGATAACCGTTTCGGCACCGGCTTATGACGGCGCAGACAGGATATCCGCGATTCAGAGAGAACTGATATGCGCCGGTTTTTACGACGGAGATGCAGACGGGGTGCCGGATGAGGAGTTTTTTGCGTCGGTCAGCCGGTTCCGGGAGGAAAACGGGCTTTCGCCGTCGGAGAGAATGTCGCCGGAAATGCTCTTTATGCTCGGAATCACGGTTTCTGAGGACGAGGTATCGGAGTATGAGAGCGACAGGCTTATTGCCTCGGCTGTTGACGCGGTATGCGGCGATGCCGGGTATCTTGTAAAGATCGCGCTTGCCGGGGTGATACTGAAAAGAGCCGCGTCTCCGGGATTTCCGGACAACGCGGCTGGGGTTATATTCGGCTGTCGGCAGTTTTCCGACGTATATCTTCACGATTTTTCGGCAGAGCCGTCTGACGATGCTTTTTCTGCGGTGAGGGACGCAAAGCTGGGTATGTCGCCGTGTCCGGAGGCTCTTTATTTCTATCAGAGCGACCGGGCAGACGCGG
>FR891164.1:8606-25426 GCA_000433515.1 Candidatus Colimorpha enterica | reverse complement strand
GGAAAATACTGCTTTGCCTGAATCAGTACGACGTAAGGAAGGAGCGCAGGCGTTCGCTTTTCGGATTGTCGAAAACCTCTGAGGGTGTTCCCTGCTCTGCGATCACGCCCTCGTCCATGAAGATGACTTTTGTCGAAATATCGCGGGCGAACGCCATCTCGTGCGTGACGATTATCATTGTCATATCCTGTCCGGCAAGGGACTTCATTACCGAAAGCACCTCTCCGGTAAGCTCCGGGTCAAGGGCTGAGGTCGGCTCGTCGAAGCAGAGTATTCCGGGGTTCATTGCAAGTGCGCGGGCAATTGCTACCCTCTGCTGCTGTCCGCCGGAAAGCTCGCAGGGGTAGTTTTTCAGCTTATCGGAAAGACCGACCTTATTTATCAGTTCTTTTGCGTTATCCTCTATCTCCGCGATTATCGCGCGGCGGTTTTCACGGTAGTCCGGGCGCTCCTTTGCGAAAAGCTTTCCGGCAAGGGTGACGTTGTCAAGAACGTTATACTGCGGGAAGAGGTTGAAATTCTGAAAGACCAGACCGAAGTTGAGCTGAAGTCTTCTCTGCTCCGCAACCGTCTTTTTTGTTGTATCGCCGCTGTCGAAAATCTTCTCGCCGTTTACCTTTATTACACCGGTGTCGGCTTTCTCAAGAAAGGTCAGACACCGCAGGAGTGTGGTTTTTCCGCTTCCGGAGGAGCCGATTATCGAGAGTATCTCGCCCTTTTCGACGTTGAAGCTGATACCCTTCAGTATCTCGTTGCCGTCAAAGTGTTTTCTTATATCCGAAACTTCAAGCATTGCCATGTCGGTTCACCCTTTATAATAATCGAGTTTCTTTTCAAGCTTGCCGAACAGGACGGTAAGCACGCCGGAGAACAGCAGATAGAATGCACCGACATAGAAAAGCGGCCAGATTATCGCGTATCCGGCAACAATGTCGTCGGCAGCCCTTACAAGCTCCACGACTGCGACCACGCGCGCAAGAGACGTATCCTTTACAAGCGTTATGACCTCGTTGCTCATCGGAGGGACGATGCGCTTTATTACCTGCTTGAGAATGACGCGGGAAAACACCTGCGTTTTTGTCATTCCGAGGACCTGTCCCGCCTCGTACTGTCCCTTCGGCACAGATGCAATGCCGCCTCTGTATATTTCCGAAAAATATGCGGCATAATTGATTATGAATGCCACAAGCACGGCAAGAAGTCTGTCGCTCATCGGAGTTCCCCAGAGAAGACCGGGACCGTAGAACACGACCATTATCTGAAGCATAAGCGGCGTTCCGCGGATTACCCATACGAAGGTTTTTACCAGCCATGAGACCGGCTTTATCTTCGACATGGAGCCGAAGGTTATTATAAGTCCCAGCGGTATCGAAAACAGCAGGGTCATGAAGAAAATCACAAGCGTTGTTGTGAAACCGCCGAACAGCTCTGCGGTCACCCGTACAAATGACATAAGGACAGCCTTTCTCTTTGCGCCATTATGCACCTCCCCGCGGTGCGGAAAGGTGCGTAAGGCAGTTTATTGTTTTTGATATACCCGTCGGTACGGGGAGTTATCAGCCCTTCTGGTTGGATATGAGCTGGGGAGCAACGCCGTACTTTTCGGCTATCTTATTAAGAGTGCCGTCGGCAATGAGTGCGTTAATTGCGTCGTTGACCTTTTTGACTGTTTCGGGGCTGTTCTTGCGGAAGCCTATTGCATACTCCTCATAGGAGAACTGCTCGATGCCTTCAACCATCTGAAGCTCACTGTAATCTGTTCCGTCGCCGGTTGAGGATTTAGCCATGACGTAATCGACGACTGCGATATCAGCGGTTCCCGACTTGACCTCCATAAGAGCCTTTACCTGAGAATCAACCGATGTGTAATTCTTCGCAAGTCCTTCGTTTGCCTTAATTGTGGACTCACCCGCCGATTCGGCTCCCCCGCCGATTCGGACTCGGCAACGGTTTTTGCACCTGCCATGGACTCAAGCGTTGTGTACTTCTCCGCGTCTGCCTTGCGGATGACGACGACCTGCCAGTTGTTCATATAGGACTGGGACATATCCATCTCGGCTTTGAGTTCTTCCTTGACGGTCATGCCGTTCCAGACACAGTCGATAGCCTTTGATTTCAGTTCCACGACCTTTTTGCTCCAATCGATCTCGACGAATTCTGCCTTGACACCGAGCTTTTCGGAAACAGCCTGAGCGAATTCCGTCTCGAAGCCGACCCAGTTGTTATTCTCGTCCTTGTAGTTCATCGGCTTGAAGATGGTCACGCCGATTTTCAGAGTACCTTTGGACCCGATGTAC
Source organism: Candidatus Colimorpha enterica (assembly GCA_000433515.1). GTDB lineage: Bacteria > Bacillota > Clostridia > Oscillospirales > CAG-272 > Colimorpha_A. The sequence goes on along the minus strand of FR891164.1, from coordinate 23,129 downwards.
TCCCAGTCGGTTTTCTGGGAGCATGATGCCAGCAGCATGAGCATTGCGGCGGCGATAAGCATTACGGAAATTATCTTTTTCATTTTTTTGACCCTCACGATCTTTATGTTTTAGTGTGCTAACATTTTAGCACGTTAAAGTGCTAAAGTCAAGAGGGTTTTGAGAAAAAAATCATATTTGTTTAAACATCCATATCCGATTGCATACAGCGTAAAAAACAGTGCATACCGACTATCAATCAAGGTCGTCGCGGCAGTAGGTCAGACCGGTTATCGCGATATCACGTATTCTGTTTGCCCAGTCAGGAAGCTGATCATTCATTTTCGGTTTTTCTCCGTCGGGCGGGCAACTACTCTGTGGATCTTAAAGCCCTTTTCCGAAAAGTTCTTTTCGTACTCGGTCATGATATTGTCAGCCGCGTATTCGCTTGCGTGCAGATCCCGAGTCAGCCCGAAAAGCTCAAAGCCGGATGCGGTGAATTCCTCAAGCGAGAAATCGAAAAGTCCCTCGTTATCGGTTTTGAGGATTATCTCACCGCCGGGAGCAAGCAGTTTTTTATATATTTCAAGGAAGCCGCGATAGGTCAGCCTTCTCTTGTAATATCCCTTTTTCGGCCACGGATCGGAGAAGTTCAGATATATCCGGGATACCGAACCGTCAGGAAAAAATTCCTGCAGGCGGGAAGCATCGGCGTTTATCAGCTTTACGTTTTGTATATTTTCGGCCTTCAGCTTTTCGGCGGCAAGCAGGATAACGTCAGAGATTTTCTCCATCGCAACAAAATTTCTGTCCGGATATCTTTTCGCACAGCCGAGAATAAATGCCCCTTTTCCGCATCCGATCTCAAGTTCGGCCGGAAAACTGTTATATTCTGACTGATTTGTGATAAAATATTCAGAGCAGGCTGCAATTCTTTCGGCTCCGTGGCGTTTTTTTCTCATTCGCATATTGTATTCTCTCGCAATCTTTGGTATAATACATGGTATGATATTATTATACTACAAAGTCAAACCGATTTCAAGCAATTCTTATCTTGAAGACCCGTCACGATAACGGCGGAATTATTTTTCCCGAAAGGAACTTTTTTAGATGGATAAGCAGACATTCTACGCACAGCTTGCCGGAAAGCTCACGGAGCTCGGGGTCGGCGAAGAATACATAAACCGACACCTGACTCAGTTCGACGGATACTTCTCGGATAAAAGCGACGAGGAAGTAAGTGAGGAAATCGCAAAGCTCGGCAGCATCGACCGTGTCGCGGCACGGATAAAGAGGATAACCGATAAAATGATATCCGACGAATCGCAGACGGAATCGCCCGCTGATGCCGTTTCTGCGCCAGAGGAAAGCCCAGAGGAAAGCACCATAAAACCCGAAGCGCCGCAGCCTCCCCGCGAACCTGCAGCGCGTCAGCCGCAGAAGCCGCCGGCACAGCCGCGTAAAGCCCCTCCGGTGCAGGATCAGAACAGCAGGCAGGCTCCGCCCGATGACGGCGGTACCGGGGAAAACGGAAATTCCGGTTCTCCCGTGCCTCAGCCGGTAAACAGCCGGATAAACAAGCCGGAAGTAAAGCACGTTGACGATTTTCAGCCTGTCGGTTATACTGCCCCGGACCCGGAAACGCTGAAGCGCAACACCCAGAAATTCAGGATAATATTTGCAGCCACGCTGCCGCTCACACTGGCAGTCCTGCTTGCAATTGCTTTCCTTTTCGGAGCAGCATTCTTTGCAATCGCCGTTCTGATTATCGCCGCCGTCGGGCTGCTTGTCGCAATGACAGCCGCGGGCACGCTTGCCTCGGTATTCGGGCTGATATTCGGCGTCGCACAGATGATCTCGTCAATGCCGATAGGTCTTTATGAATGCGGTCTCAGCATCATTATCGGCTCTTCAGTCCTTTTCTGCGGAATTCTTGTATACAATTTCGCGGTTCGCCTTATGCCTTATGCGGCAAAATGGCTTCTTGTCTTTGCAAAATTCGTTGTAAAGAAGCTGAAGGAGCTGTATATCTACCTTAAGAAGGAGTGTATAGGAATATGAAACCGACATCCCTTATCTTTCTTGCTCTTTCGCTGATCCTTCTCATCGGCGGATTCATGGTCTGCGGCGTTGCAAAGTCAATGGCAAAAAATCAGGGCATCCGTATATATGACCAGGAGATCAACAAGGACGGCGATTCGGTCTACACCTACAATATCGCCGACGACACCGTTACAAAGCTCGCCCTTAAATTTTCCGGAATCGACGTGCATATCCGCGGTTCGGAAAGCGAAAGCTATATAGAACTCAAGAATTTTGATGCAAATTCCTATTCAACGACTCTTACCGGTTCCACTGTCACGGTTGACGGCACGGTCGGCTTTATGTCCTCGCTCATCGACATGAGCGGCGGAGGGATCAGATTCAAGGGCCTGCGCTATTTCCTTATGGAAAAGCCCTCCGGAGATCGGCAGAAAAGCATTACTGTCTGTATTTCCCGAAACAGCGGACTGAAGTCGCTGAATGTGACTTCTGAAAAGGGCGATGTTTACCTATCAGACATCGCCGGGGGGATTGAATACAGCATCAGCACGACGGACAGCGACATTTTCCTCGACGGTGTCCGCACCACGGACATCGAAAACGTCAATTCCTTCGCAACGCTGACTGCGGTCAGAGGAAGCATTACCGTAAAATCATCCTCCATGCAGCTTATCAAAATGACGGCTGAAGAAGGAAACATTACCGTTGACGCATCGACCGGCACGGTTTCGTCCGATTTTATCACATACGATATAAAGGCTACCGAGGGTGCGATAAACTACAACGGAACCGATTACGAGGGTGAGCTGAAAATAACCTCCCCCGATGAAAAATCAAAGATCAAGGCTGAGATCACAAAAGGCGTCGTCCGCATTACCGATGCTCCGTCAGGCGGAACCGATCCCGGAAGCGGCAATGAAACCGCTCCGGGCAACTGAAGCTGACGTTTGGTATAATTGAAGCTCTGTCGGGGAATATTTATTCTGCCGGGTATGATCCGCGGCAATAAACATCTGCGCCTCAGGACGCGGCTGTACTGTAAATATTTCAAGGAGCTGATAAAATGCTTGATAAAATCGCACTTGCGCTTACGATAATCGGCGGTCTTAACTGGGGAAGCATCGGTCTTTTCCGTTTCGACATCGTTGCGTGGATATTCGGCGGTCAGACTGCCGTTGTCAGCCGTATAGTCTATACTCTCGTTGCGCTCTCCGCGATATGGTGTATTTCCCTTCTCTTCAGGACTGATACGGTATCCGGAGCAGAACGCCACAGAATTGACTGACGTTTAACCGCATATCAAAAATCAGGCACCGGAATATCCCGATGCCTGATTTTTATTCGGCAGATTTGAGCGATTCAGCCATATTGATCCCGTCTATCCTGCGTCTCATGACAAGCTCTACCGCAAAGGCGAACATAAAGGTCATAAGCACGGCGAGCAGATAGCTTACCGGTTTCAGAATATTGTCAAATGACACCATGTCGATCTTTATACAGTTGATGACAAAGCTGTGGAGCCATATTCCGAGAGGAATTCCGAACAGAGTTCCGAGAGCAGTCAGTATCAGGTTCTCACGGAAAACATACGCAGATGTCTCGGAGGGATAGAAGCCGAGGACCTTAATTGTTGCGATCTCCCTGACGCGCTCGGTTATATTGATGTTGCTGAGGTTGAACAGAACGACAAGTGCAAGCGCTCCGGCACAGCCGATAACAAGCCAGACGATCGAATCAAGGCTCTTCATCATGTTATCGACACGGCTTCTGATATCGGCATTGACGGTGACATTGAGGACATTGTCGGACTTCATAAGCTCAGCCGATGCCGCGTGGATATCAACACCCTCCCTGACGTTTGCGTAAACCGTCTTTATTCTGCTTCCGATACCGTCTATGCTGTCATAAGAGATGAAAGCATAATTGTAGACATAATTGTCGCAAATACCGATCACTCTGAGCGTTACCTCGTTCATGTCGATATCACGTATCGCGACCGTATCGCCGACGGATACGGAGATGTCAGATGCGGTGCGCCGGTCAAGAACGACCTCGCCCTTTCCGGGCGAAGGGATATCGGTATTCCCCTTATGAAGTCTGATGAAGTCGGAGAACTGACCGGAAAGTGATGCAACTACCGTTACAGACCGATTTTTACCGCCGTCGGATATGACATCGCCGCTCTCCTGACAGAAGAATCCGACTGACGACAGAACAGCTGAGTTGTCTGCTTCAAACTTCTTCCGTGCGTTTTCGTCAAGCGGTGAGGAGAAGGTCACAACGTAATCGTAAACCGTCACGTTGTCAAACTGCATATTTGCGATATCGGCAATCGAGTCGCGCAGACCGAAACCGGTAAGCACAAGCGCGGTACAGCCGCCGATCCCGAGGATCATCATGAACAGCCTGCGTTTGTAGCGGAATATGTTCCGGAGCGAAACCTTGCGCAAAAACGGAAGCCTGTGCCAGATAAATCCGATCCGCTCGAGAAGAATTCTCTTTCCTGCCTTGGGGGACTTGGGTCTTATAAGCTCGGCAGGACGTCTTGTAAGCTCGTTGCGGCAGGACAGAAGCGTTGAGCCGACGGAACAGAGCATAGCGGCAGCAAGCGAAATCACGGCAAGCGGAACGTCAAATACATATTCAACCGGAGCAAAGCCGTAAAGCATTCCGTAAGCCTTCCATATCGCCATCGGGAACAGCCATGTGCCGAGGAAAAATCCTCCGACGCACCCGATAAGCGCGGCACTTCCGGAATAGAACACGTATTTTCCGCTTACCGCACCGCTGCCGTAGCCGAGAGATTTCAGCGTTCCGATCTGCACGCGCTCGTCATCGACCATTCTCGTCATTGTCGTCGTGCAGACAAGCGCCGCGACAAGGAAGAAGAACACCGGAAATACCTTTGCAACTCCGTCAACGATTTTTGAGTCGCTGTCGTAGCAGACATATCCGGTATTGTCTCCGCGGTCAAGGAGATACGTCGTCGGCTTTTCCATAGCTTCGACGTCGGCGCGGGCATCGTCGATCTTCTTTTTCGCGTCGGCAAGCTCTGATCCAGCATCGGCAAGCTCGCGGTCTGCCTTTTCTTTTGCTCTGTTGTACTCTTCTTTTGAAGCGGCAAGCTCTTTTTCGGCTTTTTCTGACTCAGCCCTGCCGTTCTCAAGAGTTTTTCTCTGCTCAGCGCACTCCGAGAGTTTTCCCTCAAGGGCAGCGACGGTTGCGCTCAGCTTAAGATAGGCCTCGGTACCGGTCATTCCGGCGGCTTCAAGCTGAGACATCTGCGATTTTGCTTCCGATATATTTGCCTTAAGCGTTTTTTCGGCCTCATCAAGCTGCGAAAAGCCGTCCTCAAGGGCTTTTTTTCTGTCGGCAAGCTCTTTTTCGGCTGAATTCAGCTTGTCAAGGGTGTCGGCAAGCTCTTTCTCCGCTTTGCTCTTCTTGTCGAGATATTCGCTGAAGGAATCGTTGTACTTCTTTTCCGCATCGTCGATTTCGGAGAGCGCGTCGGATTTTATAGAGTCGAACCGAGCGGTGCTGACCTCAGTGTTGCAGTCACCGACTGCTTTTTCCGCGTCGGAAATGATCCTGTCATATTCTTCGGAGAAAATATCGGCTTTGTTTTTCAGGGTAACGAAAACCTCGCTGTAAACCTCGGTATCAAAGCCGTCAAACGGTATATAAATAAATGCATTGACCGTCCCGTCACCCAGCTTTGTATTTCCGCGCTCAATATTCAGATAATACGGGGACGAAACAATTCCCACAACGCGGTAATCTTTGAATGCAAAGCCTTTTCCCTCGGTAACAGTGACAGTCTTACCGATCATATCAGAGCCGTATCTGATGTGATCAAGTACACATTCGTCAGGAGCCGTCGGCATTCTTCCGTAAACGGTTTTCAGGAGATTGACCTTTTCGGTGACCGAATGTGCAGCAAAGACCTTTTCCGATCCACCGATATCAAACACGCCGTCTGTCGAAAAAGAACCGACGGCGTATTCTACACCTTCAATCTCAGCCAGCTTTTCAACCTCTTTATCGGTATATCCGAGGGTCGAGAGCAGCCTGAAGTCATACATATTGGCTTCGCTGAGATACTTCTGACCGGTTTTCAGCATCGCCGGGCGGGTCACTTTAAGCCCGGCAAAAAATCCGACGCCGAGCGCGATTATCATGATTATTGCAAGATACCGCCCGAAGGTACTTTTTATCTCACGAAGCGTGCTTTTTACGATAGGAGATTTCATAGCCGCCTCACCATTCGATATCCTCGACCGGAGTCGGGTTGCCGTTTGTTTCTGTCCCGATAACGGTTCCGTTCTTTATCCTCACAACTCTGTCAGCCATTGCGGTCAGTGCGGAATTGTGAGTGATAATCACAACGGTCATTCCCTTTTCGCGCGAAGTGTCCTGAAGCAGCTTAAGGATCGCTTTTCCGGTCTGATAGTCAAGCGCGCCGGTCGGCTCGTCGCATAACAGAAGCCCCGGATTTTTCGCAAGCGCACGCGCAATTGCCACCCTCTGCTGTTCGCCGCCGGAAAGCTGAGCGGGAAAGTTGTTCATTCTGTCGCGAAGCCCCACCTGCTCAAGCACCTTTTCAGCGTCAAGCGGATTTTTCGAAAGCTGGGTCGCGATCTCAACATTTTCAAGCGCCGTAAGGTTCGGAATCAGGTTATAGAACTGAAACACGAACCCGATATCATGTCTGCGATAACCGGCAAGCTCCTTTGTGCTGTATTCCGATATCTTCCGGTCGCCGAGCCACACCTCACCGGAGGTCAGGCTGTCCATTCCGCCGAGAATGTTCAGAAGCGTGGTTTTCCCCGCGCCGGACTGACCGACGATGACGCATATCTCGCCCTTTCCGATACCGAAGGTAACGTCATGAAGAGCCGTGACCTCCACCTCTCCCGATTTATATATCTTTCCGACATTTTCAAATCTTACATAGCTGTCCATAGCAGTTTTTTCTCCGATTAATACATTATACTGAAATATTATATCAGTTTTTTCGGGAGGAGTAATGGAGTTTTATTTAAGTTTTTTTCGCAGAATGATTAAGAATGTATTAAAACAAAATCAGCCTTCGGGGATGAAGGCTGACTTAGGAGTATTTAATTCTTACCGTATGAATCATATTTTGCAGACTTGCCCAGATTACATCTGTCGCAAAGCGTTCTCAGATTTGACATGACGGTTTTGCCGCCTTTTGAAACCGGTCTTATATGGTCAACGTGCAGTTTCACACCGTCTGCTTGTGTAGCACCGCATATCTGACAGCGGAAACCGTCGCGCTTCATGACATCGTATCGGAGTGAATCGGTCATTCTGGCACGTTCAAATTGAATCGTGCTTCGATATGCAATTGCCTCATTTATTTCTTTTCTGACGGTATCTATACAAAGAGAAACTTGCTTGCAATCGTAATCGCAATAATCATAATAGTATTTTCTGCCCGCAGGTGATACATACTTTTTGTATACCCGAAACTTGAATTCGATAACCGGATTTATTAACTCCTCTTCGAAAATCTGTTTTTCGATTTTTATATAGTATTTGTCACGCTTATCGCTGGGGACATAGTGCTTTGAATCATATAACGTTCTGCATTTTTCGTGATATTCGAGAAATGTCTTGCAATTTGCTTCGGTATGTTCGACAATTCTACTTGTTTCAACAAGATTATCTCTGATATATTCAGCAAAGTAATGCAAAACTGAAAATTTGTCATAAGTCAATTTTCTATCACACCATGCCGTGTACTCATAGTATCTGTCAATATCTTCATAGAAATGTACGGATAAATTCAGTTTTCTGAGTTCTCTCAGCAGCTCGCTATTATGATAAACTTCATCATAGTGCTTTTTGTCAATGTGATATAACAGTATTACAATAGCAAGAGCAGCAACTAAAATAAGCAAAATAAAGAGAACAATGCTCAATGTCGTGGCGTTTCCCTCAATAGTACTAATCATATTTATTCACCCACAAATAAATGAACTTTAGCTAAATACATTGTTTCTGACCTCAACCCTCTCCCCCGTAACCGGATGAAGAAGCGATATTCTCACCGACGAGAGCATAAGCCTTCCGGACCCGCCGCCGTAGCGGCCGTCGCCGCAGATCGGAAGACCTCTTGAAGCGAACTGCGCGCGTATCTGATGCGTTCTGCCGGTAAACAGCCGCACGGAAACAAGCGCACGGCCGTCATTTACCGACACGACCTCATAGTAAAGCGAAGCCTCGCGGACGCCTTTTCTCATTCTGTCAACGACATATGTCTTGTTCCTTTTCGCGTCATGGTACAGAAGGTCGTGAAGCTCCCCGCACCTGTCCTCCGGGACACCGGTGAGAAGCGCGCGGTATTCCTTTACCGTATTTTCCTTATCGGCAAATGCGGCGGTGAGCTTTCCGGTTATCTTCGGGTCAAGAGAGTACACCATGACCCCCGATGCCTCGCGGTCAAGTCGGTGAACCGTGCCGACATATGAAGTGCCGAGCTGTTCCCTCAGCACATCCGGCAGGTTCGGCGCATTTTCGGAATCCTGCGACAGAATGCCCTCCGGTTTTACGCAGAAGACCATATACCTGTCGCGGAAAAGGATTTTTATCATACCCTTTCGGCAAGGCGGTCAACATACTGACGGTAGAACGACTCAAAGCACCCGTTGTCAAGCGCTTCTCTGATCTTCGCCATCAGCTCATTGTAGAAATACAGGTTGTGAAGCACGCACAGGCGCATTCCCAGCATCTCGTCAACCTTCAGAAGGTGTCTTATATATGCCCTTGAGTAATTCCTGCACGCGGGACAGCCGCAGCTTTCGGATATCGGACGCGGGTCTTTCTTGTTCTTCTCATTGAGAAGGTTGAGCTTGCCCTCCCATGTGAAAAGATTCCCGTGCCTTGCGTTGCGGCTCGGCATGACGCAGTCGAAGAAATCGACACCGCGGTATACCGCTTCGAGGATATTCTGCGGCGTTCCGACACCCATCAGATACCTTGGTTTGTTTTTCGGCGCAAAAGGCTCGACAGCCTCGATGACAGAGTACATTTCCTCAGCCGGCTCTCCGACGGCAAGACCGCCGATCGCGTAGCCGTCAAGGTCAAGCTCCGCTATCCGCTTCATATGGTCGATTCTGAGATCCTCGTAGGTACAGCCCTGATTGATGCCGAAAAGAAGCTGGTTTTTATTGATCGTCTCCGGGAGGGAATTCAGCCTTGCCATCTCCTTCTTGCATCTTTCAAGCCATCGGAAGGTGCGGGCACAGGAATCCTTTGCGTACTTATATTCCGCCGGGTTCTCGACACACTCGTCAAACGCCATTGCGATGGTTGAAGCAAGGTTCGACTGTATCTGCATAGACTGCTCCGGTCCCATGAAAATGCGCTTGCCGTCGATATGGGAGCTGAAATTGACCCCCTCCTCGGTGATTTTTCTCAGCTTTGCAAGCGAAAAGACCTGAAACCCGCCGGAATCGGTGAGAACCGGACGGTCCCAGTTGAAGAACTTATGAATTCCTCCCATTTCGTATATAAGCCTGTCTCCCGGACGGATGTGGAGGTGATATGTGTTCGACAGCTCGACCTGACAGCCGATCTCGCGCAGGTCCATTGTCGAAACTCCGCCCCTTATTGCGGCGCAGGTACCGACGTTCATGAACACCGGCGTCTGCACCGTACCGTGAACAGTTTCAAACTCTCCGCGTCTTGCGTGTCCTTCGGTTTTCAGAAGTCTGAATTCAGCCATGTGTAATTATGCCTTTCATGTTTATATTCTTTCAAAGCGCTTTTCGAACTGACTCTTTGTCATCTCAAAAGCGACCGGTCGCCCGTGTGGGCAGTAACGTATTTCGGAGCGGGTCAGCACCTGCTCCGCTATCCATCGGATATTCTCCGGCAGATCCTCTCTGCCTCCTTTTACGGCGGCCTTGCAGGATGCCTGATAAAGCGCCTTTTCGTATGTTCTTTCCCTGCTTGTACCGACATCGCCGGTCCCGTCGGCAAGCTGGGCGGCAAGCACGGTGAACATATCCTTCGCCTGAGCCGTGTCAAGTGCTGATGGATATGCTATTATCAGTGCGGTCTTTCCGTCGTCGGCGCAGGAGAAGGTGTAACCGATCCTGTAAAGCTCGTCACGGTATTCCTCGGCGGCGGCAAGCTCCTCCGGGGTCAGAGTAAGCTCTACCGGAAGCAGAAGAAGCTGGGATGCAGGGTCGCCGGATTTCATGTTCTGCCGCAGTTTTTCGAAAATAATCCTCTCGTGTGCGGCGTGCTTGTCGATTATCAGCATTCTGTCCTCAAGCTCGACAAAAACATATGTGTTGAAAATCACCCCGGCGATGCGGTACCACGGAACGGCCGGCGGTTCAGGCTCGGATTCCGGCTGCGTCACGGGCGCGGGAAAAATATCCGGAACGTTTTCCCGTGATATATCTGCATCGGGCAAGGTGCCGACCGGAGGCTGATGATCATTTATCTGCGGCACCGTGATATCAGGGAGAACCTGTGGCTGACCGCTGACTGCCTGAAACGTTTCCGGGATATCCGCGGACATCTTCGGCACATCGGCCGGAGGTTCATAGTGCGGCATCGGTTCCTTTGCCTCTGCGCGGACGGTTATCTGCTCGTATTTAGCACTCAGCCTTTCCCTTTCGTCGGCGATCCTCGCCGCCTCCTCATCGGTATCGGTTTTGACAGAAATTATATCGTTATAAAGCCGATAGCTGTCTCCGCTGAGCCTTGTAGGTTCGGAATCGGCAAGCCTTGGGCGGTCTATCCGGTTCATCAGCGTGTTTCTGACGGCGCAGTAGACAGCATTGAAGACCGGACGCTCGTTCGAAAACTTGACCTCCATTTTCTGCGGATGCACGTTTACATCGACAAAAGCCGGATTTATCTCAAGGCAGATAACACACGCCGGATATTTGTCCGACGGAATATATGACGAAAAAGCCTGTTCAAGCGCGGCGCAGGCGGTCTTGCACCGGACATATCTGCCGTTTATGAAAAAATTCTCGTAATTGCGGTTGCCGCGGCAGTTCTCCGGTGTTCCGATGAAGCCGGAAACGCTCACTCCTTCGGTCATGTCGTGAACCGGCGCCAGTTTTTTTGCAAAATCTCTTCCCAAAACCGCATAGATCACGTCTGCCAGCTTTCCGTCACCGGCTGTCAGAAAACGCAGATTGCCGTCGGCAATGAACCTCAGCGAAATATCCGGACGGGACAGCGCGATCTTCTCGGCGACGGCGGCAACGGCAGCGGTCTCTGCGGCATCGCGTTTCAGAAATTTGCGTCTTGCCGGAACATTGGCAAACAGCTCCTCGACAATTACCGATGTTCCCTCCGGACAGCCGGCTTCCTCGACAGAAACCGGTTTCCCGGCATTGAATTCTATGATTATTCCGGTCGGGCTGTTTTTTGTCCGGGTCATTATGCGCATCTTCGATACGCTTGATATAGCGGCAAGCGCCTCTCCCCGGAATCCGAGAGTTGCTATTCCGTCAAGGTCAGCCGCGCAGCTTATCTTGCTTGTGGCATGACGCTTTACGCAGACAAGCGCGTCATCCTTCGTCATGCCGCACCCGTCGTCCGTCACGCGGATAAGCGAGATGCCGCCGTTCTTGATTTCAAGAGTGATCTTCCCGGCGCCGGCGTCAATCGCGTTCTCAAGAAGCTCCTTTACGGCAGATGCCGGGCGCTCGACGACCTCGCCTGCGGCTATCAGGTTCGCGACCTGCGTATCAAGCACATTAATTTTTCCCATCAGATCATCACCTCCGCAGGGGCGAAAGCATCCTTTCTTTTGTGCACGGCACGGATATACAGTATAATCATTCAGCCAGTTTTTTCAGCTCACAGACAAAATTCAGTGCCTCGATCGGAGTCAGAAGGTTGACATCGGTGTTCAGCAGCTTTTCCCTGACCTCGTCTGCCTTGAAATCGTCGAAGGTTATGTTGCTGTTGACCTCCGGAACCTTTTTCGGGACGTTGTTCCGGTTCTCCTCGTCTAACCTGCGCAGGACTTCCTTTGCGCGGCGGATGACCCCGTTCGGAACTCCGGCAAGCTTTGCGACCTCGATACCGTAGCTCTCGTCGGTTGCACCTTTTACTATCCTGCGCAGGAATGTTATGTCGTCACCCTTCTTTTTTGCGGCGATATTGTAGTTTACAACGCCGTCGATCTCTTTTTCAAGCACGGTAAGCTCATGATAGTGCGTGGCGAACATGGTCTTTGCGCCGATCTTCTTTCCTGCGGTATACTCGGCAACGGCGCGCGCAATGCTCATGCCGTCGAACGTGCTTGTCCCGCGCCCGATCTCGTCATAGATTATCAGGCTGCGCTTTGTCGCGTTTTTCAGGATATATGCAACCTCATTCATCTCAAGCATGAACGTGGACGTTCCCGATGCAAGATCGTCCGACGCGCCAACACGGGTAAATATTTTGTCAACGATACCGATCCTTGCCTCCTTTGCCGGAACGAATGAACCGATCTGCGCCATCAGCGTGATAAGCGCAACCTGACGCATATATGTCGATTTACCCGCCATATTCGGACCGGTTATCAGCATAAGACGGTTGTGATTTGTGTCAAGAAGCGTGTCGTTCGGAACGAAATAGCCGTCCTTTGCAAACTGCTCGACAACGGGATGCCGCCCCTCTTTTATCGATATCGTGCTTCCGTACTCAATCTCCGGGCAGACGTAGCTGTTTTTGACAGCCGCATCGGCAAGACTGATATAGCAGTCAAGCTTCGCAAGATACGCCGAAGCCTCCTGCACCCGTTTTACCTCCCCGGCAATTTTCTCGCGCACGGCGGTGAAAAGCTCATATTCAAGTGCCGAAAGCCGGTCGGAAGCACCGAGGATCATGGTCTCTTTCTCCTTCAGCTCCTCGGTTATGAATCTTTCGGCGTTCGCAAGGGTCTGTTTTCTTATGTACCTGTCGGGCACCTGCGACAGGAATGACTTTGTGACCTCGATATAGTATCCGAAAACACGGTTGTATGAGACCTTCAGGTTCTTTATCCCGGTCTTTTCGCGCTCGTCCTCTGCGATTTTTTCGATGTAGCTCTTACCGTCGTGGACTATCGAGTAAAGCTCATCCGCCTCGGAATTGAAGCCGCGCCTTATAAATCCGCCCTCGCGAAGAGAAAAAGGCGGTTCGTCAACAATCGAACGGTCAATAAGTTCGCGTATATCGGCAAGGGTGTCAAGATGAGTGTGAATATCGGAAAGCTCCTCGCTGACGAAATCGGCGGTCATTTCCTTTATCTCGGGGATAAGTGCGGCGGTTGACGATATCGCACGCAGGTCGCGGGCTGTCGCCGTGCCGTACACCAGCTTCGTCATCAGGCGGTCAAGGTCAAGCACGTGGCGCAGCTGCTCCGAAAGCTCTTCCCTCATCATGAACGACGAGCAAAGCTCCGCAACGGCTCTTTGACGTCTGCCAATCGAATACGCGTTAACAAGCGGCTGTTCCACCCATCTTCGCAGCATTCTTGCGCCGGCGGAGGTTTTTGTGCGGTCAAGAACCCAGAGAAGCGTACCCTTCTTCTCCTTCGTCCGCATTGTCTCGCAGAGCTCAAGATTCCGTCTTGTCGCAAGGTCAAGCTCAAGATACTGCCCGTCGTCGAACAGCGTCAGCTTCGATACGTTTGTGACCTCGGTCATCTGTGTTTCGGCAATATAGGAAAGAAGCGCGCCGATCGCCCGGACGACCGACGTTCCGCGCTCTGCCGCCTCCTTTCCGACAGCGCCGAACTGACGGCTGACGGATGCAAGGCACTTCACATAATCAAATCTTTCGTCCTTCCGTCCGGTAATAAAGGCGTGAAGCCGCTGGGAAGCGAAATCGTTTATCCCAGGATGAAGATCGGGAGAGTCGCTCAGCATTATCTCCTTCGGCTGGTATATACCAAGCTCGTTCAGGATTCTTTCATCCGTGTCCTTTCCCTCAAAACCGGATGCTGTCATCTCTCCGGTCGAAACGTCAACAAAGGCAATTCCCGCAGAGCTTCCGTCAAAGCAGACGGCACAGAGGTAATTGTTCTGAGACTCGACAAGCTGAGTGTTGTCGATAACGGTTCCGGGAGTGACGACGCGGACAATATCGCGCTTTACAAGCCCCTTTGCTTTTGCCGGGTCTTCCATCTGCTCGCAGACAACGACCTTATAGCCCTTTGCAACAAGCCTCCCGATATACTGGTCTGCGCTGTGGAACGGCACTCCGCACATCGGTGCGCGCTCGGACTCGCCGCAGTTTCTGCCGGTGAGCGTCAGCTCAAGCTCCTTTGAAGCCACCTTTGCGTCATCAAAGAACATCTCGTAAAAATCTCCGAGACGGTAGAATAGTATCGAATCCTTATATCGGTTCTTGATCTCAAGATACTGCTGCATCATCGGCGTGACTGCCATGCCATCAACTCCCTTTCGCCGGCAAAAGCCGGAAAATCAAAAAACAAGCTCTCCTCTGAGTGAATATGTGTCGGCGGCAGTT
>FR891164.1:911-8533 GCA_000433515.1 Candidatus Colimorpha enterica | reverse complement strand
GGAAAATGTACAAGCCGGTTCTTTTCGTTGCGCCCGGTCATCATGCCGGGATCGGTCTTGCTTACGCCCTCGACAAGCACCCTTTCAGTCCTGCCGACGTATTCGCGGTTTTTTTCAAGCGAAATGCGATTCTGAACCTCAAGAAGCCGTCTGAAGCGGTCATTCTTCACTGCATCCGGTATCTGTTCCATTTCAGCCGCCGGAGTGCCCTTGCGCGGCGAATAGATGAACGAAAAGAAGGCATCGAACCTTACCTTTTCAAGCATTGAAAGCGTGTCCGCGAAATCCTCCTCGGTCTCTCCCGGAAAACCGACGATTATGTCGGTGGAAAGCGCGATATCCGGTATCTTCTCACGCATATAGCCGATAAGAGCAAGATACGACTCGGAACCGTAATGACGGTTCATCGCCTTAAGCACCCTGTCGGAACCCGCCTGAAGCGGCAGATGGAACTGCTTCACAATCTTCGGCCTGCTGTCGTCGGAGCAGTGAGCGGCGATAACGTCGATCAGCTTATGTGACGCGTCCTTCGGGTGACTGGTCATGAACCTGATGAAATATTCGCCCTTTATCTTACAGATATCCTCAAGCAGATCGGCAAACGAGTAGTCGTCGTACAGTCCCCTGCCGTAGGAATTGACATTCTGACCGAGAAGAGTTATCTCCCGGCAGCCGTCATCAACAAGCCCGCGCACCTCGGCAAGGATCTCCTCGCGTCTGCGGCTCCTCTCGCGTCCTCTGACGTAAGGAACGACGCAGTATGTGCAGAAATTGTTGCAACCGTACATTATGCTGACCCATGCTCTGAAACGGCTCTCGCGTCTGACGGGCAGTCCCTCCGGGATAACGGGCATGGCGGACTGATCGGGATAAAACGAGCGTTTTCCGGTCTTTATCGCCTCTGCAAGATACTCCGGCAGTTTTTCCGGGGTTCCGGTTCCGAAAAGAAAATCGACGTAAGGGTAGCGGTTCTTTATATCGTTCAGCCTGTGCTCCTGCGCCACCATACAGCCGCAGACGCAGACGATAAGCTCCGGATTTGCCGCCTTTATGTGCTTTATCTGTCCGGTCAGAGACAGTGCCTTAAGCTCCGCGTGCTCTCTCACGGCGCAGGTATTGAAAATGACAAGTCCGGCATTTTCGGGCGTGTCCGTGAATTCATATCCCATGACGACCGCCATTCCGGCAAGTCTTTCGCTGTCCGCCTCGTTCTGCTGACAGCCGAAGGTCTTTATGTATACCCCCGGTTTATGTCCGTGCTCTGCCTCATATGCAAGGCTGTGTTCAAGCACAAACCTTCCCGCGGGTGTGTTCAGTATATTTTCAGTCATTTCCGCCTCTTAACGACCGGTCGCCCGGTTCCGACATTTTATCACTATATTATACCTCATTTTTGTCACGGTGTCAATTGCAACGTTCCGAATTTTTCCGGAGCATTTCACTGCCGCCGAGCCACAGCCGCGATTATTCCCTGCCTGACAAAAAAACGGAGTGGGTATGCACCCGGCTCCGGTTTTTCAGCTGTTCTCCGCAGAATTTTGCGCTTTTGCGTTTTCAGAATTCCTGTCAGGCGGTATTTTTGCGACGGAATATTTCATTTCCGCGTTCTCCTCCTGCTCCTTGTCGTCTCATAGCTTGCGTCGGCGAGAAGCTCGACGATGCTGTCCGGCGCTCCCGGAAGAAGTACCGAGACCCAGTGGAGCTTATTCATATGATAAGCCGGGAAAACACCGTCGTCCTTTCCGAACGAGCCGAACATCTCGGCAGGCAGCTTGAGGTTGACAACGTCGGCGGCATTGTCGGAATCAAAGCCGAATCTGCGAAGCGAAACGCGCAGCAGAATCGCGAACCATTTCCTGTTGTCACCGTGGCGAAGTACCGCGGTCTCGGTATCCCCGTCAAACGGATAGTCCGGCTGTACACCGAACGTTTTAAGACAGAATGATAAAAACTCCTGTTTCGTCATGCCCAAATCCGGTTCCTGCATCACGTAACCGCTCCTTTTAAGGATATTATACCATGTCTCTGCCGGTATTTCAACCGGAAAGCAGCAAAAAAATTCCTGTCCGCACTTTACAGGACGCGGAATTAAGGTTATAATAGTAATCGTTATTTCAAACCGCAGAAATGCGGCAGGGCTCTGAAAGAAAGGACTTCAACGTAATATGCTTACTCCTGCCGGATATATGAGCCGCCTTGCGATTCCCGCGATGATCACCTCAGCCGACGGCACTGTTATATACGAAAATCCTCCGATACGCGGGTTTATATCGGCTCACTACAGGAAACGACTTCTTCTCTGTCTGTCAGGCGATGATTATGATATGATCCTCACGGATTCAGTTCCGGAGTGCGGCGGCATCCTGAACCTGTATATGGGCAAAAGAACCGAAAAATCGCTGCTCATCCGTGACGGCGACTGCCTGAAATGGTATTTTCCCTCAATACTCTCCGAAAGACCTCCGGTAACTGTTCCGGAAATATGTCTTGACTGGGTTACGCATTATGCCTCCGCAGCCGAAAAAACGATACTGTCCGGCACGGAGCGCAGTATACCGGAGCTTTTCGCGAATGCGGCATATTCCGCATTTCTCGCTTTCAGACCGATAACCCGCCTGACCGCATATGATCTCTGCCGGATGATAAGCCTGTCGTCGCATTATCTCGTCTGCCGTGACAGATTTGTCTTTCCTGCTGCCGATAGTTACGGTATGCTTCTGAAAAATCCCGACAAAGCTTTTGAAGCGTCGGGAAAAATGATCGGGCATCTGCTTGATAAGCGCAACGCCGAGTGGCATTTTACCGCCGAAAACAATTCCTGCGTTCTGACCGACGGAAATATCAGCTTCTCCGTCGGCGATTACACGATGATCCGCCGTCCGCGCGCCAAGATCACAAGCGGCGCATTCTCTTTGCTGACAGCCGTGACATTTGCCTCAGCCGTCTCAGCGGCGGAAATGGGAATTGCAGAGAGGTGAAAACACAGGGTAAAAAGACGGAGCAGATCCGGAAATAACACTGCCTCTGCGCGTTATATAAGTAACACAATCAGTTCTGTTTATCGTGCCCATATCACAATTCATATTTAACCTTTATTCTCTCAAGCATTTTCCCGATCGGCTTTGCGAACAGAAGCAGGAATATAACGTTTGAGACCGCATATATCACCGTAAATTCAGCCGACGCCGCAACGGCCGCAAGGTATCTTGAAAAATTGAAATATCCGTCAGCTGACAGCACCGTCCACACGTCCATAAGGAAAGAATACAGAACTCCGGAAACTATCCCGTATATCGCAAGAACGACCTTGTTCTCCCTGAGCTGACGTGCGATGATTCCCGCGATAAAACCGAGGATTCCCCAGCTGAACATCTGAAACGGTGTCCACGGTCCCTGTCCGAAACAGAAATTAGATATAAGCGCCGACAGCGAACCCGTCATGAAGCCCGCCTCACTGCCGAAATACATCGCCGTGATAACGACCATAGCCGTCACCGGCTTGAATCCCGGAACCGGAGTGAAAATTATCCTTCCGACAACCGACAGCGCGATCATCGCCGCGATAAGCACCAGTTTTCTTGTGTCGTTCTCACTTTTCTCGAAATGTATGAAGAACGGAACGCAGGACAGAACGGCAACGCAGAGATAAATCCACACATACTGCCTGTCCCGGAACAGCCAGACCCCTCCGAGGACAACAGTCGGAATAACAAGGCAGAAAATGAGATAAGAAAGCCGCTTTTTCATCGCCTGTGCCCCTCGCAGAATGCAACGACCTGCTCACAGGTAACCGCGTTCCGGCAGAGCTGACGGGCGATGCGGTTCGCCGCGGTTGTGTAGAAATTGTTTTCCGAAAAGAATTTCTCGGGAACGTCGGCAGAAAGTATCTCGCCGTCGAAAAACAGCGCGCACCTGTCGGCGTTCTCCGCCGCAAATTCCACATCGTGGGTAACCGCAAGGATGGTCATTCCGTCGCGCTTAAGGTCGGCAAGTATGTTTTTAAGGGTATGCTTTGAATAAGCGTCAAGCCCCTTTGTAGGCTCGTCAAGGAGCAGTATCTTCGGCTTCAGAAGCAGCATTTTGGCAAGCGCGCATTTCTGCTGTTCCCCGCCGCTCAGGTCGTACGGGTGCTTTTCAAGAAGGTGACTGATCCCGACCCTTGCCGTGACAGCTTCAATCATCTCTGTCCGCTCATCTTTTGATATGCCGAGCGTTTCAAGGATCTCCGAATAGTCCTCCCTCACCGTTTCCTTTATAAACACCGTCTGCGGATTCTGCGGAAGGAGAGCAAGATTGTTCCGGTAAAGCGAATTTCCCCTGTATTCCTTTATCGGCTTACCGTTAATTATAACTTTGCCGCGATAGGCTTTGTTCAGACCGGAGATCACGTTAAGCGTCGTTGTCTTTCCGGTGCCGTTACCGCCGAGGATGCAGTAAAACTCCCCGCCGTAAACCGTGAGCGATGTCCCGCGCAGAACGTCGGGCAGATCCCTCTCGTACCTGAACCACACTTTTTTCAGCTCTATTGCCGCCTCGTCGCTGTGGTTATATTCCCCGACAGTTATCGCGTTTTCGTCGGCGGCGAAATGCCGTTCAAGGAAGTCTCTCCCCTCCCTGACAGTCAGGGGACACACGTCGTCTATGTGAAGCGCGTTGAAGATCCGCACTGCGCTCGGCAGTCCGAGAAGCATGGGGTGGCTGTCCTGCATTTCACCGAGACGCTTTCCGACGTTTACCGGAGAATCGTATAAAAGCACCCTGCCGCCGTCCATAAGAACTACCCTGTCAGCTGTTGGAAATACCTCCTCAAGCCGGTGCTCCACAAGAATTACCGTCAGCCCGAGCTCACGGTTGAGCTTTTTCAGCGTTGAAATGAAGTCCGATGCCGCGATCGGGTCAAGCTGGCTTGTCGGCTCGTCAAGGATAAGTATTTTCGGCTGCATGACCATCACCGAGGCAAGGTTGAGAAGCTGTTTCTGCCCGCCGGAAAGCTCGTCTGTCTTTTTTCTGAACCATTCCTGAATACCGAAATAGCTTGCCATCTCTCCGACCCTTCGGCGTATCACCTCTGTCGGAACACCGATGTTTTCAAGCCCGAATGCAAGCTCGTGCCACACCTTGTCGGTAACTATCTGATTGTCGGGATTCTGAAGCACATAGCCTATCTCAGCAGCCGCTGTCCTGCCGTCAAGCTCCTCCTGCCGGGTGCCGCGGTAAAAGATATTCCCGCTTTTTTCGCCCGCCGGTGCAAGCTCTCTTTTCAGAAGTCTGAGAAGCGTTGTCTTTCCGCAGCCGGATTCTCCGCACACAACGATAAACTCTCCGTCATTGACCGAAAGATCGATACTGTCAACAGCGCGTTTTTCCGTTCCGGGATATCTGAAGCTCAGATTTTCGATACGCAGTATTTCCATACAACAGCCTCCTTAACCTCGATGATGAACGGCAGAAATGACATAAGTCCGAATGCCGCATAAACAATAACCGCAAAAGCCGAACAGTTGAGCCGGCTTATACGGGGATAATAGTAAAATGCCGTTTCGCCCGCCGCAGTGCCTGAAATTGTTATCACAAGAAGCACCGCGCACACGGCAAGCATGACCCCGTCCCCGGCATAAAAACGGAACAGCGAGAAATTTGTCCTTCCCTTCAGTCCGTATCCCCTTGCCTTCATGGATGACGAGGTCTCCATCGCGTTTTCAAGCGACCATGATATCATAGCCGTAAACACCCGCATGGCGTTTCTGATCTTATCGACAAAGCCTCCGGTAGAATAAAAGCCCATCGCTTTCTGCGCACGGCTGACCCTGTGCAACTGCCTTTTAAACATCGGAACAAACTGGAGCGCTATCGAAAGGACGAGCGACAGCTTCGGCGTAGCCCTTCCGGTAAGATACAGGAACTTATCGCTTGTCATGATCTCGCCGTAACACTTGCACCACATCATCACCCCGACCACCATAACCGCAATGGCAATTCCGTATATAAAGGCTTCAAGCGTGACGGGATTGCCGTTCAGGAAGAACAGCGGTGTTACCCCGTTGTGCGAAAACAGCGGATTTGTGACCGCAACCATAAGAAACAGAGGAACATAAAAACCGATATTTCCGGGTATGCTGCTTTTTTTCTGAAGCATGAGGCAGAACAGTATCCCGCCTCCCAGTGCGCACAGCTGAAGTACGGGATTTGACACGAACATCGCGGTCAGCAGTACCGACAGAAAATAAACCATCAGCACAAACGGGTGGTAGTTCCCGAATGCCTTCATTTTGCCGCACCCTCTTCCTTCCATTCACACCCGACGTCTTTTCCGAGATCGCAGGTATAGACCCATTCAATGACCTGTCCGTCCTTCAGTCTGTATTTCGAGCAGCCGAAGTTCGGGAATTCTCCGTCAACACGGTACATCCACCCCGAAAGAGGTCCGCAGGAAAACTCGTAAAGATAGTGTATTCCCTGAATATACACGCTGCCGTAGCTGTTTTTGTCGGCGCCCATATATTCCATCTGAATCCTGTTGTAACGTACCGCACGGTCAAGAATGTCAAACACAGTGTCTCCCGGACGGAGCACATACTCCGTCGGAGGCAGAATCACCCCGTCAGCCGGAACGAACTCCTCCGATTTGAGAGCGGGATCAAGGTCGTCATAGTTGTCAAGCACGGTGCCGCACCTTATGCTGATGATGACGGTTTCGCTTTCCGGCGTTATGTCGTCTATGTGCGTCAGATAGTATTCGTCAACCGACTGAATGTTCGTCCCGTTTATAACAGCGGCTATCAGAAGTATTATTCCGAATACCGCAAGAATGTCTTTCTTCATCCCGCTCCTCCTTTCATGTATTATCCGTCCTCATTTTCGTACTGCGCCGCCAGCTCTTCCATTGCCTTCTCTTTACTGCGGCGCTTTTTCCTTATTCTGCGGACAAGAAACACCGCCGCAACAGCGGCAGTTACCGAGAGTACCACTCCAATGACAATGCCGCGCAGAATATTGTCAAGCTGTGTTTTTGTTTTGACAACGTCTTCCCAGCGCTCTATTTTCGCCCTGTCGTACTCACTGAGGGCATTATAGCGTCCGACAATGGAATTTACGGTTTTTCTGTCCTTCAGTGACATATCCGTGAAGGGATACAGCCTTGCCTTTATATCGGCATTTATTCTGTCGATCTCCGTCTGTATCGCCGCGATATCCGCCTTTGCATTTGACAGCTTTTCGAGATAAGCGTCTTTTCCGTCGAAATCCTCGCACTGCCTCAGCTTGTCAAGCAGCGTCGTGACCGTCACATACTGCTCCGTCGTCAGCCTTTCCGGAAGACCGTCTGCCGCTTTTCGGTCGGAATCCGTAAAGTACAGAAGAACGCTGTCGTTCTGACCGTCCTTTGGGCTTTCAATTACCTCTGTGGTATCGGCTATCCTGTCAATATCTATCCCGGCAGACACTGCGGCTTCGGAGAGCCTGCGGTAACCTTTTACATAGCTTCTCTCCCCCTCCGGGAGCGAATAGAACGCCGTCAGCAGCTCTTCAAGCGCGGTTCTGTCAGCGGATGCAGTGACAGCCGAAATTCCGGTCTCAAGGTCGGAAATACGCTGTTTAAGAGCATTGCTCTGCTCCTCGCGGAA
>FR891164.1:0-775 GCA_000433515.1 Candidatus Colimorpha enterica | reverse complement strand
CGGGTTGTCCGGATCATAGGCATAGGAAGGGACAAAGCCGCCGTCACTCATCCGGTATTTCAGAATGCCGTCAAGAAGCGTTTTTCCGTTCTTTATAAAGCGTTCGTCTTTCAGCGGGTCGATTCCGAGACAGCACAGCGCGACAACGACCTGATCGGTGCTTTCAACGTTTTCCGTCCCCCAGCTTGCAAAATCGCCGGTGTCAAGCTGCATTGCGGAAAGGCAGTCAAGTGCTTCTTCAGTCACCTGATAAACCGCCTTTGTGACCTCCTGACCGAGGGATTTCTGTTTGTAGGTATATTTCTTTTCACTGTTGTAATACGGTGCCAGTGCCTGAAGCGCCATTGCCGTGATATCGGGATCGGAGGTTTTTCCGCTCAGCGCAAACCCGCCGTCGGGCAGCTGTTGACGGAGTATCCCGATTATGATATCATCGCGGTTGTAATAAGCGCCCTTTGGGATATCGTAACGCATACTGTCAAGCGTGATAAGCCCCCATATCCAGCCGTTTATGCCCTGCCTGCCGAGAGGGGTGGTCTTTCCCCTGTCATATGTGCCGTCGGCAATGAGGTTTATCGGGTTTCCGTCAGCGTCCGTCCCGATATCGGTCGGATCCCCGCCCATTGCGAGAATCGCAAGCGAAATGCGGTGCCATTCCGTCGCCTTCGCGGCGCTGAGCTTTCCCGGCTGACTGTAGCGCTCTTCGACCCTGTCCCTTATAACGGCAAGATATCCGGCGTAATTGTCGGCGATCCCGAGCCTGCCAAGCCCTATC
>FR891163.1 GCA_000433515.1 Candidatus Colimorpha enterica | reverse complement strand
TAGACAGCCCTGCCGATATGCTCGATGAAGGAACCGAACAGCCTTTCGTCGGTCTTTCCGACTGTATATTCCCGGTTCAGAGTTATGTTTGATCTTATCATTCTGGTCTCCTGTTCTTCTGAGATTCCGTGCGAGAGGTTGTGTTGACAAAACCGCTCTTTCCATTTATAATAGTATTATAGAAATTGGCACGGTGTCAATAATGCACAAATTATTACTTGACAGATATTCATCTTCAACGTTAAAGTAATCTCTGATTCCTATTATACATCGGTACCCCGGTTTTGTCAATACCTATTTCAATATTTTTTTCCGACTGGATCTCAACATGAAACGAAATGCAACAATAAAAGATATAGCCGAAGAGCTGGGCATCTCGGCGACAGCCGTCTCACGCGCGCTGCGCAATATGCCGGACATTTCCGGAGAAACGCGCGAGAAAGTCATTGCCGCCGCCGAGAGGCTGAATTACAGCAAGAACTATGCCGCAAGCTCTCTGCGTACGAACAGCACAAACATAATCGGTCTGATAATTGACATACTCAACCCCATATGCATAGGAATGTACAAGGGTGTCGAGGACGTCTGCCGCGAGAACGGATATACCATACTCTTCTCCACCTCAAACGAGGGGAGAGCGGACGAGCGCGCAGCCATTGAGACAATGTACTCAAGACAGGTTGACGGCATGATACTCTGTCCGACGCTTGAAAACCGTGACAACATCGACCGGATGAAGGAGCTTGATATCCCGTTTGTTCTTGTGGGAAGAACCTTCCCCGGCGACGGGATTCCAAGCGTTGTCTCAAGCGATTTCGAGGGCGGCTATATGATTGCTCAGCACCTTATCAGCCGCGGAAAACGGCGCTTCCTCGTCATGACGGCACTGGGATACCGCGGGTTCTGCTCGGCACTTGACCGCTGCCTCGGATTTGCAAAATGTCTTGCCGACAACGGTTTTCCGGAGGACTGCATGGAGATTTCGGAGTGCATTCCCTCCCGTCATCACGCATACACAGCGGCAACCGAACGCTTCGGAAGGCCTTTTGATTTCGATGCTGTTTTTGCCTTCAACGACAACATGGCGTCCGGTATCATTAAGGCTCTGAACGACCTGAGGATCGCAATTCCGCAGAAGGTTGCCGTCGTCGGGTACGACAATACCGAAAGCGGTGAATTCACCTTCCCCTCACTGTCGACCGTCGATCTTCTTGCTTACCGCCAGGGACGCGAGGGTATGCGCCTGCTTCTGCGCCTCATGAAAAAAGAAAACGTCCCGAAAGAGGAGCTGAATCAGGTGTTCCATCCGGAGCTTGTAATAAGACAGTCGACCTGATCCCCTTCGGGGCATTGACCGGAATCATATTGATTGAACGGAGCAGGGCAGCACCCGGCATTCCTGATAAAAACTCCGGCCGCCGTT
>FR891162.1 GCA_000433515.1 Candidatus Colimorpha enterica | reverse complement strand
CTGCGCTTTATTGCGGCTTTGCGTTTAGACGAGAGATACCTGCCTTTACTTGACTGAGGTTGTCTTTTGTATGCAGTTTGATTTGATGTGCGGGCAGTCCGTTCGGCGTCAATTGGCTTTTGGGAAATCTGCCGAGACTGCAAATTGTTCTGCCGCATTTGAGCTTGGTTATTCCTTTCTGACGAAGGCGAGGGTGCTTTGTCAAACATTCTAAGTATTTCTTCAAGTTCTTTTTCTTGTTCGTCCATTTGATTTCTCCTTATTCGATTTCTTTCCGAAAAACGGCAAAGCGCCTTTCTTTACCGCCTTTCGGAAAGGGACTTCCAAAGAAATCCTTTTCATAAGGAAAAGGCGGCAGCGGAAGCTCCGCCACCGCCCTCCTTAATTGGTCAGTTATCCGTTATTTCACAGATTTTCTCTTTTTACCGTAAACGGCAGTTGAAGCAACTCCGAAGCCGGAAACAAAGAGTAAAGCAATCCAAAGAGCCATCATGCTGTTATCGCCGGTCGGAGGAGAATCGGGATTCTCAGGCGTCGGATCGGTCGGTGTTCCAGTTGCCGGAATTTCAACAGCAGTCTTCTTGTAGCCACAAACCTTACATTCTTCGTGCTTGGAACCCTTTTCGGTCACCGTAGCATCCTTGTCAATCTTCCACTCAAATTCATGAGCTGAAACGTTCTGCTTCTCACCGCAGCCGGAGCAGGTATTCCAATGATTTGTTTCGTCAGATTCAAACTTCGTAGTGTCTACATCGTGGTGGGTATGACCGAGAGCAGGGGTAATCACATATCCGCATACAGAGCACTTAACCGCATCGGTTTCGGTGGCCTCTGCACGGTCAGGGGTATGAGCCGCCTTGCTGGTTTCGATTACCACACCACAGCCTGCAACCGTACAAGTGTGCCAATGATTGTCCTTGTCAGACTTCCATTCGGTGCCTTCGGTATGTCCGAGAGGATCACCCTCGGTTGCCTGACATGCGGAGCAGGTTTTAGGAGCAGTACAGGTAGCAGGTGTCCAGTTGTGCGCACCAAGTTCGCCGTACTCAAAGGTTGTCGTGCCCTTTGCGC
>FR891161.1 GCA_000433515.1 Candidatus Colimorpha enterica | reverse complement strand
CCTCCTTCCGTGAGCCAACGGCCCTCTACCTCGATTTGTTACCTTTTTGAAAACTATTGCAACTTGCTATTGCAATTTGCGAATGTAAAAAAATATGTTAGCGATGTAATGAAAGCTGATAAGGACATTAACGACCAAGTAGATAATGTTCTACTTAAAAACTCAGTTATTACAGAGGAAAACACAAACGAATTAATTCGAGCAGAAGAATTTATAGAGAATTATGAACCGGAAACAATCCAAAACTACCAACAAAGATATGCTGCAACCAATATCGGGAAAATATGTATCTTAAATAATGTAACAGAGATTGATGTTTTTGATTGCGAAGCAGGCCTTGATAAGAAAGTCAGCGAGTATGCGCAGAATGTCCTTTTGAATGGTAAAATTTCAGATAGCGGAACTTTACTTGATGCAATATGTGATATTTTTTTGCCATACACCCGGGAGAATGAAGAAAACAATAATTTCCTGAGATTTAGGAATATATCAGCAAAAAATTATTATAAGATGTTTTTATCATGGAAATTACAAAGTCTTCCGTTTAACCAGATGATTTCTCATACTATCACCTATTGGAGGAGGATTATTTCTCAAAATGGAGACCCCATCGTTTATGTGGGCAAATGGGGAACACAAACCCGTGATGGGGGCCATCGAAATCTATGGACAGATATTCGCGAAAAGGATCAAGCACAGCTGATAAATTTGGCTATAGTACGCGTTAAGGAAGAGCAAGATTTTATCGATAATACAATTATGAAATTTGTTGAAGTTCTTCATGATTTGGAACTTATTGAACAGAATCTATATTTAACCTTAAAATATGGAACAGCCAATGCGGTGGAAATTGTTCTAATCAAAAATGGCGTATCTTTGAGCCTTACGCAGTTGCTGATAGAAAAATATAGTGACAGTATATCGGTAAATCTCCTCACGGATACAGTTCTTTTTAGCAAAGAATTAGTGAACAAAATGAAGCAAAATGATGAAAATCAAATCCTGATTTATGAAGCCATGACCAATACATTTTAGTTTGAATCGTTTGTATTCGGAAATTAGTTTCGCTTTTTCAGGGTCTCAGGGAATTCCCTGACAAGTGAATCTGTGCTCACAGATTCGTTGCTTGATAAGACAATGCCACATCAAAGGCGACAGCCCTTTCCGATCAATTTCGGAGAGGGCTATTTCTTTTTTCTCAAAAATTCTTTTCCAAAATAGGTGTACGATTCGGGCTTCTCAGTGGGAACAAGTGAAGGGTCAAACCTTCGCTGTTCCTTGACAACCGAATATACTCACAAGATACCATCCCCGTCAAATCTGTAAATCCGATTTTTGCACATTGGTGTTTTCTTCCGCTTTTCGTTACCATATACGCGAAGGGAGGCGAAAGCCATGAAGAAAATCATCATCCTGCTGCTGGCGCTTCTGATGAGCGCGTGTTCGGCGGTAAAGCCTGCGGAAACCTTGTCAAGTATGCAAACCGAGCCAACGGAAACGACTGTTGCAGATACGCAGGTAACGGAAGTAACTGAGGCATCCACCACTAAGGAAACTGAACCGGTCATCGAGACTCCAAAAACGGAGACGACCGAGCCGACCGCCATTGAGCGCCCGGAGCAGAGTCCAGTACCGGATACCACAACCGAAACAATGGTGGAAACACCTATTGCTCCGATCAAAGCGGAAACAACAACGGAACCGCCGACAATGCCAAAAACGCCCGCAGAAACGGTCAAAGAGGATAAGCCGACAGAGTTGCCGGAAACCGTCGAAACGCCGCCTGAGAGCGTCACAGAGTCGCCGAAAGCGGAGTTTGATGTCAATTACTGGATCAGCTTTGCAAAGTCCTACGCGCTTCAAATCGGGCTTGAAATTGACGAAACGGCGGTGGATTGCTGGGATAACCCGACGACCGCCAACGCCGAATGCATTTATCTTGAGCGGGACCTGACGCACCGTCTTGACCGCTATAAACGCGACGATGACATTACCGCGGTGAATATCTGGGCAGAGAGCCTCGGAAACGGAAACTACTTGATTTACATCGCGTATGCGTAAGGAGGAAAAATATGTACAACAGATTTGCAAAAATGCGTCATCGGTATCTGCGTGAGCATAGAAACGGAATCTATACCGGCATGTTCCTCGATGGGAAGTTAGAAGACCATCTGAAAGAAATCGGCGAAGCGGCTGAGGAAATGTTCGACCGTTTGGTTGAGCAGATGAAGAAAGCCGAAGGCGTAACCGAAAAACTGAAAGCCGAGAATCAAATGGAATGGGTCGGACGGATGAACAGCATCCGCAGCCGAGCCGAAGAAATCGTCCTGCATGATCTGATCTACAACTGAATACCCGAAAAGATATAGCGTCTGCTTCTGAATACGAGGCAGGCGCTACTTTTTATGCTTTTTTCGGAGTTAGTGTTCAGTTTTCGCCCTCAAATGTCCCGGTAACAGTAGTAGAGAAAATTTTTTTGAAATAGGTGTTTAGATTCGTCTGAAAAAACATGCGGTATAGGAGTAGGAAACTTTTTTTGAAAAGCGTGTCCGTTTTTTGCCTGAAAATGTGTGGTAGATGGTTGAAAAAGTTTTTTGTAAAAGTGCTTCCGTTTTTGGCTCAAAAATGTGCGGTAGAGGGGTGAGAACATTTTTTTGAAAAAGATTCGGAAAGTGCTTCGTTTTTTGGCTTCGAAAGTTGCGGTATAGGGGTGTGGGGAATTTTTTCATAAATCGTGTCGTTTTTCAGCCGCAAAAGTTGCTGTAAGGAATTATAGGAGAAATTCTCGCCGGATAGGTTGACAAAACGACCTCCAACCGTGGGTTAAGTGAGCGGATATTTTTTTGAAAACTACTTAAAAAATGACCTTTCCCACTGGGAATCAGTGAGGAGGTAATCAAAAATGGCATCAATTTTAATGCCACAGCGGAAATCCCACTCCCGAAAATGGCATCAATTTTGATGCCACAGACGAAAAATGGCTCCGATTCGGAGCCTCGTATATCAGGCAACGGGAAGATGGCTCCGATTCGGAGCCAAAAATAAAAAATTTTGAGAAAAGCGCATAAAAACCGGCTTTCTGTGCTCTACCCCTTGAGGGATAAAATAAATATTTTCATTTACCCCGCAATTTTTGGCGTTTCTCGATGGCTACCCTTTGAGGGAGAAAATAAAGAAATTTATCAAAGTGGTTTAGTTTTCGCCTTTCCCGATGCCTACCAGATGTGAGAGAAATTTTCAAAATCATTCATAAAAATCGAGTTTTCATGCTCTATCCCTTGGGAGGAAAAAATTATTTTCGAAAAAACCTTATATTTTTCGCGTTCCCGTGCTCCACCCCTTGAGGGGATCTTTCGGAAATTTCGGAAGCCATTCATAAAATCCGCGTTTTCGTGCTCTACCACTTGAGGGAGAAAAATATTTACGGCAAAGGCGCGGTTTTTGATCATCCTCGTTGCCTACCTATTGAGGGAAGAAAATTGCAAAACAGACACAACTTTTGACCGCTCCCAGTGGGAACAATTGAAGGAATATTCAAAACAGGGGTGAAAAAACTGGCTTCTCGCTGCCTACTCTTTGAGGGGAGAAAATTTTTTTGAGAATGACTCCCCAAACGGCCTCTCTCAGTGGGAATAAGTGAAGAGAAAATAATTCCTTGGAACCCGCACATTTCGAACTTTCTCGCTGGCTACTCTTTGGGGGAACAAAACTTTTTTGAAAACACCTACTAAAACGGTCTCTCCCAGTCGGAATAAGTAGAGAGAAAAAATTTTCGACAGGACCCTAAAAAACATCCTCTCTCATTCCTCACATTATGAGGATATGTACCTTGACAACTGAATAAAGAGTCCAAGTTCCATGACTGTGCGATGACCTCGAAAGAGCGAGCGCGGCGACGCTGCGGTGAGATCCCGGGGTAGGCATACAAAAGGGGCGAGGAAAAGCGGTGCTTACTCCGCTATAAGTAAGTATTTAAGTAACTACCTCTTACTACCTGAGAAGAAGAAAAATATCGGTAACTGTAATAGCTTTCAAAACCGGTAAGTTCATTCCTTCTCAGACAGTAAAAAGACTGCTTCATGAAAGAAGGTGATGCGTAAAAGTCAGATCAAACTCCCAAAGCCGCTCCCTATAAGTAATTAAGTAAGTAACTATTTCTACCAGCTAAAGAGAAGAAACTTCTATAGATAGAAGAAGATTACGGCGGCAAATCGCATTTTTCTTTTTAGCCGGTTACATAGGCAGATTCTTTCAACTGCCTAAATTCAAAAATTTAAGGAGGAAATCAAAATGAAAGACAAGATCACAAGCAAAATCACAAGGCATATCGGAGTGATCTCCGAATCGTCACGCGGCTGGAAACTGGAGCTGAATATGGTCAGCTGGAACGGTGCAGAGCCGAAACTCGACATTCACGACTGGTCTCCGGATCACGACAGGTGCACAAGCCGCGGAACCTTCACCAAAGACGAAGCGCGCACGCTGATCAGACTGCTGAAAAAGGAGGTGTAACGCATGGAGGACAAGGTCTACACGCAAAACGAGCTCAAAGCTCAGAATATCATCACAACGGATTATGTGCTGAATCTTGAGCCGGGAAAGTTCATTGCCGTCCTGGATATGAAAGCGGAGGCGCGGAATTGTCTGCGAGTCTTCTTTACTTTTGAGGACAGCAGAAAAGTTATGGCAACAACCCAGTGGTGGCAGAGGTACTTAGGGTTCTATGAAATCCCGGTCGGTACCCACCTGCTGCTCCATTACAGAGAAAATTCAAGAAAGGAAGTGTATCTCGATGAAGTGGAACGAATATAACGCCGCTGTCTCAACAAGCACTGAATCTGTCCGGACAGATTCGCTTGTCAGGAGAAACCCTGAAACCCCTGCGGCAGAAAACAAGAAACCAAACAGAACAAGGAACAACAAGATCACGGTTTATCTGAGCGATGCGGAACTTGCACGGCTGAATGCGATGGTGGACAAGACGGTTATGAACCGTGAGCAGTTTATCCGCACAATGATCGAAGGAAAGACGATCATGGAAGCGCCGCCTGCCCCTCTTTTTCAGACGGTCCGCATGATGAAGAATATTCATTTCAATTTGGATCGGATATTCAAGAATGTATTTCTCTCCGAACCGTTGGATGAAGAACTGCTCCGCCAGACGCTGTCAGATTTGAAAGTTTGTCTGAAAGAAATAACCGAACGATGTTTACCGCCCGAAGAAAGAGAGGTGACGAGGCATGAAAGCAGACCGCATAGACCTGGGCCTGACCGGGTACGATGAGCTCTTTATGAGCACAGAGGAGCGGATCGACGCGAAGAAACCGAAAGTGGACGAGCTTCCTCTCGATAATCTGAAACCATTCAAGGAGCACCCGTTCAAAGTCATGGAAGATGAAGAAATGGAACGACTGAAAGAAAGCATCCGGGAATCGGGTGTGCTGATCCCCGCGCTTGCAAGACCCACGGAGAGCGGCTACGAGCTGATATCCGGCCACCGCCGACTGACTGCCTGCCGCGCTCTCGGTATGAGCACCATGCCGGTGATCGTCCGCAACCTCACGGATGAGGAAGCCATTATCACGATGGTGGACAGCAACCTGCAAAGGGAGCATATTCTGCCGAGTGAAAAGGCGTTTGCGTACAAGATGAAATATGACGCGATGAAACGATCTCCGGGGCGAAAAGAAAATGGTGACCAAGTTGGTCACCAAACAAAAAGCATCGATAGATTAGCTGCTGATTCGCCTGATAGCCGCAATCAGATTCAGCGTTATATCCGTCTCACCAATCTCATTCCCGACATTTTGAAACTGGTGGATGAGGGACGGATCGCGCTGACTCCCGCAGTGGAGCTTTCCTACCTCAACAGCCATGAGCAGAACGCACTATACCAAATCATGGCCTGCGACGAACTCACGCCGTCTCTGTCGCAGGCACAGCGTCTACGCAAGCTCAGCGAGGATTACACGCTGACCGACAGCGGTATTTCGCAGATCATGTCCGAAATCAAGGGCAACCAAAAAGAATATCTGAAAATTGAGGCAGCTCCCTTGAGACGGTATTTTCCGCCCGGTACGACTGCCAAACAAATGCAGACGACCATGATCCGCGCCATGGAATTCTACCGTCAGCACACCCAAAACCGCGCGGACAAGCCGAAAGAAAGAGAGGAACGATAACCATGAAAAAGAAACCCGAACAGAACCGGCCCGACAGCCGCTTTATCATCGGCATCGGCGGCGGACACCGCGAGTATGACATCATCAACACCCGCTATGTAGTTGAGGGCAGATTTGCCGAGGCGACGCTGACGGGCAAGGACAAGACCCTTTCCGACGCCATGGAGGATATTATCAGCGACGAATTTACAGATTTGACCGCAAAGAAAGAAGAGCCTAAAATGAAACCGAAACCCGTGCGTTCGACTGCCGGAAAGGAGAGATAATTTATTATGCAGTCGAATAAAAAGCAAAAACAATTAACCGGAATTACCGCCCTGTATTGCCGTCTCAGCCGAGACGACAATACGGACAGGGAGAGTAACTCCATCGCCAACCAAAAGAAAATGCTCCAGGCGTATGCCAAGGAAAACCACATGGGTAACACCAAGTTCTATGTGGATGACGGCTACACCGGAACGAATTTCAACCGACCGGGCTTTCAGGAACTGCTCGATGATATCGAAATGGGATATGTCAGCACGATCATCGTTAAGGATATGTCCCGTTTCGGGCGTGAATACCTGCAGGTGGGATATTACACCGAAAACTATTTTCCCGACCACAATGTCCGCTTTATCGCCATCAACGATAATGTGGACTGCGTTGACGGGGCAACGGACATGGACGATTTTATCCCCATCAAGAATATCATGAACGAGCTGTACGCCAAGGATATCAGCCGCAAGGTGCGGTCTGCGCACAATACCAGAGGGAGAGCAGGCGAACCGCTCTCCCAACCCCCGTACGGCTATGTGAAAGACCCGCAGGACAAGAAACGCTGGATCATCGACCCGGAGGCCGCAGCCGTCGTCAGGGAGATTTTCAAGCTGTATCTGGACGGCAACGGCGAGGATACCATCGCAAGGATCATGCAGGACGAGCAGCACCTCAACTGTACGGCGTACTGGGCGTCCAAAGGCATCAACCGCGGCGGCAAGAAAAGTCAGCCGAATCCGTACAAATGGAAATCGAGCACCATCCACGGTATCCTGACGCGTCAGGAATACTGCGGCGATGTGCTGAACTTCAAAACGCACTCCAAGTCGTTCAAGAATCACCGCCGTATCGACAATCCGAAAGAGGACTGGATGGTGTTTGAGGACAGACACGAGGCGATCATCGAGCGCGACACCTATAAAAAGGTGCAGAAAAGGCTGAAAAGCACGCATCAGCGCGCACCGAAGGAGGCTAACGGTCCGAAAAGTATCTTCTGTGATATCCTCCGCTG
This sequence comes from Candidatus Colimorpha enterica, assembly GCA_000433515.1. Classification (GTDB taxonomy): domain Bacteria; phylum Bacillota; class Clostridia; order Oscillospirales; family CAG-272; genus Colimorpha_A. The sequence goes on along the minus strand of FR891161.1, from coordinate 5,954 downwards.
TGCGGACTGCGGCAGTAAGATGTGGTATCACACCAACACGCAGAACAAGGATATTCATTATTTCAGTTGTTCCAACTATGTGAAAGACTATCGCGGCACCTGCCTCACCCGCCACTATATCCGCGCCGATGCGGTGGAAGCGGTGGTGGAAATGGAGCTGCGGCGGCTTGCGGAATACCTTGTTGCCGATGAAAACCGCTTCGCCGAGATTCTCGCTCGCAAGAGCAACAAGCAGTATGAGAGCGAGAAGAAAGCGGCAGCCTCCGAGCTACGCAAGTCGGAAATGCGCATTGAGATGATCCCGAAACTGCTGAAATCCCTCTATGAGGACAAGCTGGAGGGCAAGACCACGGAGGAGAATTACAGTATACTTTCAAGCGAATATGCCGACGAGCGCGAACAGCTGAAAAAGAAGATTTTGAAGCTGCGCAAGAAGCTTGCCGAGATGGGCGAAAAGGAAAGCGAGCGGGAGGAATTCATCCGTGCCATCCGCAAGTTCATGGAAATGCGAACGCTGACCAAGCAGGTGCTCAACGAGCTGATCGACCACATCGACGTGTACGAAACGCAGGGGACGGGCAGAAATAAAACCCAACGCCTTGTTATCTACTACAAGTTCGTCGGGTATCTGGACATCGACCCCACGCAGTGTCATCCCAACTACACCGCCGACATCCGCGAGGGTGTTGCCGTGGAGTATGTTTCCTGTGAGCCGTCAGACGGTCAGAAAGAGCTGTTCCCGGAGCAGTACGGTGAGGGCGATGATTCTTTTGAGGAAGAAGAAACGGAGCAGGCGTAAACCTGCTCCGTACATAGGATTTAGTGGAAGTATTTATTGAAAACCTGATTAACCGCTTCAATATATACGATGAATGATGGGTGCTCTTTGTCTTGACGGGAAAGATACATATCTTTCAGTTTAACGTATCTCTCGCGAACCTCAAGCCATTTACCTGATTTTTTGATACGATCGGCTTTTTCTTTGACATTATGCGAACTCGGTATCTCGTTCCAAGTATATTGCCCTTGTATACCGCTATAGAAATAGTGCTTATTGTTTACCAGACGGCATAGCGTTCCGTCTTGATTCCTTGCAACGATAGCTACATCGAAACTGAATTCGATCTGCGGCTCATCTTTGAAATGAAGCAAGGCTGTCAACGCGACGGTTGAATTTTGCGATTCAGTAAAGCACTGTAAGCCACTCGCCTTGTCAAGCAAAACCCGAATAGTGTCTTTGAGTTTGCGAAGGTCGTTCCAATACTCGTTCGGTGCTTTAATGATTTCGAGGTTATAATCCAAATCAAACGGACCATTGCCGTTTCTGGTGACCATGTTACGTGCGCCGCTGCCAACGAGAGTAAATTGTGTTATGATATCTTTTTCGTCCCTCAGCGTATCTCTGACATGGGTGAGGACTTTAGCACAGTCTTGGCGATAACGCCTGCATTCTGAATCATCAACGATTCTAAACATAACAATCTCCTTCTTCGCCCATGCCGCCCATTCAGCGTTTCTCGCTAAATCATTAAAGTATACTCACGAACGATATCCTTGTCAATACTTTTTGCAAAAAAAAGAAGCGGATGTAACTGAAATCAGTTACATCCACTCGATATGGTTGCGGGGGTGGGACTTGAACCTCACGACCTCCGGGTTATGAGCCCGACGAGCTACCAACTGCTCTACCCCGCGATATATGGCTGGTGCCGGAGACCGGGATCGAACCGGTACGATACTCGCGTATCACAGGATTTTAAGTCCCGTGCGTCTGCCTGTTCCGCCACTCCGGCGCGCTCTCTGACAACAAGTAGCATTATACCACACCTCGCGTCCGTTGTCAAGACTTTTTTAAAATATTTTCAGCGCACTGCAGAGCTGCAACGGGTGTGAGACAGAAAAAGCAAAAAAGGTACAGAACAATTGAGATCTGACAGAACGGTTTAACCGCAAAAAAATCGACGATGTCCACACATTTTGACGGCAGGAGTTCACACAGCAGAGGTATACCGGCAGGCAAATGATATATTGTATGTCAGGCGCGCCGCAAGAAGGCAGCCGCCGTGGTCCTGAACCCCGCCGGTCAGCTCCGTGACGGATTTGAGTCTGAAATCCGATTCTGACGTCTCATTTGTGAGACTACAGAATCAAACTCAAAACTCCCATAACCCCCGATAAAACAAGGAAAAACCCGCGTATCAGGCAGATACGCGGGTTTGTTCATATGGGGTGAGTGATGGGATTCGAACCCACGGCCTCCAGGGCCACAACCTGGCGCTATAACCAGCTTAGCTACACCCACCGTATGGCGTACCTTGGGGGATTCGAACCCTCGACCTACTGCTTAGAAGGCAGTTGCTCTATCCAACTGAGCTAAAGGTACAAAAGCAACATATCATATTGTATCATGACTGACGCCGGTTGTCAAGGCTTTTTTCTAAAAAAAACTGCGAAAAACTTGCCGAAGTTAATTCTCAAAGCAAATTGCACTGCTGCATTTACTTTGAGAGTTTATTCTTGAAAAAAGTTGAAAAAATCTGTTTTTACCTATTGACAAGCGCCGGAAACGGTGATATAATGTCCGTATTCAAACCGATGAGAAAGAATAGTAACCGGCAGTGAAACTCACAGAGAGCCGCGGATGGTGGAATCGCGGCAGGATAGCTTACGGCGAATGGTCTTTTGAGGGCGGACGAAAGCGGGCTTTCCCGCAAGTAGCAACCGACGGGAGCGCGCACCTGTCACAAATGCGCAGCATACCGCAGCTTTCTGCCATATGCGAAGAGAGGATACGCTGTATCAAATCGGGTGGCACCGCGAGTGTTGTACATTCGTCCCGGTAGTCTTTCACTTTAACGAAGGACTGCCGGGACTTTTTGCATTCCGGCGGGGAAGGGAGAAACCGATGAACAGACGATGGCGGCCGTGTGACAGATGAATAAAGAAACACGCAATTTACCTGATACAACCTACAACCCGAAAGGAATCATTATCATGAAAAAAACAGTATCTGCAGTTCTCGCGGTCATTACCGTGATCGTTTCACTCTTTGCCTTCGCCTCCTGCGGAAACGGCGGGGAAAAGACCGTCGCAATAATCCAGTTCGGCTCTCATGCCTCGCTCAATAACTGCTATGACGGCATTATCGCAGGGCTTAAGGAAAACGGCATCGACCTTGATAAATACGACGTGAAGTACGTCAACAGCAATTTCGACCCCTCAGTCTCCCAGTCTCAGGCGCAGTCGTTCGTGAACGGCAAGGCGGAGATAATCATCGCGATAGCCACCCCGTCAGCCGTTGCCGCCGCAACAGCAGCCGAGGGCGAAATTCCGGTAGTATACTGCGCCATAACCGACGGCTCGGTCATGAGCAACTACGAAAACGTCACCGGCTCCTCCGACGTACCGGATTTTGAAAAGCAGCTTCAGCTTGTAACGGCATTCATGGGAAAGAAGGACCTTAAGATCGGCGTCCTGTTCTCGACCGACGAGTCAAGCTCCCCCTTACAGATAGCCAACCTCAAAAAGGCGGCAGAGGCTTATCAGGGCATGGAGATCCTTGATTCCGCCGTCTCCGACATCACGACCATAGATACAAAGGTCAACGAGCTTATCGCATCGGGAGCCGAGTGCTTCATCAATATCCTTGACAACACCGTCGTCGGAAAGCTGGAAAGCAACATCCTTCCGATAACGAACGAAAAGAAGATCCCGGTATTCGGCTCGGAAATAGAGCAGGTAAAGGTCGGCTGTGCCGCTTCCGCCTCGATCGAATATCTGGACGTCGGACGCGCCGCAGGCAAAGCGGCGGCAGAGATCCTTTCCGGAAAGAAAGCCTCCGATATCCCCGTCGCAACCGTTACCGAGCCGCATAACTATTATAACTCAAAAGTCTGCACCGAACTCGGTCTGACGATCCCCGAAACCGTCTCCGCAGAGGACGTGGGGAAGTAAGAACAATCCGAAACCAAAGGAAAAAATCTCATGCTACTATACGGCACCGCCCTTTCCGGAATACAGATGGGTCTCTGTTATTCCGTCCTTGCACTCGGGCTTTATATTTCATATACCATCCTCGATTTCCCCGACCTGTCGGTTGACGGGACCTTTCCGCTCGGAGGGGTGGTCTGCACAATACTTATGCTCAGACTCGGATTCCCTCCGGCGGCGGCTGTCGTTCTTTCGTCGGTCGCCGGGATAATTGCCGGGGCGGTGACGGGATTTCTTCACGTCAGGTGCCGGATATCAAAGCTGCTCTCCGGGATAATCGTTATGACCGCCCTGCTCTCCGTCAACCTTGCGCTGACAAAGCTGCTGACAAAAAACGGCTACACGACAACGATATTCTCATACAAAAGCGAAAACCTCACCGGGCTTTTCGGCGGCAGGCTTGCAAACCTTTTCGGAAAAGCCGGAAAGGACTACATGACGATCGCAATTCTGCTCGTCTTTGTAATTGCCGTGAAGCTCGCCATCGACCTTTTCATGAAAACAAAGCTGGGCTATATGCTCCGCTCGACCGGAGAGAACGAAAGGCTTGTCGTCTGCATGGGAAAAGACCCCGGACGGTATAAGATCCTCGGCATCGCCGCGGCAAACGGGCTTGTGGCAATGTCGGGAGGACTTTACTGCCAGCTGTTCTCGTCGTATGACAACAACAGCGGAAGCGGAAAGGTCGTTCTTGCGCTTGCATCGGTGATAATCGGACTTGCGCTCTTTTCACAGGTCAGAAGGGTGAAGGATACCACGGCGGTCATCGTCGGAGCGCTGATCTACGGCCTGCTGCTGAATTTCCTCGCCCTTGCCGACAGGGAGGGAATATACCTCAAGCTCCTCAACGCCGTGATGTTCGCGCTGATACTCATCTTCAACGACCGCCTGACGGCAATCGGTCTGCGCAGAAAAATAAAGGCTCCCGCCGAAATGCCGGAGAGCCATACCGAATGGGAAAAGGGGGAGTGAGCCGTGCTGGAGCTTAAAAACATATCAAAGACCTTCAATATCGGTACGGTCAACGAGCAGACTCTGTTCACCGGCTTCTCCCTGACGGTGGAAAAGGGCGATTTCATCTCGGTAGTCGGCTCGAACGGCTCCGGGAAAACGACTATGCTGAACATAATCAGCGGGAGCATACCGGTCGACGGAGGCTCGGTGATCCTTGACGGAGAGGATATAACAAAGCTGCCGGAGTTCCGCCGCGCGGCAAAGATCGGCAGGGTGTTTCAGGACCCGTCGGTCGGAACGGTTCCGGGGCTTTCGATCCTTGAAAACCTCTCGGTAGCCGCCAACAAGGGGCGCCCATACGGACTGAAATTCGCCGTTCCGAAAAAGAAAAACGACCGCCTTTACAGCGCGGTCGCGGAGCTGGGTCTGGGGCTTGAGGACAAGATGGATATCCCCGTCGGGCTTCTTTCCGGCGGTCAGAGACAGGCAATAGCTCTCCTTATGGCGACAATGACACCGATATCCTTTCTTATCCTTGACGAACATACAGCCGCCCTCGATCCGAAGACGGCTGAGATAATCATGAAGCTGACCGACCGCATCGTCCGGGAGAAGAGCCTGACGGCAATAATGGTCACGCATAACCTCCGCTATGCGGTCGAATACGGGAACCGTATGCTCATGCTCCATCACGGGGACATCGTTCTTGAAAGGAAAGCCGCGGCAAAGACCGAAACAACGGTTGACGACATCCTCTCGGTGTTCAACGAAATAAGCATAGAGTGCGGAAACTGACCGGATTCAATACCGCTGTCCGCGCATTGCGAACGGTCTCATCAGCGAAACCATTTTCGGCGACGCGTCAAAAAATATAAGATATCTCTTCTGCCCGCCGTCCGGGTCGGGGTATATCGCAAACCACCGGTCGGGCGAGGATTCCGATGACGACGCATCAATGACGCCGTCGCACTCCGCACGGTCGGCGGTTTCCCTGAAGCTGCCGTTATACG
>FR891160.1 GCA_000433515.1 Candidatus Colimorpha enterica | reverse complement strand
GAAGGAAATTCTCACCGCGCCGCCGAGAACGTCGCATTTTCCCATATAGTCCGACACGGCAGCCGCCTGTTCGGGCGCAAGCTGCGCTCCGTCCTCCCAGTAAGCCTTGTAGCCGTTGTACTCCTTCGGGTTGTGGGAGGCGGTTATGTTGATACCGGCGCGGCATCCCAGCTCTCTCACCGCAAAGGAAAGCTCCGGCGTCGGTCTTGCCGAGTCGAAGATGTATACCTTTATCCCGTTCGCCGCAAGCACCTCCGCCGATTCCTGCGCAAAGAGCGCCGAATTGTTTCTCGTGTCATATGCAATGGCGCAGGCTCCCCCGCCGTTTGCATTGATATAGTCGGAAAATCCCTGCGTCGCCCATGCAACGGTATGCACGTTCATGTTGTTGATCCCCGCGCCCATCGTGCCGCGCAGACCCGCGGTGCCGAAGCTGAGCGGAGCGGAAAATCTCATCCGTATCTCCCCGTCGTTGTCTCCGATGGAAAGCAGCTCCTCTTTCATGTCGCCGCTCACTCTGTCGGAGGCGAGCCATCTCCTGTATTCCTTCATTGCGCCGTTCTCTGTCATTGCTTTTTTCCTTTCTGATTTAATTGCCGTTCCTTTGCCGTGCAAGGCTTCCGTACGGGCATTCCGCGCCTTTTTATATCATTCCGGCAAATCCGGTAACGGTTATGTCGTCATATTCAAGGAGCAGATAGCTGAGAAATCCGCATATTCCCTCCTCGCTGACCGTGAAAACAAGGTCGTAGCCGTCCGTGGAATCCGGCACGGCGGTTATTGCGGACAGCTTCATTCCGCACCCGTCTGCCGCGCAGAGAAGCGCCTGAATGTCATGGGCTGTCACTCTTATCTCAAGAAATTTTTTCTCCCCGTGAGAGGGGACGGTAATGCACCGCTTCAGCAGGGCAAAAACCGTGGCTCCCGTCTCCTGCGGGTCCTCGACCCTTGTCAGCATGACGGTTTTCAGCCCGTATTTCATCATCAGCCGCCGGAAGCCGGCAAGCCGCCCGTCTGTCGTGTTCTCTATCGGAAGGATACAGTATTCCGAGCGCTCATAATAAACGTTGTCGCACACCTCCGAGAAGTCGTAGCCGTATATCGCCTTCGGGTCGGTCATGTACTCCGAGAAGCGCGCGAACGCCTCGTCGGCATATGAGCTTCTCATGTACGACACCGTGTCGTCCTCAAGCGTCGATATCTCGTCGAAATACGTCCCCGCCGCCTGAACCCCGCGGATATCAAGCCCGTCGGTAAGTCTCCGACAGAGCGACGCCCTCATGTACGCCGAAAGCGCGCGCCCGGTCTTTTCGGTGCTTTCCTTTCCGGTCTCCGCCGCATATCCCGAGCAGACACAGCCGGCATCGGAGACCAGCTTTCTGTAAGCCTCACGGAAGCCCCTGTCGCGGAAGAATATCTCGTCCTCTCCCGCCTCGTCGCAGAGAAAGTCGGCAAGCTCCCCGATGTGAGCCTCGCGCCGCTCGATAAGATGCGTCTGCTCCCGGCTTATCCGCGAAAGATTCCCGAGGATTATGTTTTTTCTGTCATATACCAAATGAAAGTGTGCCTCCTTTCCCGATTTTTGCCCCGAACACAGAAACTTTCTCCGCTGTGCACAACATCTCTGTTGTTTGTCTCCCCCGGCTTGCCCGTTCCCCGGGGGGTCTCGGGGGGCGGAGCCGCATTGAGCCCCGGCTTTTGATTTCACTCTGTCCGCCGGAGTAAATCGGGGCTCACTTCGCGGCGGAACCCCCTGAGCGTGCTTTCTTGCGCAGATTCCGCGTAAGCGGATTCTGCCTGCGTTCCTTTGCACGAGCAAAGAATGGCGTAAAC
>FR891159.1:3235-3929 GCA_000433515.1 Candidatus Colimorpha enterica | reverse complement strand
GATGCACGCGTTTCTTTCCTCCGTCCGCGACGGAAAACCTGCCGCACCGTCATTTGCCGACGGTGCCGCGGTTCAGCATATCATGGAATGTGCGCAAAGGTCAGCCGCAAACCTCGGGCGCGAGGAGAAGATCAACTGATGATGCCGACCGCCGCGGCGAAATCCGGCGGAGATTCGGAAGGTGCTATGCTTACTGTTGGACTTACAGGCAGTACCGGGAGCGGAAAGGGCTATGTTTCGGAGATATTTGTGAAATCCGGGATACCTTGCCTTGACACCGACCGGGTGTGCCGGGACGTTTACATGAAGGGACAGCCGTGTTACAATGACCTTGTTGCCGCATTCGGTGCGGGGATCCTCCGGGAGGACGGTGAAATCGACAGAAAGGCGCTGTCTGACCTCGCTTTCCCCGATGACGACAAGTACAGGATGCTTAATTCGATAGCTTTTCTGCACATAAGGAAGGCGACGGAAAAATGGCTTGATGAGCGCCGCGCAGAGGGGGCAAGGATCGCCGTCATCGATGCGCCGATGCTCTACGAAAGCGGGTTTGACCGGCTTTGCGACAAGGTCGTATCCGTTATTGCCGACAGGCCGACGCAGATAGCCCGCGTCATGCAGCGCGACGGCATTACCGCGGAGACCGCGAAGCTGCGTCTGTCGAAGCAGAAGCCGGATTCCTACTACCGCTCGC
>FR891159.1:2872-3226 GCA_000433515.1 Candidatus Colimorpha enterica | reverse complement strand
GGATTCCTACTACCGCTCGCGGTGCGACTATGTGCTTGACAACTCCGCTTCAAATGCCGGGGATATCTGGAACGACACGAGGCGGCTTATAGGTGTTCTGCGGCGGCTGCCCGCGGCGAGATGCTGAGGCGCTGCCGGGGACGTGTAAAAATTCTGCCGTTCGCACTTGCGGTCACGGTGATAACAGCCGCGTTTTTCGGTGCGTCGGCCGCGCTTTCGTTTATCGACAGGCGGCTTCATCCGATACGGTATTCGGTATACGTCGGTTACTACTCCGGGGTATACGGAGTGCCGGAGGAGATAGTTTACGCCGTGATACTGACCGAGAGCCGGTTTCAGCGCGATGCCGTTTCG
>FR891159.1:683-2832 GCA_000433515.1 Candidatus Colimorpha enterica | reverse complement strand
CTGCGGGCTTATGCAGCTTATGCCGGCGACATATGAGGCGGTGGCTTACGAGCTTGAACGCATTCCGGATGAGATAATGATATTCGATCCGGGGACGAATATTTGCTGCGGGGTGTATCTGCTCTCGAAGCTGTATGAAAAATACGGCTGCTGGGAGACGGCTTTTGCCGCATACAATGCCGGGGAGGCGGCGGTTGACCTGTGGCTTTCCGATGACCGGTATTCCGCGTCGGGCAGGCTGACGTACATACCGTATTCCGAAACGGCGGGATATGTGAAAAAGGTCCGCTGTGCGGCGGAATCATATAAGAAAATCTACGGTTTCGGAAACGGACCGGGACAAAATACAGGAGAAGGACAATGAACGCAAAGGAACTGAAAGAAGAACTTGAATACAAAAACCGCAGTGCTTTTGAATCGATAAGCGAGGATGAGCTGGAACGCTCTTTTGCTTATGCCGAAAGCTACAAGCTGTTTCTTGACAACTGCAAGACGGAAAGAGAAGCGGTGAAGTACTCGGTCGCGATGGCGAAGAGAAGAGGCTACACCGAATACCGTCTCGGCGATGATATTGCCGTCGGCGGGAAGTATTATTACAACAACCGCGGAAAGCAGCTTGTGGTTTTCAGGGTCGGTGAGGAGCCGCTTGAAAACGGTGCTTACATCATGGCGGCGCACATCGATTCGCCGAGGCTTGATCTGAAGCAGAACCCGCTTTACGAGGACAGCGGGCTGGGGCTTTTCAAGACGCATTACTACGGCGGGATCAAGAAATACCAGTGGACGGCTGTACCGCTTGCGCTTCACGGGATCGTGATGAAGAGCGACGGCACATCGGTGGACATCTGCATCGGAGAGGATGAGGACGAGCCGATATTCTATGTCTCCGACCTTCTGCCGCATCTTGCGAAGGATCAGATGTCGAAATCCCTTGCCGAGGGTATTACGGGTGAGGGACTGAATATCATTGTCGGCTCTGAGCCTTACCGCGAAGAGGAGACGGACGGAGCGATCAAGCTGAATCTGCTCCGCATTCTCAACGAAAAGTACGGAATGTGCGAGGAGGACTTCCTCTCGGCAGAGCTTACCGCCGTTCCGGCAATGCACGCACGCGATATCGGACTTGACCGTTCGCTTATCGCCGGATACGGTCACGACGACAGGGTCTGCGCTTATTCGGAACTCACCGCTCTTCTTGACTCGAACGACACCGCAAAGACGGTCTTTGCGGTTCTTGCCGACAAGGAGGAAACCGGAAGCGACGGTGTTTCCGGAATGCAGAGCGAGCTTTTCGCCGATATTCTTGCTGAGGTCTGCGAGGCAAGAGGTGCGAATTACCGCGTTGTGAAGGCTAATTCAAAGTGCCTGTCCGCCGATGTCAATGCCGCCTACGACCCGAATTTCCCTGAGGTCCTTGAAAAGAAGAACGCCTGCTATGCAAACTGCGGCGTGGTTCTTTCAAAGTTCACCGGAGCGCGCGGAAAGAGCGGAACATCGGATGCGACATCGGAATTCACGGCTTATGTCAGAAGCTTCCTCAACAAAAACGGTGTTGTATGGCAGATGGCGGAGCTCGGAAAGGTCGATCAGGGCGGCGGCGGAACGGTTGCGAAGTTCATTGCGAACATGAACATCGACACGATCGACGTCGGTGTGCCGGTGATTTCGATGCACGCGCCGTATGAGGCTATCTCAAAGCTCGATCTTTATATGACCTACAAGGCGTTCTGCGCCTTTATCGGATGATCCTTGCAGACAAACTGAAGGAGGCGCGGCTCAGCTATGAGGGCATCTCCGAAAAGCTGTCACAGCCCGGGATCGCCGGGGATCAGGCGGAGTTCCGCAGGCTTATGCGGGAATACAGCCGCCTGACTCCGGTTATGGAGAAATTCCGTGAGTATCTTGATGCCGAAAAATGCGCTGCCGATGCCGGGGAGATGCTTGAAGCCGAGAGCGATCCCGACCTGCGGTCGCTTGCCGCGGACGAGCTTAAAGAGGCACGGGAGAGGATGACTGCGCTTGAGGGCTGCCTTACCGTCATGCTGCTGCCGCGAGACCCGAACGATGACAGAAACGTCATTGTTGAGATCCGTGCCGGGGCGGGGGGCGAGGAGGCTGCGCTTTTTGCGGCGGTGCTGTTCCGGATGTA
>FR891159.1:0-634 GCA_000433515.1 Candidatus Colimorpha enterica | reverse complement strand
CGGCGGATCAGGGGTACCGGCTTGAGGTTGTTTCGGAGAACGAAACAGAGCTTGGCGGGTACCGGGAGATATGCTTTACTGTCGAGGGTACCGGTGCGTATTCAAAGCTGAAATACGAAAGCGGCGTTCACCGCGTGCAGAGGGTGCCGGAGACCGAGTCGCAGGGGCGCATACACACATCAACTGTCACTGTCGCCGTGCTTCCTGAGGCGGAGGAGGTCGATGTTGCGATCGATCCGAACGACCTCAAGATCGAAACTATAAAAAGCTCCGGTGCCGGGGGACAGCACATCAACAAGACCGAGTCGGCGATACGGATTCTGCACAGGCCGACCGGGATTGTTGTCGAATGTCAGGACGAGCGGTCGCAGTTCAAGAACCGCGACAGGGCGATGAAGATACTGCGCGCCAAGCTGTATGACATAAAGAAAAACGAACAGGACTCAAAAATTGCCGCCGAAAGACGTTCCCAGGTCGGGACCGGCGACAGAAGCGAAAAAATCAGGACTTACAATTATCCGCAAAACCGCATGACCGACCACAGGATCGGGTATTCGATGTACAGTCTCGAATCGTTTCTTGACGGGAACATCGGCGGGCTTATCGATGCGCTTGCGTCGGCGGAGGCGGCGGA
>FR891158.1 GCA_000433515.1 Candidatus Colimorpha enterica | reverse complement strand
TGATCTGCCTGCTTATCGGCGCAGGCGCCATGGCATTTTACTATGAGGGGAACAGCGGAACGTCTGTTCCCGGCGGTATCGGAAAAGGCTCGGTGATAGTCACATACGAACCGAAAGATACCGGAAAAACCGATACTGCCGGCAAGGGTGATACGGCGTATGTCGCATCAAAGGCCGCGGATACCGTTGTCGAGGTCACGACAGAGACTGTGACCACAAGCGATTATTACGGTCAGTATATCACCAAGGGAGCCGGAAGCGGAGTGATAATCTCGTCCGGCGAGAGCGGAAGCTATATAATCACCTGCGCACACGTCATCGACGGCGCGACAAAGGTCAAGGTCTCGCTGAAGGACGGCACGCAGTATGACGCTGAGCTGACAGCAAGCGATTCCCAGACCGATATCGGAATCATCAAGGTCAACGTAAAGGGGCTTCCGTGCGCAACGGTTGCCGATTTCTCGAAGGTCGTTGTCGGAGAGGGCGTTGTGGCTATCGGAAATCCGCTCGGAACTCTCGGCGGCTCTGTAACGAACGGTATAGTCAGTGCGCTTGACAGAGACATCATAATCGACGGTACGACCTACAACCTGCTCCAGACGAATGCGGAGATCAACCCCGGCAACTCCGGCGGCGGTCTGTTCAACATGGACGGTAACCTCATCGGCATCGTCAATGCCAAATCCTCCGGCGAAAACGTCGAGGGGCTCGGCTTTGCCATCCCGATCGACGACGCAATGAAGGTGGCAACGGAGCTTATCGAAAACGGTTATGTGACCGGCAGAGTCAAGCTCGGATTTGAGCTTGTCAATGTTCAGTCCCGCGAAACACTGTATCAGTATCCTGAAATCACGAGATATTTTACCGGCTACGGTATCTATATCAGAAAGTCCGAAAGCGAAGATTTCCGTCTCGGCGACCGTCTTGTTGCCGTGAACAACATCAATATTGACAGCTTTATCACGCTTAAGGATCTTCTCAAAACACTGAGCGTGGGCGACACTGTCAAGGTGACCGTATCGAGAATCAATTCCGACAACAAGTCGGAGCTTATGACGATCGATCTTGTTCTGAAGGAAAACAAGCCGACGGAAAAATAATCCGGCAGGTATCGAACAATTTCTTGATTTTTGCCCGGATATAAGTTATAATTATTACCGGGAACGCTCCGCAAAAACGTTCCCGGTAAACTGTTTCCGGCAGATATCATCACTTCTTCGGGTCAACGGAGGTCAGAGTACATATGTATAAAATACTTGTCGCAGACGATGAGGAAAAGATCCGCGCACTTATCAGGAAGTATGCGGAGTTTGAGGGGCACACGGTGACGGAGGCTTCAAACGGCATGGAGACGGTCAGGCTCTGTGCCGAAAACGATTTCGATATCATCGTGATGGACGTTATGATGCCGGAGCTTGACGGTTTTTCGGCAAGCCGGGAGATAAGAAAGCACTCCGATACACCGATCCTTATGCTTTCGGCACGCGGAGAGGAGTATGACAGGATAAGCGGCTTTGAATTCGGAGCCGACGATTACGTCGTCAAGCCGTTTTCACCGAAGGAGCTTATGCTCAGGATTGATGCGATAATGAAGCGTGCCGGGGCACGGAAAAACGAAGAGGCTCCGAAAAAGGATATCTTCCGTTACGACGGTCTTGTCATCGACTTCACCGCACGCACCGTGACGGTTGACGGAGTCCGTGCCGAACTGTCGCCGAAGGAGTACGACCTGCTGTTCTATATGTGCCGGAACCGGAACATCGCCCTTTCGCGCGAGAAGCTGATAACCGAGGTGTGGGGATATGATTTCTACGGCGATGACAGGACGCTTGACACCCACATCAAGCTTCTGCGGAAGAGCCTCGGACATTACAGCAGTCTGATAGTCACTTTAAGAGGGGTCGGATACCGCTTTGAAACAGAAAAATAACAAGCATTCGGCAGGGGGGATCAGGTGGAAGCTGTTCGGGTATCTTGCGGCTTTCACTGCGGTCATCGTGCTGATACTGTGGCTCTGTCAGGTGGTTTTTCTTGAGGATATCTACCGGACGGTCAAGACTGCGGAGATAAAAGCCGCCGCGGTCGGTCTGTCGCACAGCGTAAACGACAGCGAATCCCTTGCCGATGCCGCGGGAGTGATATCCGAAAAGAACGACGTCTGTGTTCTGGTGCTTGAGATGCTTGACGGAGAGACGGCGAAAAAGCTGGTCTCCTGCGATGCAGTCAGGAACTGCGCCATTCACAATATGTCGATGAGCGGGTATTTCAAGCTGTACGATTCGGCAAAGGCAAACGGTGGGAAATTTCTTCAGCATTACCGCTACGACGCAAAATCCCGCGCTTACATCGCGATCTCTCCCGGAGACAACAGCGGTGACCCGGAGAGCATAATTTATGCCTTCACGGTTCACGGAGAAAACGGGCATGAGGTTCTGTTCATCCTCAATTCCGTGGTTTCTCCCGTCGGCGCGACGGTAAGAACCCTGAATTTCCTGCTGATCGCGGTCAGCGTTGTCATGATAGGGCTTGCGCTTCTTCTTGCGGTGCTGATCTCGCGGAAGATATCAATGCCGATAATCGACATCAACAACTCCGCCAAAGCGCTTGCGGAAGGGAAGTACGACGTCCGGTTTGCCGGCGGCTCCTACCGCGAGATATCTGAGCTGAGCGATACACTGAATTATGCTGCTACCGAGCTTTCAAAGGTTGACGGTCTGCGCCGGGAGCTTATCGCGAACACCTCGCACGATCTGCGCACTCCGCTCACCATGATCACCGGGTACGCGGAGATAATGCGCGACCTCCCCGGAGAGAACACACCGGAAAATGCGCAGGTCATAATCGACGAATCAAAGCGTCTGACCTCGCTCGTCAACGATATGCTTGACATTTCAAAGCTGGAGAGCGGCAATCAGCAGATTCAGCCGGAGGAATTCAACCTCACCGAAACGCTTGAGGCCGGAATGGAGCGGTACAATCAGTTCCGCACCCGAGACGGATACCATATCGATTTCATCAGCCCGGAGAGCGTCACGGTATATACCGACAAGTCGAAATTTCTTCAGGCGTTCTACAATATCGTAAACAACGCCATAACCTACACCGGAGCCGACAAGCGTGTCGTTGTGCGTCAGGATGTCTATGCCGCGCAGGACGGCAAAAAATGGGTCAGGGTCTCCGTCACCGACACCGGAGAGGGAATTCCGGAGGACAAGCTGGCGCTTATCTGGGACCGCTACTACAAGATCGATTCCGCACATAAGCGCGCCGCGCAGGGAACCGGTCTCGGGCTTTCGATAGTAAACAGGATCATGACTCTCCTCGGCGGGAAATGCGGTGTTGAGAGCAGGGTCGGGGTCGGGAGCACGTTCTTTATCGAGATCCCGGCGGAGTGAATTCTTCGGAAAAGTGTACTGACGGGGAAGGTACCGCGGCTGAATAGAATAAGAAACAGGCAGCGGGCTGACATCGCCTTCGGGAGGTGTCGGTCTGCTGCCTGACGTTTGATCTGTATTTCCGGAGTCCGCTCGGAGCGGCGGGGGCGGTCTGACAGTCCTGTTTTCAGTTTTGCGTCAGCTTTGAGAACAGGTCGGTCATAAGTGCGTCGCGGTGGATGCGGCAGACGCAGCGGATGAAGTGCCGCGACGGGTCGGATGCGTATTTTCCGTCGTATTCCGGAATCGGTGACGGAATGAGGTGCGACTGCATGAAGCGTCCGTTGTCATTCATCAGCCACGCGGCGGCTGTGACGTCCCAGATGACCCGGCTCCACGGCCTTTCCGGGGTATAGCAATCCGAGGCGGCAATTGTGTTTTTTGCGAGGTAGTCGGAAAGCGGGTTTTTGCCGGCAAGCCAGTGCTCAAGCTCGTATCTTGTGGTCGTGAAGGCATCGACCACACCGACGCAGGGAAGCTGGACAAAGGGAACTCCGCAGCCCATCACAATGCGTGCTGCGGCGATGTCCTGCCTCATGTTGAATTCTCTTGTGTCTCCGATATGAAGTGCGTGGCCGCCAAGCCAGACGACGACCGTGCGCTCCTTCATCTCCGGGCAGAGCAGGAACGCGGAGGCGACGTTTGTTATCGCGCCTATCGCAACGATATAGAGCGGGTTATCGGCAGTGTAATTTTCGGAAAGAGAGACGAGATGCTCCGCGGCGGCAGAGTTTACCGGGGTGTTTTCGTCGGGCAGATAGCGGTCGGAGCCTTTGAAGACCGATTTTTTCATATCAGGCATACCGGCGAGGTCAAGGAGCTTAAGGATCTCGTTATAGCTCTTCTCCATCCCGTCGGCAGGGGAGACGGAGTTGTCGTTGAAGAACGGTGCGGCGAGAATGGCTTTTACGTTTATCCTGTCGGGGCTTTTCAGCATATAGGATATCGCAAACTGGTCATCGATTTCGTTGAAAGCATCGGTGTCGATGACGGCATCGACCTTACGGCACGGAGGGTTGAGGTTTTTCAGGTATTGAGAGGTTGTCATGGGGAGTGTCCTTTCGTGTGGTGGATCTTTTTGTGAGTTTTCTGACAGAGATTTTGCGACTGC
>FR891157.1:633-5697 GCA_000433515.1 Candidatus Colimorpha enterica | reverse complement strand
CCGTAAGAGCGCTTATGGAGAAGGATGAGGGGGAGTATTGAGACAAGACCGTGCTGAACAGTACAGTCAGCACAGCACCTTTTCATAATAAAAAATCCGCAGAAGTATCCTGCGGATTTTTGTGCAACCGGTGAAAAAACTGAGTTGACGGAAATCGGGTTTGTCTGTTCATATGCGCGTGCGCGGGAATTTTTCAGGAGCCGGACGTGAACGCCATGAAAATACGTGTCGTGTTGCACAAAGACTCTGTCGCGGCATGAAACTGCTTGTGCCGCTGCACAAAAAACGTGAATCCGGGAAAAATGCTATTGACAGATCGCACGCTTTGTGATAAAATCACAGCATACATACCGATTTAAGCAATGGAGCTTGCGGCATAGCCGCAGGCTCCTTTCTGCTTTCCGGAGAGCCGGACATACCGTCAACCGTTATCTGCCAGCCGGTCATATGACGGAGTTCCGGATAAAAAAGACTGCAGCCCGAAAGGATGCTATAATCATGCTGAACATCAGAACCGAAAGAACAAAGAATCCGAAAACAAAGCCCGAGGCGGGCAAAAAGCTCCCGTTCGGCAAAATATTCACCGACCATATGTTCATGATGAACTACACTGAAGGGAAGGGCTGGTACGATGCCCGTATAGTGCCCTACGGAAAGATCGACCTTGAGCCCTCTGCAATGGTGTTTCATTACGGTCAGGAAATGTTCGAGGGGCTGAAGGCTTACCGCGGAGACGGCGGGGAAGCATACCTGTTCCGCCCCGATATGAACGCAAAGCGCGCCAACAACAGCAACCGCCGCCTCTGCATTCCGGCGATACCGGAGGAGGACTTTGTTGAGGCTGTCCGCGCCGTTGTCGACATCGACCGCGACTGGATCCCCTCCGATCCGGGAACATCGCTCTATATCCGCCCGTTCGTCATTGCGACCGACGAGTTCCTCGGCGTTGCGCCGTCGAAAAACTACCTGTTTATAATCATCCTCTCACCCAGCGGGGCATATTACGAGAGCGGTCTGGCTCCCGTCGGAATCTGGATAGAGGACGAGTACGTAAGAGCCGTGAGAGGCGGCATGGGCTTTGCCAAAACCGGAGGAAACTATGCCTGCAGCCTCGCCGCGCAGGAAAAAGCGCACGAGGACGGCTATTCCCAGGTTCTCTGGCTCGACGGTGTTGAGAGGAAGTACATCGAAGAGGTCGGCGCAATGAATATTTTCTTCAAAATTGACGGAAAGATCGTCACCCCGATGCTTAACGGCAGCATTCTCCCCGGCATTACCCGCGATTCGGTGCTGACATGGTGCAGAAGCGAGGGCATCCCGTGCGAGGAGCGCAGGATCTCGGTCGATGAGCTGATCGAAGCCCAGAAGGGCGGAAAGCTTGAGGAGGTTTTCGGCTCCGGCACCGCGGCTGTAATCTCCCCGGTCGGAAAGCTCCGCTACAAGAACGAGGTGTTCACCATTGCCGGCGGAGGTATCGGAGAGTACAGCCAAAAGCTCTATGACTTCATCACCGGCGTCCAGACCGGAAGAATACCCGACAGATTCGGCTGGAGAGTGAAGGTCTGACGAAAATCAAAAACGGAACCGGCATACAACGTCCGGTTCTGTTTTTTTGACTGTTTCTGTTGACAAAAGAGTCGGCTTGTATTATAATATCAGTTATATAATGCAAGTTATACAATGCAGTGAGCGGATGGGATTTTCCTGTAACCCGCTGTGCCGGCTCTGTGGAAGGAGACATTGACTTTATGAATGACCGTTCCGGAAATATCGTTGTTTACGTTCACGGAAAGGGCGGTTCGGCGGAGGAAGTCGGGCATTACAGGCATCTGTTCCCGTGCAGCACGGTCGTCGGATTCGATTACCACGCCGCGAAACCGTGGGAGGCAAAAGAAGAATTCCCCCGCTTTTTCTCCGGACTGAGGGAAAAATGCGGCGGTATTACGCTTATCGCGAACAGCATCGGAGCGTTCTTTTCTATGTCGTCGCTTGACAAAACGCTTGTTGACCGGGCTTTGTTTATCTCGCCGATAGTTGACATGGAAAGGCTTATCTGCGACATGATGTTGTGGGCGGGCGTGACCGAAACGGAGCTTTCTGAAAAGTCGCAGATCCCGACGGATTTCGGCGAAACGCTGTCGTGGGAATATCTGTCGTATGTGCGGTCACATCCGGTTTCATGGAGCGTTCCGACACGCATTCTGTATGGGGAGCGCGATAACCTGACCTCTGTCCGGACGGTGTCGGAGTTTGCCGAAAAAACGGGTGTATCCCTGACCGTTATGCCGGGAGGGGAACACTGGTTCCATACAGATGAGCAGATCAGATTTCTTGATGCGTGGGTCACGGAAGAATGAACTGCGCAGTTTTTATCAGGGTGAGGAGCAGAAGATGAGCAAATATGACGCTCTGTGGAGGTATATACAGTCTGACGGAAGCGAACGGCTGGTGCTGACATTTGATGAGATCGGAGAAATCGCGGGCATGCCGATCGACCACTCGTTTCTGAAATACAAAAAAAAGAACTGTACGGGTACGGATATGAGGTCGGAAAGATCTCGATGAAGGCGCAGGAAGTGGTTTTTGTGAGAACAGAGCGCCGCTGACAGAAAAAACTCAGTATTGTACCGACATATGATTGCAAAAAAACGAATTCCCCTGCTGCATTCCGGATTTCCGGTATGCAGCAGGGTGATTTTTAATTTGCCGTGAGCTTAAGCCGCGGCTTTTTTGCCTTTAATGTGCATCGTGAACAGAACGACGTTTCCGAGCATGGATGCTGCGGCGACGCAGAGACTGACCGCTGCGACGGTTCTCAGGGTCGAAAGATCATCCTGTTGTGTGCTGTTTACCGAGGTGACGGCATTCAGCTTTTCGGTGTACTCGCGGTTGAGCGCTTCCATTCGGTCGGCGGTTGCCTTGAGCTCGGCTCTGAGTTTTTCGATTTCCTTCTCAAGCGACTCGCGGACTTCGGTTATGCTCTTCCCGAGAGCCTCGTCAGCCTTGTTCATAGCCTTCTCAAGCTCGTCAAGACGGTCGGAGAGCGACTTGATATCGGATTTCAGCAGGTCGTCTGCCGCCTTGTATGCCTTGTTCAGCGAGGCGACAGCTTCAGTCAGCTTGTCGGAGCCGACTTTATCGCCGGCTGCGATTGCCTTGTTGAGGTCATCGATAGCCTTGTCGAGGTTTGCCTGAACCGCGTCGATCGCGTCTCTGAGCGCCTTGTCGGCGTCCTTCATCTTTGCTTCAAGCGCCGCGTGCTTCGGTAAACTCGGATTTAACAAGCTCGTCAGCCTCTTTGTAAGCCTTGGTAAGATCCTCGACAGCTTTTTCGATTGCCTCTGCCTGACCGCTTTCGATCGCGGCTTTCAGGTCGTTTATGGACCCGGTGAGGTCGGTGTAGGCATCTTCTATCAGCTTTTTGACCTGTTTTGTGGTGGTTGCAAAGACTACAAGTACTTCGTTGGAATCGATACTGCTTTGCCCGGTGAGTGCATTTTTGGCTACCACGACGTATGAGGCGCTGGGACTGCTTGTGGATGACACCTCAAACATTGCAAACCCGGTCTCGTCACAGTATAAGTATGTCATTTCCGCTTGTCGAGGGTTACACCGGGTCAATTTTTTATGATGATATCCTGTGCTGCCAGAATCAGCGACGGGACCACCGGCTTTGAAAGCTTAAATCAGATTATTTCCGCAGAGCCTTTATCCGCCCAGGGGGCATTTGTTAAGAGACCATTTCACTTGCTAATATACCTATCGGTTATATCACTGCCACAGACAAAAGTCAAGTGGCTTAAAAAATATATTCCCCTGAAACGTGAAATGTGACAACAGTGTTAAATGTTTACCGGCAGTTTTACCGGTAATTTATGACGGCGCTGTGTTGAATATGATAGAGCCGGAAAAAATGAATATCCGGCGCAAATCTGCAGATACTTTTACCTGAGATAAAGCGAACCGGAGGACAAAAAATGAAAAAGAAAAAAACGCCCTATGCGGACTATGCCGGGAAGAGGGCGGGAAAATCAAAGCTTCTGCCGGACTGCCTTCGCGCCTTTGCGGTCGGGGGGCTTATCTGTGCCTTTGCGCAGTGTCTGACAGGGCTTTACGGTTATATCGGGGTCGGAGAAGAGGACGTAAAGGTGCTTGTGATTATGACGCTGATATTTCTGACGGCAATGCTGACGGGGATGGGGATATTCGACAATATCGCAAGGTTTGCCGGCGCCGGAACTCTTGTGCCGATAACCGGATTTGCAAATGCGGTGGTCTCGCCGGCGCTTGACGGAAAGAACGAGGGACTTGTCCTCGGGCTTGGAACAAAGCTGCTTTCGGTGGCGGGACCGGTGATACTCTACGGAACGTCGGCGTCTGTCGTGTGGGGGATAATTTACTGGGTTGTCGGATTGATACGGTGAGAGGAGATTGAGATGGAAAGTATAAAAATGAAATTCGGAATCATCCGCCCGAAAATCTGTCCGTCGATCATCGGTTATGCCGCCGCGGTCGGGAAAAAGGAACACGAGGGTCCTCTCGGCAATCTTTTTGACTATCACGATGCAAGCGACCGTTTCGGTCAGAAAACGTGGGAGCTGTCGGAGGGAGAGATGCAGCACATTGCCCTCAACCTTGCGCTTTCGAAATCGAAAATGCCGGCTGATTCTCTCGGCGCGCTGTTTGCCGGCGACCTTATTAACCAATGCACCAGCTCAAGCTACGGACTGCTTGACATAAACGTGCCGTTTTTCGGGCTTTACGGCGCGTGTTCCACCTCTGCGGAGGGGCTGATTCTTGCAACGCTCTGGCTCAATTCGACGGAAATAGGGAGCGCGGCTGTCGTTACCTCGTCCCACAACTGCTCTGCCGAAAGACAGTTCCGCTTTCCGGTCGAATACGGCGGGATAAGGACGCCGACCTCGCAGTGGACGGTGACGGGGGCTGCGGCATTCATTCTCGGAGAGGGGCACGGTGCGTATATAACCGAGCTTCTGCCGGGAATAAGCGTTGACCGCGGCATAACCGATCCGAACAACATGGGCGCGGCAATGGCTCCCGCGG
>FR891157.1:0-599 GCA_000433515.1 Candidatus Colimorpha enterica | reverse complement strand
GGCTGCCGATACCCTGACAAGATATTTCAGGGGTTCCGGAATGAAGCCGGGCGATTTCGACGCGATATTCACCGGCGACCTCGGCTTTGAGGGACACTCGATCGTGAACGAGATGATGTGCGCCGCCGGGATAAACATTTCCGACAACTACCGCGACTGCGGGCTGATCATATATGACAGGGAAGGGCAGGATATGCACGCCGGCTGCTCCGGCTGCGGCTGTTCGGCGTCGGTGCTGTCGGCTTATATCCTCCCGAAGCTCGAGAGCGGGGAGTATCACGACATTCTTTTCGTCGCGACCGGCGCTCTCATGAGCCCAATGCTCGTGCTTCAGGGGCAGAGCATTCCGGGAATCGCGCATCTTGTAAGGATAACAAAGGAGCGGAACCTATGACCGGCTTTTTTCTGAAACTGCTTTATGCCTTCCTTGTCGGCGGCTTCCTCTGTGCCGTGGCTCAGATCCTTATCGACAGGACAAAGCTGACTCCGGCGAGAATACTTGTCTCATATGTCGTCTCCGGGGTCATTCTTACCGCGGTCGGCATATATGCTCCTCTTGTGGAGTTTGCCGGAAACGGGGCAACAACTCCGCTGACGGG
>FR891156.1:25461-27780 GCA_000433515.1 Candidatus Colimorpha enterica | reverse complement strand
GGGAAGTCGGCTGATTATTTGCCGCCCATTTCGGAGTGGATACGTATCGCCTCGTCCATGAGATTGTTGAAATCGTCCTTTGTCATTTTTGAAAGAACCGAATTGATTTTCTCAAGAAGCTCGGTATTTCCTTTTCTTACAGAGATGCCGATGTTGACATTCTCGGCGCGCTCGGCTTCGTCCGCAAACTGAAAATCTCCGTCGGTACCGGCAAAGTTCAGCACAACAAGGCTGTCGTCATTTTCAACCGCCGCGCGTGCGGTGGGAAGGTCTGTGCAGACGAAATCAACCTCCTTGCTCTGAAGAGCCATGATCATTGCAGGGGCGGATTCTGCGGGAGAACCGAGATCGCAATCCTTTATCTGCGGCAGGCAGGACTGATACCAGATAGTGCCGGACTGTGCGGTGCCCTTACCTCCGGCAAGGTCGGCTATCGATGTTGCCGACGCATATTTGCTGTCCTTTCTGGTAAGAACAACGATATCGGCATAGTAGTAAGGACCTGCCATATCGACTTCCTTAAGTCTGTCGGCGGTCATTGACTGACCGGCGATGTTCGCATCCATGCTTCCGGACTGGATACCGGGGCAAAGCGAATCCCAGTCGGTCGAGACGATCTCGAGCTTCCAGCCGTTCGCATCGCAGATTCTCTTTGCGATCATAACGTCGTAGCCGTTTGCATAGGCTCCCTTAACGTTCGATATCGGCACGGCACCGTTCGAATCGTCGGTCTGCGTCCAGTTATAGGGCGCGTATGTGCATTCCATGCCGATACGGAGAACGCCGTCATTGATCAGCATCTTTTTTTCTCCGCCTCTGCACGATACAAGTGCGGAAAGCATGAGAGCGGCAAGCAACAGGGTAAATACTCTTTTCATTGTTTTTTCCTCCGAAAAATAAAATTAACCATGAACTACAATGCAATAGCTCATGGCGAACCGAAACAGTTATCCTCTTCGATCCATGACAGCCCTCCATCCGATTCCGGATGACAGTCCCGCACATATTCTGTACGACCCCAGCACCGCCCGCATTCGGGTGAGAACGGCACTTCGGCGGCGATACCTTTCGTGCGTACCCTCCCGTGGGTGTCTCACGCACTACTGATTATAACCGCGCCTCTATCACAGTAATTCAATTGCTAAAATGATATCACACAGATTCGGGTTTGTCAATACTTTTAACAACATTTTTTGCTCTCTGATTGTAGAAACAGGCACACGTATTGCTGTGCCGTTATGGTGATTATGCACAATCGGGAATCATCAAAGAGGATAATTAACAAAATATTATTTATTTCCGCCCGCTGTTATGATATAATACCATATTAATAATACGATCATTCTCTGACCGAAAAAGGAACTGAAATATGGGCAACGATATAGCAAAAACCAACCCCCGGATCGGTACCGTCGGCGGACAGGCGGTTCTTGAGGGGGTCATGATGAAGGGCAAGGACGAGTTCGCGATTGCCGTGCGCCGCGAGGACGGGACGATCAGCCTCACAAAGGACAAATTCGTCTCGGTACGCAAAAAGTATAAGATACTCGGTCTGCCGATAATCCGCGGTGTTGTCGGATTTGTCGAGTCGATGATTCTCAGCTTCAGGACGCTGTCGATATCGGCTGAACAGTACGGACTTGACGACTCAGAGCCGGAAACAAAGTTTGAAAAATGGCTTGACCGTCATTTCGGGGAGAAGCTTATGTCCGTGATCATGGCGATAAGCTCTGTTCTCGGAGTGATTCTTGCCTTCGGCCTGTTCTTCTTTCTGCCGTCACTGATCACAAAGCTGCTCGAAAAGCTTTTCTCTGCAGATCTCGGGGTTTTCAGAAACCTGATCGAAGGGATAATAAAGATTGCAATATTTATCGGATATATTCTTCTCGTCTCGCTTATGAAGGACATCCGTCGCACGTTTGAATACCACGGTGCCGAGCACAAATCGATATTCTGTTACGAAAGCGGCGAAGACCTTACCGTTGAAAACGTCAGAAAGCAGAAGAGATTCCATCCGAGGTGCGGGACGAGCTTTATATTCGTCATCCTGATAATCAGCATTCTCATCAATTCCCTGCCGTTTGTTCCGTGGGATAATCTGCTTCTCCGTGTGCTGACAAAGCTGCTCCTGCTTCCGGTGATCGTCGGTGTAGGGTTCGAATTCATAATGTATGCCGGACGTCACGATAACCTTTTCACAAAGATATGCTCCGCACCGGGACTTTGGATGCAGAGGATCACGACAAGAGAACCCGACGACAGTCAGATCGAGGTCGCGATAATGTCGCTGAAAGCCGCGCTTCCCGATGCTTTCCCGGA
>FR891156.1:14934-25401 GCA_000433515.1 Candidatus Colimorpha enterica | reverse complement strand
CCCGCCCCCGCCGGTTCAGATGAGACTGAAGAAGCACCAAAGACAGACACTGGAGCCCCCCCGGAAAACGCGCCGTCCGCCGATGTATCCGGAACGGAAGATCAGAATGCCGGCTGAAATTTCGGAAAGAGACCGATCGATCCTCCGTGAAAAATTTCCGGACGAGGGCGCTTTCAGAGCGGCTCTTACGCGGCTTGAAAACCGCGAACCGCTTGCATATATCATCGGTGAATGGTATTTCTATGACGAGGTCTACAAAGTTTCGCCCGACTGCCTTATTCCCCGCCCGGAAACCGAACACGTTGTTGAGTTTCTTATAAAAAATCTGCCGCCGAACGGTTTTTTTTCCGACCTCTGCACCGGCTCCGGCTGTATCGCGATATCAACGCTCGTTCACCGTCCCGACTGCCGCGCTGTTGCGGTTGATATTTCGGAGAGTGCGCTTGCTGTCGCAAAAGTGAATGCGGAATCAAACGGGGTTTCAGACAGGATCACGTTTATAAAGAACGATATTACCGCTGAAAACGCCCTCGGCAGTTCGCTTTTCGATGCAATAGCCTCAAACCCGCCGTACATAAATTCCGGCATAATAGACACTCTTCAGCCGGAGGTTCTTAAAGAGCCGCGTATAGCACTCGACGGAGGAAGCGACGGACTTGATTTTTACCGCACGCTTCTCGGCAGCTATCGTGTGAACATTAAACCCGGCGGATTTCTTGTATGCGAAATCGGCTTCGATCAGGGACAGCGCCTGCGCGATCTCTGCGGATGCGTGATAAAAAAGGATTACAGCGGCAACGACAGGGTCATGATACTCCGGTGCTGAATGCCATATTATCGCAGACGGACTGCAAAAAACACAAAATCGGGGGCATAAAGTCCCTCCGGAATAAAAAATGTCCCGAAAATGAAAATCCGGGACGTTTTTTTCAAATAATATATTGATTATTGCAAAAAAATGTGATAATATATAGGGTGTGAGTTTTTGCGGAGTTTACCGCGCTGAACACACTGTCTGTATTCAAATAAATTTGCCGCGCAGGTCGCGGTTCGGAGGTCAAATGATGTACAATAAGAAAACAATCGAAGACATTGATGTTTCCGGAAAAAAGGTTCTGGTAAGATGCGATTTCAATGTCCCCATGGCTGACGGTGCCATCACCGATGACAAGCGCATAAGAGAAGCGCTTCCCACAATAAAGTACCTCGCCGCTCACGGCGCAAAGGTCATTCTCTGCTCCCACATGGGCAGGCCGAAGGGCGAGTTCAACATGAAGTATTCTCTCGCTCCCGTTGCAAAACGCCTCACCGAGCTTCTCGGCAAAGAGGTTGTCCTTGCAAACGACGTTATCGGAGAGGATGCGCATAAGAAGGCTGCCGCACTCAGGGACGGCGATATCATGCTTCTTGAAAACGTCAGATTCCACAAGGAAGAGGAAAAGAACGATCCCGCATTTGCGAAAGAGCTGGCTTCCATGGCAGAGATCTTCGTAAACGACGCTTTCGGAACCGCTCACCGCGCACACGCTTCAACAGCCGGTGTTGCCGATTACCTCCCGGCAGTATGCGGCTACCTCATCCAGAAGGAAATCACCATAATGGGTAACGCGCTTAGCAATCCGAAACGCCCGTTCGTCGCAATTCTCGGCGGCGCAAAGGTCTCCGACAAGATCGGTGTCATCAACAACCTCATTGAGAAGGTTGACACCCTCATCATCGGCGGCGCTATGGCTTATACCTTCAACAAGGCACGCGGTCACAAGATCGGCACCTCGCTCTGTGAGGATGACAAGCTCGACCTTGCAAACGAGCTGCTTAACAAGGCAAAGGCTAAGGGTGTGAAGGTTCTTCTTCCCGTTGACAACCACGTCGGAGACAGGTACGATCCCGACTGTCACGATCTTTTCGTTGATTCAGCCGATATTCCCGACGGGTATATGGGTCTTGATATCGGACCTGCAACCGTTATTCTCTTCGGCTATGCGATCAAGGGCGCCGGCACCGTTGTATGGAACGGTCCGATGGGAGTTTCCGAGTGGGATAAGTTCTCTGCCGGAACCTGCGGCGTGGCTACCGCTGTTGCCGAGAGCAACGCTGTCTCCATCATCGGCGGCGGAGACTCTGCGGCTGCGATTGAAAAGCTCGGATTTGCCGATAAGATGACCCACATCTCCACAGGAGGCGGTGCATCCCTCGAATTCCTTGAGGGCCTTGAGCTCCCCGGAATTGCCTGCCTGATGGATAAGGATTGATTATTACCGAAAGGTCTTGATATAGAATGAACAAAGCAACAAGAAAAGCCGTTATCGCCGGCAACTGGAAGATGAACATGACCCCGTCAGAGGCAAAGAAGCTCATTTCCGAGCTTATTCCCGCCGTTGAGGGCAAAAACGGATGCGACATTATCGTCTGCGTTCCCTTCGTTGACATTCCTGCGGCAGTCGAAGCGGCAAAGGGTACAAACATAAAAGTCGGAGCGCAGAACGTTCACTTCATGAAAAACGGCGCATACACCGGGGAAATTTCAGCCGATATGCTTGTCGAGTGCGGTGTTGAATACGTCGTTATCGGTCACAGCGAGAGAAGACAGTACTTCGGCGAGACTGACGAAACCGTCAATCTCCGCCTTAAGGCTGCTCTTGCTGCCGGGCTCCGTCCCATACTCTGCGTCGGCGAGCTTCTTTCCGAGAGAGATCAGGGCGTGACCGCTGAAACCGTTTCGGCTCAGACAAAGATCGCGCTTCTCGATGTTTCCGCGGACGATGTAAAGAAGGTCATTATCGCTTACGAGCCGGTCTGGGCTATCGGCACCGGACGAACCGCTACCTCCGATCAGGCTGATGAGGTCTGCGGCATAATCAGAAGCGTTCTTGCCGAAAAGTACGGAAAGGACGTCGCAGAGGCAGTCACCGTCCAGTACGGCGGCTCCATGAAGCCCGGAAATGCGGCTGAACTGCTTGCAAAATACAACGTTGACGGCGGTCTTATCGGCGGCGCTTCCCTCAAGGCAGCTGATTTCACGGCAATCGTTGACGCTGCGCAGTAATTCTGTTACTGCGTTAAAGTGAAAACTGGGGATGCCGGTCAATGTCGGCATCCCTTATTGTTAATTATCGGAGGTACGGTGTGAGCGTGAATCTGAAGAAAATAATAACGGCTTTTGCGGTTCTTATCGCCGCACTTCTGCTTCTGTCACCGGTAAGTGCCGATGACGAGGAAACAGGTGCCCTGATAGAAGCTGTAGCACTGTCGGACAACTGCGACAGCGTCTCTGTTTCGGTCAGCATTTCTGATAGCTTTGCCTCCGGAAACGACAGACTGTACCTTTTTCGCCTTCCGCCCGGCAATACCGGTAAACTTGATGGATTCATTCCGGCGGCTTCCGTCAGTGCAGAGGCGGGGAAATCGGTTTTTACGCTTTCCTTCGACAAAACCGATAAAACAGCTCCGCTCTATTCATATCTCATAGCCGGAGCTGACGGAAACGGCGGATACAGACCGCTCGGAAAACCGGAATATATTGACGATATCACGATGCTCTCGGAGCGAAACCACCCGTACCCGCAGATCACATCAAAAAAAGGGCTTCAGGTTCAGCTGACCTCAGACGCACAGCTTCTCGGGATAAAGCACACTGTCATAAATGTAAGCCTCAGTGATCTTTTCTCCGACAGCTCCGAAAAAGCTGACGCATTTGTTTTCGGAAGCAAGGAATATCTTATAGACAAATCGGCTCTTTCTATGCTTGATTACCGGATAAAGACGCTGACCGATGCCGGGATCCATATCTATATGAACCTGATTCTGACGTTCGATACTTCCGCTCCGGAGTCGCTCTATTACCCCGATGCAGTCAATACGACCTCAAGCGCATATGCACTTAACGTCAGCGACCCGTCATATGTCAACCGTGCGGCGGCATACATTAATTTTCTTGCCTCACGCTACACGGACGAAACGGGTATGTACGGTTTCTGCGGCAGTTATATCGTCGGATATGAGGTAAATAATCAGGCAGAGTCAAATAACGCGGGAATGAGCGACAAAACCGAATACATGACTGCCTGCGCAACGCTTCTGAGAACAGCCGACACTGCGGCGCGGCTGGCATATTCAAATGCAAGGATCTACACGTCGGTATCAAACGTCTGGAGAACAAGAATCGAGAGTGCCGAAACGATCGGCGCAAGAGAGTTTCTTCTCTTTCTTTCCGAAAACTGTTATGATGTCGGATTCGGCGTGTCGATAAATCCCTATCCTTCCCTGCTCGGAATGACCGACTACTGGAACGACAGATTTGCCGTCGATTCCGCCAGCACCGAATTCCTGTCGATGAAGAATCTGAATATCTTCACCGACCTTCTTAAAAACGATGCCATGCTTTACAACGGAGAACCACGGCGCGCGATAATCGGTGAGTTCGGTCTTGACGGCAAATACGGTACCGAATCCGAGGCACTCCAGGCGGCAGGTTATGCCTATGCATACTATACTGCCGCAAATAATGACCTTATAGAGGCCTTTATCTGGCACCGCCATGTCGATCACTCCGGTGAGTCCGGTCTTAATTACGGAATTTATACGTCGTCGGAGCAGTTTCTGGCTCCGAAGCATGAAAAAAAGATACGCTCGGTAATCGCCGCAGTTGACCTTGTTTCCGAGCAGCGCAGCGACGTGATATCTTCCCTTATATCCCTGCTCCCGGTTTCCTCTGCCGAAGAGCTGACCGGCACGGCAGATTGCAGCCGGAGGCGTATCCGTATAAGCGGCACAGCAGCCCCCGGTCCCGATGCCGTGGGAAAGAAAGACATCCTGTTTGATTTTTCCGAGAGCACATATTCGTTTTATCCCTCGGACAATTCACAGTATCTTGAGCTTCTTGAAGAAGACGAACGGAAATTTCTGCGCGCCCGGCTGATAAACATTGCACCGGTCGAATACATGGGAATCGGATGCACTCTCTCTGACATGACAAGACTTGCCTCAGCCGATTACATTTCGGTCCGCGTCCGCACTGTCTCATACGCAACCGCAGTTGACTTCAGGCTTATCATTACCGGCGCAAAGAACGGCGGGGACGTAATGGTCGACTGTACCTCAACGCTCATTTGCAACGAATGGACAGAGCTGTATTTCCCTGTCGGAGATGCTGCGGAAGGTCTTGAAAACGGAAAGCTGAAGCTTTGGGTACGCGGCGGCTCGGAGAAAGACTCTGACCTCTGGCTTGATGTATCCGACATAAAGCTCTGCTCCTCCGATCCGTCGGCAAAAGCATGGCGGATTTTCACGCTGATTATCATTATCGCCCTGAGTACAGCCGCAGCTGTGATCCTTACCCTCATACTCGTCTCAGGGGCGCAGAGAAGACGCAGAAAACGGAAGAAGAAACACGGCAGTACTAAATTCCGGAATCGGCAAGTGCAGAGGCAACCGCAAGACATAGTTTCCTCCGATAATCCTGCCGCTCAAGAAGATCAGCCTCCGTCCGATTTGAAATAAAACCGCATTCTATAAGTATTCCGGGAGATTTTATCCTGTCAAGCAGAAGGATAGCGCTCGTGGCACGTTTGGTTTCTCTTGTATTTTCCGGCTGGATCAGCTTTTTTACGGCAGACTGAACCCCATCGGCAACAGTTTTGCTCTCCGCACAGTTCCCGGAATAATAAACCTGAAGTCCGGAATATTTCTCATTTCCGAACCTGTTCATATGTATGCTCACAAACGGAATGCCCGGATTTCTCTCGGAAATCTCAAGCCTGCCGAGCAGATCCTGCATCTTTCTTGAGCCTCCTCTTTCGCTTGACAGCTCGGTATCGGTTGTTCTTGTCATTATGACGCGGTACCCGAGAGCCGTCATAATCGCTTCAAGTGTTTCGGAAACCGAAAGATTCAGCTCCTTTTCTGCAGTCCCGGTAACGGAAACCGCGCCTCCGTCTTTTCCGCCGTGTCCCGGGTCGATTATCACTCCTCTTTGCTCATGCGCTCCTGATTCAAGATCGGTTCCGGCATCGCTGAAATACCTGACATACATGACCCTGAGACCGAAAGCCGCACCGAGTATCAGCAAAGCAAGAAGAAAATAGAGCACAAGACTCCCGCGCAAATTTCCGGACTTCAATTAAAACCACCTCCGACAAAATATCCGTATCATTTTATGCCCGTCATCCAATCAAAATGATAAAAGCACGAAAGGAACCGTTCATGAAACCAAAAAGCATTTTTGTCTGTAATGAATGCGGATACCACTCCGCAAAATGGCTCGGCAGATGCCCGTCCTGCAATTCATGGAACACGTTTGAAGAACAGATGGCAGCAGATGAAAAGAAACCAGCCGCAAAGCAGGCTCAGACGGCATATTGCGGAACCACAAGCCCGGCTGTGCTTCTTGATAAGCTTGAAATGCCGGTCTATATGCGCGACAAAACAGGATACGGTGAGGTTGACCGCGTCCTCGGAGGCGGGCTTGTCAACGGTTCTGTTGTGCTTATATCCGGAGAACCGGGAATCGGTAAATCCACGCTGCTCATGCAGATATGCGGAAAACTCGCCTCAGAGGGGCATAAAGTGCTCTATGTCTCGGGAGAGGAGTCGCCGGGACAGCTGAAAATGCGCGCAAACCGCCTCGGTGTTTCCGGCGGAGAGCTGTACATTCAGACCGAAACAAACATAGACAGAATAATGGAGCAGATCGACACGCTGTCTCCGGATGTTGTAGTTGCAGATTCGGTACAGACGATATACAGCGACACCTCTGCGTCGTCCCCCGGAAGCGTGACACAGGTAAAGGAAGCGTCAATGCGCTTTATAGCCCTTGCGAAAAATCAGGGCATATCGGTCATTCTCGTCGGTCACGTCAATAAAGAGGGTGCTATCGCAGGACCTAAGGTTCTTGAGCATATGGTTGACGCCGTGCTTCACTTTGAGGGTGAGCGGGAGAATTCCTATCGCATTGTCCGCGCCGTGAAAAACCGTTTCGGTTCGACAAACGAGATCGGGGTATTTGAGATGACCTCGTCCGGACTTGCCGAGGTGACAAACCCGTCTGAATCCCTCCTCGCCGGCAGACCGAAAAATGTATCCGGGAACTGCCCCGTCTGCGTCATGGAGGGAACCCGCCCGATAATCGCCGAGATTCAGGCACTTGTCACGACAACAGTCTTCCCTTCCCCAAAACGCACCTCAAACGGCTATGATTACAACCGTCTGTACCTTCTTCTTGCCGTGCTTGAGAAGCGCATCGGTCTTCGTTTCTCTGCCTGCGACGCTTATCTCAACGTGATAGGCGGTCTGCGCCTTGATGATCCCGGGGCTGATCTCCCGGCGGCTCTTGCGCTCATCTCGTGTATGAAGGATATACCGCTTCCCGACGATCTTATTGCCGTCGGAGAAATCGGTCTGTCCGGAGAATGCCGCGCCATAAGCAACGCGGAACAGCGCGTAAAGGAAGCTGAGCGCCTCGGCTTCAGCAGAATCCTTCTCCCGGCAAAAAACATCGGAAAAGGTAAGCTTGACCCGGAATCCTTCGGCATCCGGCTGATACCGGTGAAAGGTCTGTTCGACGCGCTTGCATACATGAAAAAGCAGTAAAACACAAGCCGTCCGGCTGATTTCTGTCAGTCGGACGGCTCATTTTATTCGTCTTTTGAATCGTTTTCGTCCTCGGTGCCGGTATCTGGCTCCGGAAGTAACTCGACGACAGCGGAAACGACGCGGTGCTCTGTAATATTTTCTACCTTGATATGAAGGCGGTCAATATCAAGCTCCGGAGTCTCCCCGTCTGCCGGAATAGTTGTGAAGCGGCTGAATATCAGACCGGAAAGGGTCGATAATTCGTCATCCTCTTCGGAGAAGTTGATCCCAAGCTCCTCCTCAATCGTCTCAAGCTCGACTCCGCCCTGTATTCTGTACAGGTTATCGCCGATCTTCTCAATCTGCGGCTCGTCCTCTTTGTCATCGGTCTCATCGTAAATGTTTCCGACGATCTCCTCAAGCAGATCCTCCATCGTTACAAGCCCGGATGTGCCTCCGTACTCATCAAGTACGACCACCATGTGGCAGTTCTTCGACTGCATATCGCTGAAAAGCGCGTCAGCCCTGACCGATTCGGGAACGAAATACGGCTCGTATGTAAGCTCTTTGAGCTTTTTCGGATTATCCGAGCAGACATTGAGCAGAAAATTGCGCGTGCTGAGGATTCCGACGATATTATCGATATTATCTTCATAGACCGGAAACCGCGAAAAACCGGTTTCTTTTATCGTCTGAAGGATAGTGTCGACAGTATCGGCAATATTGACAGCCGTCATTTCGGTTCTGTGTACCATAACGTCTGCCGCGGTTATGTTGTTGAACTCAAAGATGTTTTCGATCATCTCTTTCTCGTTCTGCTCAATGTTGCCGTCCTCTTCGCCTGCGTCTACCATGAGGCGGATCTCCTCCTCGGTGACCTCCTCGTCCTCGCTTTTCGGATCGATCCCGATCAGACGGAGCACGCCGTTTGTCGAGGCAGATAACAGCCACACAACGGGACGCGCGATAACGGCGGCAGCGCTTATAACGCCGCACACGAACATTGCAACCTTCTCAGGCTTTTTCATTGCGATCCTCTTCGGCACAAGCTCGCCGAAAACCAGCGTAACATAAGAAAGCAGAAGCGTCACAACGATGATTGAGAGAGTACCGACGGTTTTTTCGCTGAGAGCGGTAAATTTCAGGTCATTGCATACCCACGATGACAGCTTTCCGGCAAAATTATCCGCCGCAAAAGCAGAGCCGAGAAATCCGGCAAGTGTGATGCTTATCTGAATGGTCGAAAGAAACTTTTCAGGGTTCTTAAGCATCGACAGGATCTTTGCTGCCTTTTTGTTCCCGTCGTCGGCAAGCTTTTCGATCTTTTTTTCGTTAAGCGAGACAACGGCAATCTCAGAGCAGGCAAAAAAAGCATTGATCAGGATAAGCAGAAGCTGTAACAGTAATTGACCCCATAACGGATCGGGCAAAGGAATTCCCCCTAACAATAGTTATTTATATAATTATACAATATTTACTCGCACTTGTCAATGATTCAGAAAAAATATTTCGCTCCGCGCCGTAAAAACCGGCGCAGAGCGGAATGAATCAGTAATACAGAATATTTACGGTACATTCAACCGTCACGTACCCTCGCCGGTCAGAGTTCTCACAGCAAATGCAGACACAGCTGCCGAAATCGATTATCTCACGCTCACCAAGCGTGTTTCCGAGCGATGAGGCGCGCGCCCTTGCATCCTTTATTGCCGCATCAAGCGCTTTCCCCTCATACTCCGACGTATCCAAAAGCGAAAAGCCGATAAAACAGATAGCCGTAGCACCGGATGACGTCAGCGCCGCACATATTTCGTCAGCATCCTCCGGTCGTGAGGAGGTTACGATGTAGCTCCGTGAAACACACCATTTCCCGCAGGCGGCATCCTCATAGCTGAAATATGACTCTTCGGAAACCGAGCCGTACTTTTTCGCCGCCAAAACGGTCTTCTTTCCGACCTCATCGCTTTTTTTCTGCGAATCCGCAAGTGATGCTGCTCTTACATCAACGGAAAAACTGACTGTAACCGTGTCAGCCGGCACTGAGATCGCGCCGTGTCCCGTAACTGTCAGCCTGTCGGCAGCCCCGGTTCTGACTGCCGAAAAGCAGAGAATAAATGCGACAAGTGCCGCTGCTGATATTTTTTTCATTGTATCACATCCTTATCATGAATCTGTTTCTATTCTTCCCATCAGATTATATGACAAAACGTGATACATTTTTCCAAAACAAAAAAGCAGACGTTGATCTGCCTTTTTGTTCTGAAAACGATTCTGAAATTATTCGCCAGTCGAAGGAGCCTCGGTGCTTTCGCCGCCTGCCAGCTCGTTGACGAAAACGTCATTATCAAGATCATACTCTTCGGTCTTGACCTTGGGGTTGCCTTTATCGTCGGTTCCGTCGGGGACCAGCATCATGAAAGTATAAACGATCGAATCGCCTTCCTTGATGTGATCGGCTCCGCTTGCGTCCTTATCATTGACAGCGCAATTCCAGAAATATGTCACATCCTTGTACTTGGTTTCGTAGTAGGCACCGTACCTTGCAAGCGCGGTTCCCTTTGCGTCAAGCTCGATCTTTGCATCAGTAGAATCCATGATGACCTTAACGGCGTCAAGTACGGTAGGACCCTCCTTGTTGTCTGCTGAGGTCTTCACTGTAATTTCTTTTGAGTCGAGCTGATTCCCTCCGACAACGATCTTGATATTGACCTTCGTCTTGACATCAGGCTCGGCGCAGGAACCGAGAACAAATGCTGAAAGCATTGCAAGGACGAGCGCGAGTGCAACGGTAAACTTTTTCATAATAATTCCTCCAGAATATTTTTTACCGAGATTATTATACAGAATGAACGGCAAATTGTCAAGTGGTTAATCGATAATTGCATGAATATTTCTGTCATG
>FR891156.1:7812-14840 GCA_000433515.1 Candidatus Colimorpha enterica | reverse complement strand
TTATGTGAGTAAGGCAGGCATGGTTATAATAACCGCCGTTTTTCGTGTAACCGGTATAGAACCCGGCAGGAAGCAGCTTTATATAGAACGGCTGGGACGAGGTAAGTCCCTCATACGAGTAGTCGTCCGGAACCTGCTGCCATGTGTACTGGGCGTCGGCTATCTGAATATTGAACGGCAGAACGCGCAGATGATTGAGCATCCCCACCTTGATGGTATTCTCCGACGGGCATCCGTTCATGGCGACAGCCTTTTTTACCTTGTCATATTCAACCATGACGTGACAGTCACAGTATTCGGTAGGCTCAGTACCGGCTTTGAACCAGCCTTTTTCAATGCGGTTGCCCTTTGTCGGCTCGGTGATCTTGCGCAGATCGTTGCGGCAGGCATCGGTCGGAAGCTTTCCGGAGTCAATGCAGTATTCCACCTGAACGAGACCGGGAGCATCAACAAATTTTTTCAGCGGTTCTCCGCCGTTTTTCGCCGCATCTACATACTTCTGCATGACCTTTGTCATGATGGCATCCCACGCAAGGACAGGCGCCGAGCTTACCGAATTGAACTTGTTGAGGGAACGCGGCATCGAATAACCGAACCAGACGCCGCATACATAAT
This sequence comes from Candidatus Colimorpha enterica, assembly GCA_000433515.1. GTDB lineage: Bacteria > Bacillota > Clostridia > Oscillospirales > CAG-272 > Colimorpha_A. The sequence continues at coordinate 14,225 of FR891156.1, read as the reverse complement.
ACGGTGTGTAGCCTATGAACCACTTGTCGTTGTTTGACTCGGAAGTACCGGTCTTTCCGGCACAGTCAACGTTCTTTTTAAGAGTGATCTTATAAGCGGTACCGGTCGCGACAACGTCCTGAAGCAGCTTTGTCGTAATTGTGGCTGTCTGAGCGCTGATAACGACCTCACTCTTCTTTTCGTTGTCAACAATAACGTTTCCATCGTTGTCAAGTATCTTCAGAACGATTCTTTCATCGTTGAATATACCCTCGTTCGCGAAGATCTGATATGCGGCAACCATTTCTTTTACAACAACACCCCACGTAAACTCACCCATTGCAAGCGGAGCGTATGCTTTGTCGGTAAACGTCAGACCGTTCGACATTGTCTGACTTTCGATAAGCGTTGTCAGATGGAGCTTATTCGTAAGGAAATCGAACGAATTGTCAAGTCCCAGTCTCTCAAGCGAGCGCCATGAGATGGTGTTGATCGAGTTTCTGACGCCCTCATGAACCGTTGTGAGTCCGAGATAACGGTCAGGGGCATTTTTAGGATATCCGTGCTTGTTGCTGTAAACCTTTTCACCGGTATCCGGGTCAATTGTCTCGGTTCCGAAATTGATCGGGACATCATCAAGCACCGTTCCCCACGTCACCGCGTTTGCCTCGATGCCGGGACCGTATACCGAAATCGGCTTGATGGATGAACCGGACGGGCGCCTTGTCTGCGTTGCATAGTTAAGCCCGAGATTTATGGTCTTCCTACCGCGGCTTCCGACAAGCGCAACAACATTTCCGTTCGAGTGATCGATTATTACGCACGAAGAGTTGGGCTGGATCGGAGAATTGTCGTGCTTTTCCCACTCGGCATTCTCGTAATAGTCCTCAACGATCGCCTGAATATCCGGGTCAAGAGCAGTGACGATTGTATATCCGCCGGTCAGAAGAGCCTTTTCTGCTATCCGTGCAGAATATCCGAATTTGTCGCGCAGCAGTCTGACAGCTTCCTGCTGAGCGGCATCGGTATACCACGAATGAACCGAAGCCGAGGTGTCCTCGTCGTCATCTTCGGAAACCTTCAAAACCAACTCCTTTTCGTATGCCGAAAGGAACTCCTCCTGTGTTATCTTTCCCTGATCGTACATATACTTCAGGACAAGATTGCGTTTTTCCGCATTGTGCTGAGGATTGATTATCGGGTCATAGTAATACGGATACTGCGTTATGCAGGCAAGCGCCGCCGATTCGATAAGGGTAAGATCCTTGACTTCCTTGCCAAAATAGGTATATGCGGCAGCTCCGACCCCGTAACAGCCCTGAGACAGGTATATACTGTTCAGGTACATCTCAAGTATCTCTGTTTTGTCGTACTTTTTTTCAAGATTAAGTGCCTTCAGGATCTCCTGCGCCTTGCGCTGAATGGTCACGTCATCGTTTTCGGTGACATTCTTTATAACCTGCTGGGTTATCGTTGACGCGCCGCGCATCCCCTGACCGGTAAAGTACTGAATCGTAACCTTTATGGTACTGAGCCAGTCAACACCCTTGTGCTGTTCAAAACGCTTGTCTTCTATGACAACGAAGGCATCGGCTATATATTCGTTGAAGTCGGAATACTTGACCCAGCTGCGCTTTTCTCCGGCACTGAGGCTTTCCGACGGAAGATCGACATATTTTCCGTCGGCATCAAGATACCCGACACGCGTCGTAAGATCCTTGTCCTTTATAAGGTCGGCAAAATCGTCAACGCTTGTGTCGATGTTATCCTTTGCATAAAGCAGGAACGCGCCGCCGACAATCACGCCGGTGATTACTCCGATAAGGCACAGCGTCATTACAATGCTGAGCACCCACCCGAAGAACCGCAGAATTGCTTTTCCGACCAATCTGACGGAAACGGCAAGTTCGTCGCTCCAGTTTATATTACCCGATTTTCTGCCCATGAAAAACGGTATCTCCTTTCAGAAAAAGATGATAATATTGTAACTCCGATATTTGAACTCATTATGAATGAATTTGAAATATGTGGGTTATCACCTCAGAACAACGCTTCCGTCTCCGAGAATTTCCTCAAGCTCCACTGTCACAAACGGAGTTGCCCCGATGCAAAGACCGCTCTTCATGTATTTCCCGGTTGAGGAATCAAAGAAAATGACAGGCGTCATTCCGCAGAATATCTCAACGATCGCAAGTGCGCGCCGGAAGCTGTCCCCTTTCATGTCCGGAACCTTTATATACATCCTCCTGTCGGCGGGATTCTTTCCGGAAACGTCTGGCGTGACAACAGTTGCGGCAGGCTTTTTCTCATATGTCGTCGGCGCCGGTCTCTGCGGAACGACAAGTCCTGCCCCGCCTGCGGAATTGCGGGGCATTTCGGAGCGAACTTCTGCCGCCGGCGGCTGTTCATCCCTCCGAAGCGGCTTTACAGACACGGATCCGCCGGTTCCGTCAGGGTTCAGCGGCGATATTCCGCGCACGATCAGCTTCGGTTCACCGTCACGCATCGAAACCGTCGCGCTCACGGCAAGCACCGCCTCCTGTGCCACAAATTTCGAGCAAGCGGAATACACGTTCGGGAAGAAAATCAGCTCGATCTCGGCATCTCTGTCCTCGAACAGCGCAAACGCCATTGTGTCGCCGTTCTTTGTGGTCTTTTTCGCGGTTTTTGTAATTATCCCGGCAACCGCGACGTTCTGGTTTTCCGAATACCTCTTCCCTGTCGGCTCACCGGAGAACGATGAGACAATATCGCGTATTCTGTCGGTTTTAAGCGAAGACAGATGCTCTCTGTATCCGTCGAGGATGTGTCCCGAGAAGTATATCCCGGCGCTTTCTTTTTCAAACATCAGCTTCTGCATGACGGGGAGCTCCGGAATATCGGGATAGGTGAAGGTGATATCCTCCGTGCCGAACATTCCGACCTGCCCGGTCATATTCCCGCGCTTTTCCGAGGCAAAACGGTCAAGTATCTCGTTGAGCGACGAAAGCAGCCGGCTTCTGTATTCACCGAGCGAATCAAATGTTCCGGCTTTGATAAGCGATTCAAGCTGTCTGCGGTTGAGATCGGTGCCGCTCATGCGCGAAACAAAATCGATAAATGACGAAAACCGCCTCTTCCCCCTCTCGGCGACAACTCTTGCAATAAACTGGTCACCGACGTTCTTTATAGCCGAAAGACCGTAGCGTATCGCACCGGATGACACCGTGAACCCGTTCCCGCTTTCGTTTATATCCGGCGGAAGAGTCCTGATGCCCAGCTTTCCGCATTCCGCGATATATTCCGACATTTTCGGAGCGTTCCCGAAGACGGAAGTAATAAGTGCCGCATAATACATCGGGGCAAAATGAGCCTTCAGATATGCCGTCCGGAATGAGATGACCGCATATGCGGCCGCATGGCTTTTCTTGAAGGCATAGTTTGCAAAATCGGTCATCTCGTTGTAGAGTCTGTCCGCATCATCCCTGTCATACCCTTTCGACCCGGCACCGTCAAGGAAGCTGGCGCGCTCCTTTTCGATTACCCCCGGCTTCTTTTTGGCTATGGCTCGCCTGACAACGTCCGCCCTTCCGTAGGTATATCCCGCAACCTCGCGGAATATCTGCATGACCTGCTCCTGATAGACAATGCACCCGCAGGTCTCGTCAAGTATCGGTGCAAGGCAGTCAAAGCAGTATTTTATTCCGTTTCTGTCGGCGCGGTTTGCAAGAAATTTCGGTATCGCATCCATAGGACCGGGTCGGTAAAGCGCAATTGCCGTCATTATGTCGCCGATGTTTTCCGGCTTCATTGAAACAAGAAGCTGCTTCATACCCTCTGATTCAAGCTGAAAGAGTCCGTCAGTCCTGCCGGATGCAATAAGCGCGTACGTTTCCGCATCGTCAAGCGGGATATGGGCAATATCAAATTCCGGCTCGCTTTTTCTGATTTCGCTGACGGTATCGGAAATGATGGTAAGGTACCGCAGTGCAAGAAAATCGAATTTCAGAAGCCCGAGTTTTGCCACCGTGTCCATATCAAACTGCGTGACAACGGTATCTCCGTTCACCGACAGAGGCACATAATCGGCAACCGGGCGGTCGGTAATTACCACCCCCGCCGCATGCGTGGACGCGTTTCTCGGCATTCCCTCAAGCGATATCGCGGTATCGATAAGGTCGCGGTAACGGTTATCCGAATCATACAGTGCGCGGAAGCCGCTGTCATCAAGCGCCTCTTTCAGCGTAACCCCGTATTTTCCCTCCGGAAGCGCACGCACCGCTGCATCGACATCGGAGTACGACATTCCCATTACCCTGCCGACATCGCGCAAAACCGCCCTTGAAGCCATCGTACCGAAGGTAACAATCTGCGCAACATGATCACTGCCGTATCTTTCCGCAACATAATCGATTACTTCTCCGCGTCGGCGGTAGCAGAAATCGATATCAAAATCCGGCATACTTATCCTCTGAGGATTCAGGAATGATTCAAAAAGAAGTTCAAACCTGACAGGATCGACCTCGGTGATTCCGGTAAGATACGCAAGAAGGCTTCCCGCCCCGGAGCCTCTTCCAGGACCGGTTTCGATCCCGTGGCTCTTTGCATATCCGACAAAGTCCGCAACAATCAGATAGTACCCTGCATACCCCATCGTAGATACTACAAGAAGCTCGTATTCAATGCGGTATCTGTAATCTTCCCGGCTGAATTTCCCGTCGTAAACGATATCGCCGTTCTTTTCCCGGCGCTCAAGCCCCTCGTATGCGAGCTTTTTCAGGTAATCCTTTGCGCTCATTCCGTCCGGCGGATCAAAACGCGGGAGCTGCGTCTTTCCGAACGTGAAATCAAAATCGCACATTCCGGCAATCTTCACGGTGTTTTCGCAGGCATTTTCGTATCTGCCGAACAGTCCTTCCATTTCGTCGGCTGATTTGAGATAAAATTCATCGGTCGCAAATGCCGTCGGGCGTCCGTCGGAGATCATGGTGTTTGTCTGTATGCACATCATGACCGCCTGAGTCTTTGCGTCTTCTTTTCTGAGATAGTGTATATCGTTCGTAGCGACAAGAGGAATTCCTGTTCTCTCGGATATCCCGGCAAGGCATTCGTTGACCATTCTCTGCCCGTCGATTCCGTGTTCCTGAAGCTCAAGATAGAAATTCCCCCGCCCGAACAACCGGTCGAGCTTTACCGCATACTCCTCCGCCGCTTCAAGATCACCGTTAAGAATATGCCTCGGAATATATCCGGCAAGACAGGCGGAAAGCGCGATAAGCCCCTCGGAATGCTCCGAAAGAAGCTCATAATCAATTCTCGGCTTTCGGTAGAAGCCCTCGGTAAAAGCCTTTGAGACCATAAAGATCAGATTTCTGTACCCTGTCTCATTTTTCACAAGCAGTATAAGGTGGTCGGCTCCCGCGTCATTTCCCGATTTCTCAAATCTTGACCGCCGCGCGACGTAGACCTCACACCCTATGATCGGCTTTATTCCGTTTTCCCTGCAGGCGTCGTAGAAAGCCACCGCGCCGTACATAACGCCGTGATCGGTTATCGCGACAGCCTTCTGTCCGAGCGCCGACGCAGCCTTCGGAATCTCCGCAATTCTGCACGCACCGTCAAGCAGACTGTATTCGCTGTGAAGATGAAGATGTACGAAATCGTTCATTGTGTCTCCTCTGAGTATACCGTAAAATCCGCTTTCCTGTCCGGTTATGCCGCCTGATTTTCCGAAATGACAGCATTTATCGCGGATATTACAGCATCTTTTTTCGATTTGTTCAACGGGTGCTTTCCGGGCGTATGAATGATCCTTTCAACTTCACTCAGATCTGTAAGTATGTACTCACTCTCATCATGGGGGTTAGCGTTGACAAGGAGAACGTAACCATCGATCCAGAAATCATATATTCCGTATGACCCAAGCAGTTCTTTTAAAAGCCATATCTGACGTCTGACCTGTTTAATCGGATTTTTTATCTCTTTTGAATACAGATTTCCGCTATCCGATTCCTTGACTTTTTCCCAGATATCATCCGTTTCGTAACCGAACAGTGAGCCTGAAAAATTCTTGACCTCAAAAATGAAAATACCGTTTGTATTCACAACCAGAATATCACATTCGGCTTCTCTGCCGTCAACAGAAAATTCAAAGTTGCAGGTATGCCAATCGTCCTTAAAAAGGATGCTCTTGATTGCAGAGGCGGCAAGATATTCGCCTTCTTCACCCGCCCGATAGATTTCGCGCTCATCGTAGCTCGGATGGGGATATGGGGTTCTGAATGAACCGTTGTCATTTCTGCAAGCCGAGACGGCAATCGCAATAAACACCGCAATTATTATTGCAATAATAAAGTAAGTCATATGCAGCATCCTTCCGGGAGGCTCTACTCCCCGCACATTTTCGCAAACTCCGTCAGCTTTTTCAGCCTGTGGTTGACTCCGGATTTTGTTAT
>FR891156.1:5579-7786 GCA_000433515.1 Candidatus Colimorpha enterica | reverse complement strand
GGAGGGTCGTGCTTTCCGGCAAGCTCCGAGAGGGTTGCGTCAGGAAAGGCCATGCGCAGATCAAGGGTTTCCCTCAGTGACCCCGGAAGCTCGTCCGCACGTCCCGAGGATATTATTGCTTCGATTGCCCTCATCTGACCGTTTGACGCGGCGACTGTTTTTCCGATATTCGCAAGCTCGCAGTTTGAAACGCGGTTGGCGTTGTTTCTTATGTCCTTGTATATCTTGACGTTCAGAATATCGAAAGCCGCCCGGTTGGCGCCGATGTAGCCGAGGATATCGACAATGCTCTCACTGTCCTTGAAATATATGCCCCTTGCCCGGTCACCGCGCTCGGTTATGCGGGGGGATGTGCCGAGCTCCTCAAGAAATGCGGCAAACTGTGCGGCTGAATCTTCGTCGCGCATCAGGAATTCAAGATGATACGAATTCTCCGGCGAGGTTATCGTTCCGCATGAGAGAAAGACCCCCTTCACAAACGACCAGCCGCAGAACTGACACTTTATCATCCCCCGGTCGATATGCGTCGGAACGGAAGCTCTGTCGATCCCGACGGCATCAAGCACCGAGGTCACGGTATCCCCGTCCTGAATATCGGAAAGCATGGCATCGGACAGGTTTTTCGCCCTGAAAAATTCGCGCAGCAGCTTGATATACCGCAGATAAACCGCCGGATTTCCGGTATCGACCGCTATCCTGTCACAACCGAAAAAAGCCGCGCCGAACATCATTCCGTAAAGCTCCGCTCCGCGGCAGCACTTCATTTTGCTCTTCGAGGCAGATATTTCGTTTTTCGTGTCCTGAGAAAAGGAATCGGTCAAGATAATCCCTCCCACACGCACTCCGGTCTCGCGGGGTGCTTCACTTGTCTCCGATGAATTTCTTGATAATATCGCGGTGGACGGATATGACGTTAAGCCCCTCCGCAAAAAGATGCGATTTCAAAGCCTCGGAAATCGCGACAGAGCGGTGCTTTCCGCCGGTACAGCCGATCGCAATGGTCAGCTGGGTCTTTCCCTCCTCGGCATAGAGCGGGACAAGAAAATCTATCATGTCGTACAGCCGGTTCATGAATTCAATCGTCTGCTTGGACGAAAAGACATAGTTTCTCACCGCCTCGTCAAGCCCGGTCAGATTTTTAAGCTCCGGAACATAGAACGGATTCGGAAAGCACCTGACGTCGAAAACAAGATCCGCCTCGGTCGCGATCCCGTACTTGTACCCGAACGACATACAGGTTATGACAAGGCTTCCGGTGCGGGAGCTGTTCTGTATCGCGATCAGCTTGTCCCTGAGCTGAGACGGCGTAAGAGCTGAGGTGTCGATAATGTAATCCGCTCTCTCTCTCACGGGACGGAGCATTTTTCTTTCGAGCGCAAGCGCCTCGTTGACCGAGATGTTTTTGAGAGTTACAAGAGGATGCACACGGCGGGTCTCCTTATATCTGTTGATAAGCACTCTGTCCTCGCAGTCGATAAAGACGGTACGGCAGTTGTAACCGCTGTCTTTGAGAATGTCAAGCTCGGCAAGAAGAGGCAGAAAGTCGCTCTCGCCGCGGACGTCGATAACAAATGCAACATCTGCGGTTTTCCCGGGCATTTTGGAATACAGCTCGGCGAAATACGGTATCATTGCCGAGGGCATATTGTCGATACAGTAATACCCCATATCCTCAAGAATATTTGATGCCTGAGTTTTTCCCGCGCCGGACATACCGGTGATAACCAAAAATTCCATGTCAGTTTACCGAATACGGAATATACCGTATTTCACATTCAATATTGATCCCGTTAATCTCAAAAATGCGTTTTTTGATCTCGTCAACAAGTGCAAGAACATCCGCAGCCGTTGCATTTCCGCGGTTAATCACAAATCCCGCGTGCTTCTCCGAAACCTGTGCGCCGCCTACCGAAAAGCCCTTAAGTCCCGCATCGTCTATCAGCTTTGCCGTGAAATAACCCGGATACCGTCTGAAGGTGCTTCCGGCGCTCGGAAATTCAAGCGGCTGTTTTTCCCGACGCCTTGACATATAGTCGTCCATATCGGCTTTGATAAGCCCGCTGTCTCTCGGATGAAGGGAAAAAGAAGCGGAAAGAATGACCTTTTCGGAGTGCTGGAAGCTGCTCTCGCGGTAACCGAACCGGCATTCATCAGCGGATATCGTACCGGTAACGCCGGTTTCCGGGTCAAAAAAGCCTACATTTGAT
>FR891156.1:891-5543 GCA_000433515.1 Candidatus Colimorpha enterica | reverse complement strand
AACATCCTTCATCTCCCCGCCGTATGCGCCGGCATTCATGAAGACCGCGCCGCCGACCGTTCCGGGGATCCCGTAAGCGAATTCCAGCCCGCTAAGAGACTTTTTCTGTGCAGCCGACGACAGGTATGTTACCGGAACACCGCACTCTGCAGTAAGAATATTCCCGTCAGCCGATATACGGTTCAGCTTTGATGTAAAAATGACGACGCCGTCAAAGCCCTCGTCGGCAAACAGCACGTTTGAGCCTTTGCCGATAACGGTAAAATATACTCCGTTCGCCCTGAAAAACCCGATCGCGCTGCAGAGCTGATCTGTGTCATCCGGAAACGCGGCAACAGCAGCCTCCCCGCCGATCCGGAATGTGGAGTCCTGAGAAAGCCTTCTGCCAGTCTCGAATTGTATCTTCTTTTCTTTCAAAAAAATCTCTGCGGCTTTGCAGGTGTCTGTCATGATGAAGCTGTCCTTTATTGTTTATTATTTCTATACCATCATATGCGGTTTTTCGCCGCATATGATGGCAGGGAGCCTGAATTCAGTCGGCAGAAACGAACCTGTGGTATACCTTTTTGCCTTTTTTCAGTATCACACCGTCTGCGAATTCCGCCGTTTCAAGCGCGGCGGTGATGGCATCGACCTTCGCGTCACCTACCATTATCCCGCCCTGCTGGATAAGACGTCTCGCCTCTCCCTTTGAGGGAGCGAGTCGGCTCTTTACAAGCATATCTATGACGGTGATCCTTCCGTCAGTGAAATCGTCTGCCGAGAGGGTCGTTGTCGGCATATCATCGGAGACGCCGCCCTGTGCAAAGACCTTCTTTGAAGTCTCAAGCGCACGGTCAGCCTCTTCGGTGCCGTGAACCATCTTTGTCAGCTCGTAAGCAAGGATCTCCTTTGCCCGGTTGAGGTCTGCGCCCTCCCACCTGTCCATCTCATCGATCTGCTCAAGCGGCAGGAAGGTCAGCATACGGATGCATTTCATGACGTCGCTGTCATCGACATTGCGCCAGTACTGGAAGAAGTCATACGGACTTGTCTTTTTCGGGTCAAGCCACACGGCATTTCCTGCGGTCTTGCCCATTTTCTTGCCCTGTGAGTCGGTAAGGAGCGTTATCGTCATAGCATGAGCGTCCTTGCCGAGCTTTCTTCTGATAAGCTCGGTTCCGCCGAGCATATTCGACCACTGGTCGTCTCCGCCGAACTGCATATTGCAGCCGTATTCCCTGAAGAGGTAGTAGAAATCATAGGACTGCATGATCATGTAGTTGAATTCAAGGAAGGACAGACCCTTTTCCATTCTCTGCTCATAGCACTTGGCTCTTAACATATTGTTGACCGAGAAGCAGGCTCCGACGTCGCGAAGAAGCTCGATGTAATTGAGGTTGAGGAGCCAGTCGCCGTTGTTGACCATCTGCGCCTTGCCTTCTCCGAACTCGATGAATCTCTCCATCTGGCGTCTGAAGCACTCGGCGTTGTGGTTGATGTCGTCCTTTGTAAGCATCTTTCTCATGTCGGTTCTTCCGGACGGATCACCGATCATGGTCGTACCGCCTCCGATAAGCGCTATCGGGCGGTTGCCAGCCATCTGGAGCCGTTTCATAAGCGTAAGAGCCATGAAATGACCTGCCGTCAGGCTGTCTGCCGTGCAGTCAAAGCCGATGTAGAAGGTAGCCTTTCCTGCGTTTATCATTGTTCTGATCTCTTCCTCGTTTGTGACCTGAGCAATAAGCCCTCTTGCCACAAGTTCTTCGTAAATTCCCATTTCAATATCCTCGATGTGTATTTCCTGTTTTGTTTTTTCTGCCGCTTACTGTTTACCGGGCAGAGACGCGGCTGAGTCAAGCATTTCCGCCGCGGAGTCAAGCAGCTTGTCCGTTATGTTCACGCCGCCCATTATCCGCGCGATCTCGCTAATGCGCCCGGTTCTGTCAAGCTCGGTGACGGTTGTCTCGACCCTGCCGCCGTGTTCACTTTTTCTGATAAGGAACTGATGATGTGCTTCCGCGGCGATCTGTGCCGAGTGAGTCACACATATCACCTGATTCGACGCGGCAAGCGCACGGAGCCGCATACCTATCTTCTGCGACGTTTTTCCCGACACACCTGTGTCAATCTCGTCAAAGATAAGCGTCTCTCCCACGGCATCCGCGGCGTTTACGCTCTTCAGCGCAAGCATTATCCTCGAAAGCTCGCCGCCGGATGCGATCTTTGCAAGCGGCTTGAGCGGCTCTCCGGGGTTAGCCGAGAGAAGAAACTCAACGTCATCGGTCCCGCTCCGCGTGAATTTCGTCTTTCCGTCGGCATCGCGGGACCTTCTTATATCCACCCTGAACCGCACCTTCGGCATTTCAAGATATGCAAGCTCGGAAACGACAGATTTTTCAAGCGTTTCCGCCGCCTTTTTCCGGGATTCGGTAAGACGGGAAGCCAGCTCAAGCGCCTTTCTTTCGTATTCAGCCAGCTTCACCTGAAGCTCCGATATCTTCACATCGGAAAGTTCGATATCCGAAAGCTCCGCCGCCGCTCTGTCACGGAAGGCAAGGATCTCGGCAATATCGGTGCCGTATTTGCGCTCCAGCTTTGATATAAGGTCAAGCCGCGATTCTATCCTGTCAAGCTCGCTGTCGGGGTCATCGTATTCCGTCTCCGACATATCCTCAACGGTTAGTCCTATATCCTCAAGGGTATAAGCCACGTCGTTCAGCTTCTTTATGTATTCCTCAGACTGCGGGATATAATCGGCAATGCTCTCCATGGCAGATATCGCCTTCTTCACAAGCTCGTAAGCCGGAAGCGACCTTTCACTGCGGTAGAGCGCCTTTGTTATCAGCCGTGTCTGTTTCATTATCCGCTCGGAGTTTTTCACTCTGTCGCGGCTTGCGGTGAGCTCTTCCTCCTCACCGGCTTTCAGTTTTGCGGCATCTATGTCGGCTATCTGGTATTTCAGAAGCTCGACCGTACGCGCCTTTTCCCGCTCGTCGCGGGCAAGCTCATTCATCCGCCTGCGGCAGTCGTTCATAAGCTCGTAGTATCCGTAATATTCACTGAGTAACACGCCGTTTCCGGCGTAGCTGTCAAGATACCCGAGATGAGCCGCAGGGGACATGAGTATTCTGTTGTCGTTCTGCCCGTGAATGCTGATAAGACATGACGCGATGTCCTTCTGCATCGACACCGGGACTGTCTTGCCGCCGATACGCGTTTTTGCTTTTCCCGCGGCATCGATACTGCGGGTGATATACAGGCATCCGTCCTCGTCGGGCGATATCTCGCTGTCTCCCGCCTTTGAGAGCGGAACGGCAATATCGCTGAACAGCGCCGATACCGAAGCCTCGTTTTCGCCGCTCCTTATAAGGTCTCTTGACGGCTTTGCACCCAGAATGAGATTTATCGAATCGATGAGGATCGATTTTCCCGCGCCGGTCTCTCCGGTAAGGACATTGAAGCCCGCCCCGAAATCAATATCGGCATTCTTTATGACGGCGACATTTTCGATATGCAGAGATGAAAGCATGAAAATTCCCCTGTCTGTTCCGGAATTTTCCGGATAATTATTTCGTCGCTACCGCTATCTGGCCGACTTTTTCGGCAAAACCTATCGCGGCGGCGGTGTCACGCATGAGTATGAATATCGTATCGTCTCCGGCAAGGGTGCCGACGATCTCGTCCCAGCCCATCCCGTCAACCGCGGCTGCGGCAGCCTGTGCCATTCCGGTATATGTGCGGAGAACGACCGTGTTTCCGACGTAATCGACCTTTATAACGGTCTCTTTTATGATATTGCGGTATTTTGTCGAAATTTCAATGCCCTCGTACTGTGCCACCTCGTACCGGTAACGGCGGTCGGGCATCGCGGTCTTGACCAGCTTCAGCTCTCTTATGTCGCGGGAAACGGTCGCCTGGGTGACATCGTAGCCCGATTCCCGGAGTCTTTCGATAAGGTCATCCTGTGTCTCGATATCATATTCCGCGATAAGCTCAAGTATTTTTTTCTGTCTCTTGTATTTCATTGTCTCCTCCTCAATCTATCGGTCAGGAATCCGACATTTTATCGCGGAATATCCTGTAAAAATTTCTGTTGTGCTCTCTTTTTACTCTGACAAAGTCGGCTGTAAGGGCAGAGGCGGTTATCCTGACGGTGTCACCGGGCAGAAGCTCGTCAGTCCCGCTTCCGTCAACTGTGAGGTATGCCCCGCCGCCGGAAATATAACGCAGCTCGGCAACAGTAGTATCCGGCACCACTATCGGCCGCGAGGTAAGCGAATACGGGCAGATGGGTATCAGACACATCCCGCGGAGCGACGGGTCAAGCACCGGTCCTCCCGCCGAAAGCGAATATGCGGTGGATCCTGTCGGTGTGGAAAAGATATATCCGTCCGAGCGGCATTTACCTATCGAGCTTCCGTTGCAGAATATCTCCGATTCCATAAATTTAGGCTGATTTCCGTGGGAAACGACGGCATCGTTGAGCGCGATCCCGGAAACGACAGTCCTGTCGCCGCGGATATGGCGGACATCAAGCATCAGTCTCCGCTCAACGGTATAGCCGTTTTCAAAAACCGACCTCAAAAGCTCGATCTCCGCCGGTTCGATCTCGGCAAGATAGCCGACCCTTCCCAGGTTTATCCCGAGTATAGGCACTCGGAGAGCGGCGG
>FR891156.1:0-840 GCA_000433515.1 Candidatus Colimorpha enterica | reverse complement strand
CGCCGAGGACGATTATCATATCCGGAACGCCTGTGCAGTACTCCCCGGATATCATCGCCGGGCTCCTGATTTCCGCTGTCTGCGGCATATATCCCTCACAGCCGCAGTCGGAAAGAAGCGACAGCAGACGTTCGGTGCAGATATGCCCTCTGTCCTTTACCGGATTCGGTATTATCTCAATTTTCATTATCTTCGCTCCTCCCGGATGTGAAAACAAAACAGGCGAGGTATTCGGTATTGCCGTCTCCACCCATAATCGGCGAAAGAACCGTTCCGCGGCAGACAAGTCCGTGTTCCGCGGCGCTGCGGCAGACGTTATCGACCGCCGCAAGCCGCTTTTTTGCGTCCTTAACGATGCCGCCCTTGCCGATCCCGGAGCGCCCGACCTCAAACTGAGGCTTGATAAGCGAAATAAGCACTCCGTCAGGCTCAAGGATCTCCGTGACCGCCGGAAACAGCTTTGTCTGGGAAATGAACGACACATCCATCACGGCAAGCCGGCATTTCCCTCCGATATCTGCGGATGTGATATATCTTGCGTTCATGTTTTCATATGAAACAACGCGCGGATCGGAGGCAAGAGAGATGTCAAGCTGAGCCGTCCCGGAGTCTATCGCATAAACCCTTGCCGCCCCGTGCTGAAGAAGACAGTCGGTGAACCCTCCGGTAGATGCGCCGATATCCGCGCAGACAAGTCCCTCCGGAGATATTCCGAAACAGTCAAGCGCTCTCTCCAGCTTGAGCCCGCCGCGGCTGACATATCTGCACTGCGCAGACGTGTCGCAGGCAACAGCATCTCCGTCACATACTTCATAGGACGGTCTGAGCACGGTTTTCCCT
>FR891155.1:1103-3509 GCA_000433515.1 Candidatus Colimorpha enterica | reverse complement strand
CTTCCCGCGCGGCGGGTTTATGGACAGGCTTATCTCCGTGCTTGAGGGGAAAGACACATGAAGATACTCTTTGCCGGGTTTTCCAAGATAAAGTATATGCCGTACATGAATTTTTACCTTTCCGCGGCTGACCGGGAGAGCAGCGAGGTTCATGTGATATACTGGAACCGCGACCTTGCGGACGAGGACCTTTCGGCGCTTGCCGGGGTAACGCTTCACGAATTCCGGAAAAGTCAGCCGGACGACGCACCGAAGCTGTCCAAGCTGAAGAGCTTCCGGGAGTACCGGAAATACGCGCTTTCGGTGCTTGATGAGGTGAAGCCGGACAGGGTGGTCATACTTCACTCTCTCCCCGGAATACTTCTTTACGGCAGGCTGATGCGTGAGTATTCCGGCAGGTACATTTTCGACTACCGGGACTATACCTATGAGGGCTTTCCGCCGTACGGACGCATGATCCGCCGGCTTGTGCGGCGCTCTCACTGCACGTTCGTCAGCAGCGACGGATTCAGAAAGTATCTGCCGTCCGACTGCGCGGGGAAGATATTCACCTCGCACAATCTGCTTGAGGACTCTCTGCGGCACAGGAACGAACGGATCCTTCACGGGACGGAGTCGGATAAAATACGCGTGGCATTCTGGGGCTTCATACGGCACAGGGATGTCAATATAGAGATCATAAAGAAATTTTCAGCCGATCCGCGGTTCGAGCTCCACTACTACGGCAGGGAGCAGGAGATCGCGGAGGAGCTTAAGGCATACGCGGCGCGCATCGGAGCGGAAAACGTGTTTTTTCACGGAGAATACCGTCCGGAGGAGCGCTACGGCTTCGCGCGGAACACCGATATCATCCACAACGTCTACATGGATAAGAACACGATGTCGGCAATGGGCAACAAATACTACGACGGGATCATTTTCGGGATCCCGCAGATCTGCATGAAGGGGTCCTTCATGGGTGAAAGATGCACGGAGGCGGGCGTCGGGCTTGAATGCCGTCCCGCCGACCCGGATTTCACCGACAGGGTTTATGACTATTATCACGGTATCGATATCAGTTCTTTTTGCCCGGCGTGCGACAGGGAAGTGATGCGCGTTACGGAGGAATACAATGACGGCAAAAGGTGCTGTTCGGAATTTTTTGCGCAGGGATGATCTTATCGCGGCGCTTGAGTATATTTTTGTTTTTGTGCTTCTCTGGGTGGAATCGTCGTTTTTTGCGGTGAATTTCCTCCCCGGGACGGCGCGGCTGCTGATAAGCGCGTTTCTTGCGCTGGCGGTCGCGCTTGTCAACACAAAGAAAAGGATAGACCGGAAGCTTTTGTATTCCGGCTCCGCGCTTGCCGCGTGGATATTGGCTGTCGGACTTATTCATGTTTCCGACGGGTACAGGCAGACGGTCATAATGTTCGTCTTTTTCATGACCGGAATGCTGTTTGCACTCCATTTCGGCAGAGAGATATTTGTACGCAGGTATGTGGACATAATGCTTTTTCTGTCGGTATATTCGACGGTGACGTTTGCGGTCAGCCTTTTCATCCCGCACAACTGCGGGATCCTTCCCGTCGTTCTTGAGCGCAGCAACTGCACGTATTACGACATCGGGTTCAGTATTATCTGCCGCAACACCTTCAACACGCGGAATTACGGTATGTTCTGGGAGCCCGGCGCGTTTGCGGTGTTTCTGACCGTTGCGCTTGCATTTGAGCTGCTGCGGGACGGGAAAACCGACAGGAACGGGCTTATTAAGGTCGCGGTGCTGACGCTTGCGATAATTACCACGAAATCGACGCTCGGAATTTTTACGGCGGCGCTTGTGTGGCTGATATATTTCACCGAAAAGCCTGTTGAGAAAAGCGAACCCGAAGCGAAGCTCAGGCGGAAGGTGCTTTTCGCCGTCCTGATGATCGGGATAGCCGCGCTTGCCTTCCTGCCGGAATCGTTCTATCACGGGGTGTTCAGCAAGCTGTTCCCGAATGCCGAGACCGGCGAGCTGTCGCATTCTCTGACGGTGCGCATCGACGCGGTTTACTATATGCTGAGGGAGTTCATAGGCTCGTTCGGGCTCGGAATCGGGGTGGAGAGGTTCGTTCAGGTACAGGACGAGTACTGCCGCGGAATGGCAACGGCGACAATGGCGAACTGGCTTGCCGCGTACGGGATTTTCTTCGGCGGAGCCTGTATTTACGGATTCATCCGGCTTTTCTTTGAAAGAAAGCGCGGAGTGATCGCCGGTATTGCGACGGTGATATTCTGCTGTATGCTGATCGTTACCGAAAATTTTATGGGGAACCCGTTCATTTACGTCCTTGTGTTCTACGGGCTGGGGAAGACCGACTATGAAAAACTGCCTTTTCATCGTGACCGAAAGCCGCTCGGCTAACGGGATATGTGCCGCGGCGGCGG
>FR891155.1:0-1074 GCA_000433515.1 Candidatus Colimorpha enterica | reverse complement strand
GAACTTAAAAAACGCGGTTACGGTGTGTTTGCCGCGACAAACCGCGAGATCGGCGGGGTGTCGTTTTCGGACGGTATCCCGGTCGTGACGTACAGACCGCGGCTTTATTACCGGCTTGCCGCGCGGGCTGAGAGGGCGGCGGGGGCGGCGAAAAAGCTGCTTTCGCTTCTTTCGGCACTGTCGAACAGGGCGGCGCTGTTTTTCGGCATTCCGACGTGGCCGCTTGTATCGCGCGGGTACTGCCGGAGGATATTCCGGACGGCATACCGGCTCTGCATAGACGAAAACATCGACACGGTGATTCCGGTTTACACGCAGATAGACACCGTCATTGCGGCGGTGAAGATAAAGAAAAAGCTGCCGGGGATTCGGGTCATGCCGTATTTTCTCGATTCCCTGTCCGGCGGGTACGGTCCGAGGTGCTTTTCGCCCGAATGGACGGTGAAGCGCGGGCTTGAGTGGGAGGACAGGCTCCTTCCGCACGCCGACCGCATTGTCATGATGAAATCGGCGGAAGAGCATTACCGCAGATATTCCGCCGGAAGGGACTATTACGGGAGGATCGTGTTTCTTGATCTCCCGCTGTTCAGACCGGAGAAGCCGGGGAGCGGGAAAAGCGGGATCCTGCCGGACGGGGTCATAAATCTGCTTTACACCGGTTCCATCCCGCTCGGAATACGCAATCCGGAATATTTTCTGTCGGTTTTCAGGCAGGTCGCGGGGGAGAATATACGTCTGCACATCGTCGGCACCTGCACCGACGGGGAATTCCTTGAAAAAGCGGTGCGCGCGGACAAAAGGATAATCCTTCACCGTCCGGTCAGCCACGATACGGCGCTTGAAATGATACGGGAAGCTGATCTTCTTGTGAATTTCGGGAACAGCAATCCCGCGATGACGCCGTGCAAGATCTTTGAATATATGTCCTCAGGTAAGCCGGTCATATCGACGGCTCCGATCGAGAACGAGCCGGGGCTTGTTTATCTTGAAAAATACCCGGTGAAGCTGGTGATACGGGAATATGCCGGGGACAGGGACGCCGATGCGGAGGCACTTGCCGGATTCATAGCCTCG
>FR891154.1:598-1355 GCA_000433515.1 Candidatus Colimorpha enterica | reverse complement strand
CCTCTCCGGATATTGCTGTTCCGCTTTTCCGGGAAACGGGCGGATTCTGCAGTTCCTGTCGGACAACGGGATTATTATATCACAAAACTCCGGGATATGCAAGAGCAAAATCAAAAAATTTTTTATTCAGGGCAAAAAGTGCTGCGGAGGGGTACATACGTGGCGGGAAAGGGGCGGTGGAGCGAAAGCACTTGACAAAAGCGGCGCTCCGTGATATTATAATGTCGTAAATATGAAAAGTATAGTCTGACTGTCTGAATTTGTCTTGAATATGAACGAAATTTTATCAATATTAACGGCATTTGATGATTTATGAACGAAACAAGAACCGGGCAAACGGTCGACTGTGTCATATTTCGGTAAGACGCTCTGTTCCCTGCCAACCGATGCCGGCAGATCCGCAAGTGCGGAGGTGCGGCGGGTGCGGGGATTTCTTTTTCATGAGCAGCAAACAGGAGAACCGGCTCCGTCACGGAGCTTTTACACTTTAATGAAAATACTTGTCATTTGTCAGTTTTACTACCCCGAACCTTTCAGGATAACCGACATTTGCGAAGAGCTTGCGGCGCGCGGGCACGAGGTGCACGTTGTTGCCGGGACTCCGAACTATCCGGATGGGAAGAATTATCCGGAATACAGCCGCGGCAGACGGTGCGACGAGACGGTAAACGGCGTCATCGTCCACAGGTGCCGGACGGTCGGGCGTCATCACGATGCTTTTATGAGGGTGGTCAATTATTACGGCTACGTCATGGCA
>FR891154.1:0-573 GCA_000433515.1 Candidatus Colimorpha enterica | reverse complement strand
GGCTACGTCATGGCATCGAAGCGGTATGTTTCGCGGCTCGGGGGCGATTTTGACGTTGTGTTTGCAAACCAGCTCTCGCCGGTCATGATGGCGGAGGCGGGGGTGAGGTACGCAAAGAAGCACGGAAAGCGTTTCGTGCTGTACTGCCTCGATCTCTGGCCGGAAAGCCTGACGGCGGGAGGGATAAAAAGAGGCACGCCGCTGTTCGCGCTCTACCGGCGGGTGTCGGAGAGGATATACCGCAGCGCCGACAGGATACTTGCGACCTCAAAGGCGTTTCCGGGATATTTCGCCGACGAGTTCGGAATAAATGACGCGGAATATCTGCCTCAGTATGCCGAGGCGCTTTTCGACCCGGAGGTCTGCCGCAAAAAGCCCGACGGGAATCTTGACCTTATGTTTGCCGGAAACCTCGGAAGCGTTCAGGGACTTGACACGGTGATCCGCGCGGCGGCAGAAACGGCGGATGTAAAAAATCTGCGCTGGCACATTGTCGGCGACGGGAGCGAGTGCGGGAAGCTGAAAAAGCTCGCCGAACGGCTCGGTGCCGTAAACGTGATATTCCACGGCAGG
>FR891153.1:1939-2676 GCA_000433515.1 Candidatus Colimorpha enterica | reverse complement strand
GGCTGCCGGAGGCGGTGTTTATCTCAAACTCCGGGACATCGGCATACCCGCGCCGGAGCAGGAACAGAGCGGCACAGCGGAGCGCGTTTCCGCAGGTCTCGCCCTCGCTTCCGTCGGAATTGAAGATGCGCATTCCGAAGCCGCCCACCCTGTCGCCGGTTATCAGCACAAGCCCGTCGGAGCCTACCGAAAAGCGTCTTCCGGACAGTGTCCGCGACAGCTCCGACGGGTTCGGGATATCGCTCTGCTCCGGCGGCAGGAATATGTAATCGTTGCCGCAGCCGTGCATTTTCGTGAAATTCAGTGTCATATCTTTCCTCTTTTCTCCGGGAACAGGTCAGCCATGCCGTACAGACCCGGTTTTCTGCCGGCAAGGAATTCCGCGGCTCTCAGTGCGCCCTCGGCGTACCCGGTTCTGTCGTAAACCCCGTGGGTGAGGGTTATCATGCCGCATTCGGTGCAGATCCTGACCTCGTGAATGCCGGGAGCATTCCCGCACCGGATCGACGACACGTCGGCTCCTCTTCCCAGGACGGCTTTCACCGTGTCGGAGAGCATTATTGCACTGCCGCTCGGCTTGTCGCGCTTGTTTTTCCCGTGTATCTCGGTCACCGAAATGTCGGCTTCCGGGAAGATTTCCGCGGCAAGCGAGAGTGCGCGGCGGATTATCTCCATCCCCGGCGACAGGTTCACCGCCCGGAACACCGGGATGATCTCTGCCGCTTTCAGTATATTCA
>FR891153.1:0-1866 GCA_000433515.1 Candidatus Colimorpha enterica | reverse complement strand
GATTTTTCTTTTTTTCGCATATTCAAGCGTTTCCTCGGTGGCGGTCGGGAGCGAGAAGTCGATTATTGCGGATATCTCCTCCGTCACCTGCGGCATTTTCGGAAAATCCGGGTTTTTCGGGTCTATCGGCACGGTTTTTATTCCGTGCGCGGCGGCAGTTTTTACCGTTATGCTTCCCATTCTGCCGGCGGCGCCGATTATCATAACGGTGCCGGGGACGGCTGTTTTCTGCGCTGTTTCGGTTTCATTCATTGCGGCACCTCCGGTAAAGGCAGGGGAGTTTCGGGGGAAAAAGTGGGGAAAAAGTGGGGACGACAGATCGGTTTTTCTGTGATATCATGTTATTGTCGAAAAAACGAAAGGAGGAAGCGGAGAGGAGGAAGAAGGAAACGCGGGCTCCGCCCGAACCCGCTTAAGAAACTTCTTGAAAGAAGTTTCTTAAGAATTTTCAAGAACTTTTAACAAAAAAATATTTTTTATTGAATGCGCTCCGGATACAGCCAAAGTCAAAAAGTTTTGCCGCGGAAAAGTCATTCGGCAGGTAATTAATTCAGTTCAAAAGTTCTTGGGGGTTCAGGGGGGCTTCTTTCAAGAAGTCCCCTGACGGGTCCGGGCAGCGCCCGGCGTTATCCTACCCCAAAAAAATCAGATGCTTACCGAGAAACAGCGGGAATATATACACAATGCCGACAGGCGGTGGAACATCAAGGTCGGTGCGACGCGGTCGGGGAAAACGTACTGCGACCTGTTCATGATACCGAAAAGGATACGCGCGTGCAGCGGGAGCGGGACTGTCGTTCTTTTAGGGACGACGGTGACAACGCTCTGCCGGAACATTATCGACCCTCTTCGGGAGAAATGGGGAGAGTTTTTCGTCGGGAAGCCGACGTCAAAGGACACCGTCATGCTTTTCGGCAGAAAATGCTGGCTTATCGGCGCTATGCGCGGGGATCAGGCGGCAAAGCTGCAGGGGAGCGGGATAGAGTACGCTTACGGCGACGAGATTACAACATGGAGCAGAGAGGTTTTTGAGATGCTGAAGAGCCGGCTTGACCGTCCCGGATCGCATTTTGACGGGACGTGCAATCCGTCGTCTCCCGATCACTGGCTGAAGAAGTTTCTTGAATCCGATGCGGATATCTACTGTCAGCACTATACGATCGACGACAATCCGAATCTTGATCCCTCATTTGTGCAGGCGCTGAAGAGCGAATATGCCGGGACGGTTTATTACGACAGATTCATCCTCGGAAAGTGGTGCGCGCCGGAGGGGATGATATACCGCCGGTTTGCGAACGACACGTCATCGTACACTGTCAGAAGCGGAGATATGCGGCTCGGGCGGCTGACGAAGGTCACGGTCGGGGTCGATTTCGGCGGGAACCGGAGCGGGACGGCGTTTGTCGCCTGCGGGGTTGTCGGGAATTACGACACAGTTATCGCGCTTATGTCCGAGAGGCACATGTGCGGGATAGATTCCGACCGACTGGGGGAGCTGTTCTGTGATTTCATTGAGGCTGTGACGGCGCGGTACGGGGCAGTGCAGACCGCTTACTGCGACAATGCGGAGCCGGTGCTTATCAGGACGCTGAAGAAAGCGGCTTCCGGGAGGAGACTTACGGTTCAGATAAAGCCCGCGCTGAAATCTCCGGTCAACGACAGGATACGTCTTGTCAGCCGGCTGATGGCGCAGGGGAGGTTCCTTGTGACGGAGGAATGCGGGACGCTGACCGAGGCTCTATGCACCGCGCTGTGGAGGTCGGACAGTCTTCACGATGAGAGGAAGGACGACGGGTCAACGGATATTGATTCGCTTGATGCGCTTGAGTATTCGGTGGAGAGGGATATGCAGAGGTTGTGTGGGTG
>FR891152.1:1976-3830 GCA_000433515.1 Candidatus Colimorpha enterica | reverse complement strand
CTACTCGTCGGTGATAAGACTCCGCTACGACGGCTACACGTCGGCAAAAACAGGAGACGTCAATCCGGAGTTTTACCTTAACGGTTACAGTATTGTTTTTACAGAGTACAACAATAAGGGTACCGGCGACGGCATCAGCACCGCACTTATCCACGGCAGAAACGGGAAGCCGCTGAAGCAGACTTATACAAGCGGAGAGGGCTATGACTTCACTGTCGTGGATTTCTCGGCAGATATCGGAAAACACAGCACCGACAAAAAGTGCGTTTTAAAGAAGGTCATCCGCGCAAGCGACAGGATATTTGTCCTTGAATTCACCGAGCCGGTCATTATCTTTGAAGGCAATGTGCCGTTTTTCGGGATAAGACTGGTCGACGACAACGGAAACGTCGCAAAGTCCGGTGAGACATATCTTCAGTATTACAGCGGAACATGGGAGTATTACTCTGACGACACGAAAAACGTTATACTCTGGATCGCTGACGACGGCGGCACGGTTTCCGATATCCTGAACAAGGAGGGCGATTATTCCGCACCGGAATTTTCAAAGTATATCGCGCGCTTCTGCATCGAGGAAAAGCCCGCCTGCGGATATGACACTCATGACGGAACCATTACCGGGATTCTCGGTACAGAGACGCTGACGCTGCTGCGTGCAACAAACATTTCCGACGGAAGAGGGTACGACAGGATCCTTCGTGTACCTGTAAAAGATTACGGTTATGCGCTCCCCGAAAGATATGCGGAGGACAGCGGAACAAAAACTCCCGACAACGGTCAGCACGGAGACGGCATCATCGTCACGACCGGTGACGGCGGAGAAAAGCCTGAAGGCACGGACTATACCGTTCCGCTTGTCTTGACAATCACAGTGATCGTCATAGCGGGAATAGCCGCCTGCCTGATAATCATCCGGAAAAACTCCGGGGAGAAAAAATCATGAGGCGCGTGATCGCCGCGGTGCTTTTGGTTTTTGCAGCAGTATCGGTATGCGGCTGTTCATCCGGGAAGCCCGGAGCGAACAGCGACAGACATATAAAGCTGCCGTATTCAATCGAAAAATCCGCAAAGGACAGGTACTATTTTATGGACAGAAAATTCGCACTCACCTCTGATGACATGAAGGTAGAGAAAACCGAGCTTGAAACGGCGGCCGTCCGTATTGTCTTCGATAGTAAAAGGAGGTATCTCCGAAAAGCACATCCTGACTGCCGCCGACCCGGCTTTCGATTTCACTGTATCCGGCAGGAAATTCTCAGATACTGTCGCCGAATACAACTCAAAGACAGAGAAGCTCTCCGATACCGATACTTCGGTCAGATACCGCACGGTTTTTGAGAAGAGCGGCGGCGTTACCGTTACCGTCGTCTCCGAGCTGTACCGGGAATACCCGATCGCCGAGTACACGGTGTATCTGAAAAACAACGGAAAGGAAAACTCTCCTGTCATCTCCGATTTTCTTGCGCTCAATACCCAAATGACTGCCGGCGACGAGGTGAGGCTTGTATCCTGGAAGGGCAGTGAGGCATCGGTTTCGGACTTTGCTCCGTCATCAAAGACTATGGCGGACGGAGAAAAGATCATGCTGTCTTCCTTGTTCGGCAAATCATCTTTTCAGACAATGCCGTATTTCAGCCTGTCGTGGAACGATGAAAACGCGGAATGGGGGAGGCGCGGGGTACTTTGTTCTGTCGGATGGACGGGAGAATGGGAAGCCGGGATATCGGTTTCCGGCAGAAATACCTCGGTGACGGCAAAGCAGACGGAGTTTTCGTCTTATCTTGAGCCGGGAGAGACTGCACGCTCCCCGCTCATCACTCTGTTGTTCTGGGAGAAGGATTTTGTCCGCTCGCA
>FR891152.1:0-1945 GCA_000433515.1 Candidatus Colimorpha enterica | reverse complement strand
TCTGGAGAAGATGGATGTATACCACAGCCATGCCGAATCCGGGAGGCGAGCCGATAAAGCCGACTCTCTCGGGCAACACCGCGCTCTCAACGTCCATGTCCCAGTCGGCTACAACGGAAAACCAACTTTCCGCGATAGAAAACTGGCTGAAGGCTTCTCTCGGGATCGACTGCTGGCAGATCGATGCCGGCTACAATATTCCGGACAGCAAGGGGAGCGGATGGCAGTACAACAGCGGCAACTGGACGCCTGATCCGTCGCGGTTTACTGACGGCTCGCTTTCGTCGGTCAGCAGTCTCCTTCACAAAAACGGTCTGAAGCTGATACTGTGGCACGATATCGAGCGTGTTGTTGACGGGACCGAGTTTTCGCGTCTGTTTGCCGGCGGTTTGCTTTCAAACTCCGCAAAGCCCGATATCGGCTATTCGGTACTTGACCTGTCTGACGACGGGGTTACGGACAGACTAATATCCTATATGACCGAGAGGATAAAGAAAGAGGGTATCGATATCTACCGTCAGGACGCAACGTATCTTGACAATCAATATTCAAGCCTTCTGAACTACTGGCATTCCGGCGATTCAGAAAACCGCCGCGGAATTACCGAGAACCGGTATATAACGAATTACTACCGCTTCTGGGACGCGCTTCTCGATGTGCTTCCCGCCGGATATATCGATAACTGCGCCGGCGGGGGACGCCGCCTTGACCTTGAGTCAGCGAAACGCTCCGTGCCGCTGTGGAGAAGCGATCTTTGCTATGATCCCGATGCCGATCAGTGCATGACATACGGGCTGAATTATCTCATGCCGTACTCCGGTACGGGAACCCGGGACGATTCTCGCGGAACTATGGCTTATTCGGCAAGAAGTGCGTACTGTCCGTCACTGCTTCTGGTATGGAATATTGATGGTTCCGTGAGCGAGAGCAAAGCCGGCAGATATCTGTCAACCGTGAAGGAATTTCGTGATGTTTCCGGATACCTCACAAAGGACTATTACCCGCTGACTCCTTATGATTCCGGAGATTCCTGCTGGATGGCATGGCAGTACTGCGACCCGGCGGACACCAGCGGAATAATCCAGGTCTTCCGCAGGAAAAACTCCGACAGAACCTCGCAGACGTTCTTCCTCTCCGGTCTTGATCCGGAAAAGACATATACCGTGACCGATTCCGATACCGGAGAAAGTGTCAAAAAGACCGGCCGCGAGCTTATGACCTCCGGTCTGACTGTCGATATCCCGGAAAAACGGTCGTCGGTGATTATTAAGTATTCGTAAGTTATATATGTAAAGCACCTGCCTGTTGATATAATCCCCATAGAGTAGACACATGAAAAAGCAAATGCATTCAAGTCTGCACTATGGGGGTTACTTTATATACTACTACATTTGGCGATTAATATTGACGATTGATTATGTGGGTGATATATACGAACCGTATATTTCCGCGGCGAAAATACCCTGAAACTCCGTTCTCCGGATGATGTAAACATTTTATGAACAACATTTTTCGGACTTTTTTTCACCCCGTTTCGGGCTGATCGGCGGTTTGAGATTGATTTTTGCATAGTGGCAGACAGCAGAGACAATATCAGGAATGTATCATGCCGGATTATTCATTCGTTTTTGAATATTTATTCGCGCGTCTGTCGAAATGCGGCGGGCAGTTTCAACAAACTTTCAGCTCAATTTTTGTGCAATGCGCCTGTCCGGTTTTTGATAATATTCAGAAATAAGGGCTTATACTGAATATTTGCTGCTGTCAGCTGTATATTTACTGCATATTCCTTAGCAGAATTCGATAATAGCTACAAATATGTGCAAAACGCGGACTAATACCGGTCTGCAAAACTCTGTTTTCGGCAATAGGCACTGTTATTCCGATACTTGTTCGGATGGCTGATTTTCTGTTCATAATTTCAGAAAATGTATATTATGCAATA
>FR891151.1 GCA_000433515.1 Candidatus Colimorpha enterica | reverse complement strand
CTGCGGGACGATTCCCACCTTGTTTCTCAGCGTCGGGAAATCATATGACTTCACGTTTTTGCCGTCAACAAGCACCTCTCCGCCCGTTGCGTCATAGAAACGGCAGATAAGGTTTACAAGCGTCGTTTTTCCGGAGCCGGTTCCGCCGATTATTCCGATGGTCTGCCCCGGATCGGCGGTAAAGACGATATCGGAAAGCGCGTTTTCTGCGCCTGACGAGTATCTGAAGCTGACGTCGCGGAACTCCACGGTATGTCTGTCGTCGCCGAATGTCTCCGGCTGAACCGTCATTGAAGGCTCTGTCTCAAGCACTGCGGCAACACGGTTTCCGCAGGCAACGGCTTTTGTAATCGTGATTATCAGATTTGCCAGCTTTATAAGCTCGACAAGTATCTGCGACATATAATTGTAAAGAGCGATTATCGCCGCCTGCGTGAGTATTCCCTCGTTCACCCGGAGCGCACCGGTGTAGATGAGCACGACTATTGCCGCGTTGATTATCACGTACGTGAGCGGGTTCATGAGAGCGGAGATCTTTCCGACGAATTTCTGCGCATGGTTCAGGTCGTTGTTCTTCTCGCCGAACTCGCTTATCTCTTCGTCCTCCTTGCAGAGTGCGCGGAGCATTCTCACGCCGCTGAGATTTTCCCTTGTTTTTGAGAGAATGACGTCGAGCTTCTGCTGAACCTTCCTGTAAAGCGGTATTGTCGAGAGCATTATTGCGAAAACGACAAGCGCCAGAACCGGAATTACGCCGACAAAGACCATTGCCGAGCTTTTGTCGATCGTAAAGGCACAAATCATGGCGCCGAAAACGATGAAAGGCGAACGTAGGAAGAGACGCAGGGTGAGATTTATGCCGGTCTGAACCTGATTTATGTCGCTTGTCAGCCGGGTTATGAAGGTCGATTTTCCCGTTTTATCGATCTCCGGATATCCGAGACGCATTATGTGTGCGAAGAGTGCCTCTCTGACCTTTGAAGAGAATCCGACGGCAGCCTTTGCCGAAAAGTACTGCGCCGCTACCGAGAACAGAAGCCCCGCAAGGCCCATTCCGATAAGGATGAACATCTTTCCGACGATATAGCCCCTGTCGTCGTTCACGATACCGGTGTTTATGATGTCGAAAATGACATAAGGCACAAGCAGTTCAAGCGCCGCCTCAAGCAGCTTCAGAAGAGGTCCGAGGAAGCACTCCCACCCGTAGCCCTTCATGTATTTAAGCAGTTTTTTCATTTCGCTACCCCGCATCCGGGGATTCCTTTCACGAAGATGCCGCAAATGCACCTGCGGCATACAATCGATGATTATACCACATTTCCGCGCTTTTGAAAAGCCCCGGTGTGACGAACTGCGGGCTGAAAGCAAAAATTAATTATTTGTTCACGAATTTTGATGATTTTGCCGGTTTACAAGCGTCAGGGAATGTGATAAAATCAGAATATATTCAGAGTAGGTGTCCGGGCGTTAAGTGCCGGAGGGACGGGGAGTTGCCCTTCGGACGAAAACAAAGCTGTTGCGGTCCGGATTCCGCATCCCGCTGGTACATAAGGAGAAAGATCCTGCCTGCCGGCTTGCATACGCATATCATGCATATGCCGTCCGGTTTACCGCAAATACCTCCGTGTGCTGCGAGTTTGCTCATGGGAGGTATTTTTATTATGATGAAACCTGAATCAAAAACCGTAAAATTCACCGATGAACTGAAGCTGTTCGGCAATGCAAAGGTCCTTGCGGTAAGCGGGCTTCTTGCCGCGGCAAGTCTTGTCCTTGCTTTTCTTGCAAAAAGCATCTTCGGCACAGGACCTCTGAGACTGACGTTCGAAAACCTTCCGGTGTTCCTTGCCGGATTCATTTTCGGGCCGACCGTCGGAGCCGCGACCGCGCTCTGCGCCGATCTTGTTTCCTGCATCATAACCGGAATGCCGCCGCTTCCGCTCGTCACGCTCGGTGCGGCTGCCGTCGGTGCCGTCGGGGGAACGGTGTTCCGGTACATATTGCCGGGTGCCGACATCAGGATAAGCGTGCCGGTCGCAGTTCTGTCCGGGCATATCGTCGGATCAATGATCATCAAATCCGTCGGGCTTTATGCGTGGTTCGGCAATGCGGTGTATTTAAGAATACCCGTTTACATCGGGATAGCGGCGGCGGAATCCGTGCTGCTTGTTCTGCTCCTGCGGAACCGCACGTTCATGGCTCAGGTCGGAAAGGTCGTTAAGAGAAAATGAACTACAGCGAGGCAATGTCGTTTATACATTCGGTCGAATGGCAGGGCAGCCGTCCGGGGCTTGAAAGGATAACTGAGCTTTCGGAAATGATGTCCCATCCGGAAGGATCGTTTTCCGCCGTTCACGTTGCCGGAACAAACGGTAAAGGCTCGTTCTGCGCAATGCTTGCCTCGGTGCTTCATGCCGCCGGATATAAAACCGGGCTTTTCACTTCGCCTTATATCGAATTCTTTGAGGAAAGAATGCAGATAAACGGCAGGATGATCGGCAGGGACGAGCTTGCTGATATCGTCACCGACATTGCCCCGCTGTGTGAAAGAATGAGCGACAAGCCGACGGAATTCGAGCTTATAACCGCCGTCGGATTCGAATATTTCAGACGCAATCACGTTGATATTGCGGTAATCGAGTGCGGAATGGGCGGGAGGCTTGATTCAACAAACATTCTGCCCCCTCCTCTCCTCTCGGTCATTACCGGAATTTCGCTTGATCATGTCCAGTTTCTCGGAAACACAATATCGGCGATAGCCGGTGAAAAAGCCGGGATAATCAAGCCGCATTCCCCGGTGCTTTTCGGTGGGAACTCCCCCGATGCAGAAAAAGTCATCTCGGAAACGGCTGAAAGCCGCGGCTGTGAATACCGGAAAAAGGATCTTTCCAAGCTGAAAAACGTGAAATACGGCATCGACGGCTCGGTTTTCACCTACGGGAATTATGAGAACGTCCGGATCCCGCTTGCCGGAGCCTATCAGCCGGAAAACGCGGCATCGGTGATCGAGGCTGTCCGTATCCTTAACCGACGCGGACTGAAAATAAGCGAAAAAGCACTCCGTACCGGGCTTGCCGACGTAAGCTGGAAAGGACGCTTCGAGGTTTTGCACCGCGATCCGACCGTGATTTTCGACGGCGGGCACAACGAGGAGGGCATTGCGGCTGCCGTAAGGAGCGCAAAGCTCTGTCTTGACAGAAAGCCGGTCATAATATCCGGTGTTCTGCGCGACAAGGACCACAAAAAAATGGCCTCGGAGATTTCCGAAATCGCCGACACCGTATTCACCGTCACGCCGTCAAGCGTCCGGGCACTCTCCGCCGCCGACTACGCCGATGACTACGCCGAAACCGGAGTTGCCGCGCACCCGTGCGGCTCGTTTTCCGAGGCTGTTTCAAAGGGATATGCGCTTGCGGCAAGGAAGGGTTCTCCTCTTCTCTGCGTCGGGTCGCTGTATTCCTATGCCGATTTCAAAAATGCGCTGAAAAAACTGACCGAAAACGGGGGTGAAGCCACATGAATGACAAATCCGCAAACAACGGCAAAAAACGATTACTGAAGATCGCGGCAATTATTCTGACGGTCTTTGCGGTGCTCGTTCTCTTCGACATTGCACTTGAAAAAGGACTTTCCGACAGACCGCGGCAGGAGGACGCCGGGACAGGAGAGCCGATATTCCTCTTCAACCCCGATTATGACTTTGATATTTTCACCGACGAGGCTTATCTTGACCTCGACCGTTCACTTCACTTCTCGGATGACGGGGGAACCTCGACGGCGATACTTACCGACGATAATTCCTATAATTCCGCGCACAGAACCGCCCGGTTTTTCAGGGAGTACTTCAGCTCCGTCATTATGGGTGACAGCGATAAGTACAATTCCCTTTTCACCGAGGCGTATATTAAGAAAAACGGCGCAAAAGACCGCTTTACCATGCAGATGATGTATGACATGGAGGCGATACTGCTCCGCTATGAGGACTGCGACGACGGTACGACGCTCTATGAATTTGAAGTACGGTATGCCATACGCAGAAACAACGGCACCTTCCGCGATGATCTTGACAGCGGAGTGACCCGGCCGCAGCTTTATGTTCTGTCGGAGAATCCCGACACCGGAGCGATACTTGTTGCCGCAATCTCCGACATTAAACAGAGATAATTTCTTGCCGAATATCAAAACAACCGCAGTCCACTGCCCGGACTGCGGTTGTTCCTGATTTATTTGCAGTTTTATTTTCTGCCGGCTATGGCGTTTCTGACTGCCTCGGAAATCTGAACGCCGTTATCGGCTGAGCTGTAATACCTTACCGGGACATTACCGGCATAGAGTCCGAAGTGAAGCGTGGTTCCGGCGCAGAGCCCGGTCGAGCCGACAACCCCGATGATGTGTCCCTTTTCAATGATGTCACCGACGCTGACCGAGGTCGAGCTCATATTCGCGTATAGCGATTTAAGCCCCGCGCCGTGGTCGATGACAACGGTTTTTCCGGATATCTTGGTTTCGCCGACGAAAACGACCTTTCCGGGCAGGCAGGAGCCGACAGAGTCGCCCTTAACCACCTTGAAATCAACGCCTTCATGTGTGAAGGTTTCTTTCGTTCCGGAAAGCTGGGTATAGAAGCCGAAGCCCATTCTGACGTTTCTTGTTGTAGGTGTTATCAGCATATTATCGTCTATCCAGTATACCGTTCCGCAATCTGCGGCAAAAACCGGAGCAAAAGTATCGGAAAACTCTTTCCGGGTCGTCTCGTTGTAGTATTCCCTGCACTTGTCTGCAGAAATATTGAGATAGCCTTTGTTTACCTTCCGGACTGAGGCATTGAAAGTAAGCTCCTGATACACACCGCCGTACGAGAATGTAAAGGAATATGACGGTGCCTTGTTGTTTGCGCTGACAAGGTCGAGAGAAAGCGGGATAACCGCATGATAATATCCGCCGTACTCCGTGAATACCGGCGTGAAATTTATAGCCGGCTCTGATGTGAAGCCGATAAGCGATTTGTCAACAATATTCTTTGCCGAAACTATGACGAAGTCACCGTATTCGATCGACGGGGTATTGAGATAGAATACCGCCGGAGAAAGCACGTTTGCTATGAATCTGTAAACGCCCTCGCCGTAGTTTGTTCTTCCGTCGGCTTCGTACCATTTTGCCGTGACTGTGACGTTGTAGACCGTGTTATCGGCAAACAGGGTTGCGTCAAGTCTGTCATAATTGTCCTCGAAAACACGGTTGCCGTCTTTGTCGGTCAGCTCAACATAGAGATAGTCCGGCTCGGTGTCAAACTTCATCTCAAGTCCGCCTGACACATCACAGGTCGGGACTGTATTTATGACACTGACCGTACCGTCGTAAAATTCATCCCTGTAGCCGAGGAACTTCCACTGCATCGACTGCGGCAGAACATTCTGCGTGCCGGCTACCGTCAGCGTGGGCTGGGCGGCGGACGGAAAAACGCTTGTCGCGTACTCGGTCGAAAGAAACGCGGTTACTGCCTCGGACGAGATTTTATGATATCTTCCGGCCGAATCGCGGAAGTAGGAATTATCCGGGTCGCGGGTTATGTAGTAGCGGTATTCGGATTTGAGATTGTAGCTTGAGTATGTAACGGTAAAGCATTTATACTCACTTTCCGGCGCGGGGAGAGCATCGACGGTCTTTCCCGACTCGTTCATGGTGAAAAAGCACTCCGAGATGGTTTTCCAGGTGCTCTGACTGCCGGATTCCGGTGCTTTGCGGGAGAAATCAAAGCTGCCGCCGTCGGGAGTTACGACCGAAATGCCGCTTACCGACTTTCTTGTGACGGGATTGTTCCTTGCGGAAGAGTATGCTATGAATGCGGCAACCGTCGGCAGGATAAGCACGAGGCAGACGGCAACGGTAATTATGATTTTCTTTTTAAGATCGCTGTTCAATTGAGTCTCCTTTCAGGGCAGTGCCCGGAAATTACGTTTCATGTATCTATTATATCACGCGAACCGGTCTGAGGTCAAGTCCTTAGTCGAATTTTGTTATATCCGGTATCTCAAAATAGTATGATAATTCATATCGGAACGAACATTTTCATATTTACAAAGCGAAAATCCTGTGTTATACTGTAATCACGAAAAAGATAATCAGGAGATGATATTATGAAAGTTCTGCTTACCGGCGGTGCCGGATTCATCGGCTCTCACACTGCCGTCGGGCTTCTTGAAAAGGGTCACGAGGTCGTCATTGCCGACAATTTCGTCAACAGCAAGCCAGAGGCGGTCAACCGAATCAGAAAAATTACCGGAAAGGATGTAAAGCTCTACGCAATCGACGTTGCCGACCGTGAAAAGCTCGAAACCGTTTTCGCGGAAAACAGTATCGACGCCGTCATCCACTTTGCCGGGCTCAAGGCTGTCGGAGAGTCGGTCAGACTTCCTCTACTCTATTACAGAAACAACCTCGATTCCACCTTCACCCTGCTTGAGACAATGAAGAAGTACGGGTGCAATAAAATAATTTTCAGCTCTTCCGCAACGGTTTACGGCGACCCTGCCACCGTGCCGATAACCGAGGATATGCCGGTCGGAAACTGCTCCAACCCTTACGGCAAAACAAAGTTCATGATCGAAAACATCCTTGAGGATGCGGCTCATGCCGACCCGGAGCTTTCCGTTGTGCTTCTCCGCTACTTCAACCCCATCGGAGCGCATAAGAGCGGGTTGCTTCTTGAGGATCCGAACGGGATTCCGAACAACCTCATGCCATATATCGTGAAGGTCGCCGCAGGAAAAATCGATCATCTGAATGTCTTCGGCAACGACTACCCCACACCTGACGGGACAGGGGTTCGCGACTACATACACGTCACGGATCTTGCCGCGGGACACACAGCCGCCCTTGATTATGTTTCTGAGCACAGCGGGGTCGGGATATTCAACCTCGGCACCGGTCACGGCTACAGCGTGCTTGACGTTGTCAACACCTTCATAAAGGCTACCGGTGTCAATGTCCCCTATGTCATCGCTCCCCGCCGTCCCGGGGATATCGCGGAGTGCTACGCTTCTCCGGACAAGGCAAGGCGCGAGCTTGGCTGGGAAGCAAAGCTGTCTCTTGAAGATATGTGCCGCGACTCATGGAATGCGCTCCTTAAAAACCCGAACGGGCTTGCAGGATAAATAGAACATAAAAACCGCCGTCCTTCCGTTCATACGGTCGGGCGGCGGTTTTTTAAGTGAATGTCAGGACTTTTTGCCTCCGAGCTCTCCGGAGGTTATCTTCTTGACTTCTTTCTTAATATTGTAGTTGATTTCATCCTCATACCTTGCCGCATCGGAGGCAAAGGTGGCGGACTTTCTGGCAAAGCAGCTCATGAATATCGTGCTGACGCTTGATTTCCATGCCGTATCACCGAGATCCTGAGTACGTGTGTTGAAGATGAGGTCAAGCATCTCGTTGGACTTTCCTTCATCGTCACGGGTATAGCGTCCCTGAAGTGCCTGCTTGTAGTAGGGTCCGTACACATAGTTCTTGCTCTCTACGGCAAGAGCCTCCATGATAAGGCTGGTCGTGAAAAGGTCCTTGTTTGTGTTGGGCACAACCTTAAGCCAGCCGTCGATGACGCGTGACTTGTAGCTCTCCTGAGTCTCGTCGAGCTTGGGGGCAGGAGCGATACCGAAATCAGACTTCATTTTGTTGTGCTGCATGATATCGCTTACTACAGTGATGGTATAAAGTGCGTGGTCGTTCTCGAATATCATTCTTGCGGACTCGCCGGGATCGGGATACTGATATACAGCGGGGGTGTCTACCCAGAGGTCAAAGAACACGCCGTCCATCTTGACATACTCAAGAATCTTGTCCATGAGTGTGATGAACTTCTCATCGGTTGCTGTCTTGAAGCTCGGGACTCCGTCGTCATTCTTCTTGACGGAATTGAGTCCTGCGCCGATCCAGAATGTCGGATACAGGAAATCCTGTGTGCCGACGATTCCGATAATATCGTTGTCATTTATCGGTTCATAACCGTCAATGTCCTGCGTGCCGAGCCTTGCCTGCTCAAGGAACTTGTCAACGGTCCATGTTCCGGCTTTGACAAGGTCATAAGGATCGACAAGGTTCTGAGAATTATTGACAATATTCTTGTTGTAGAGTATGCACATCGTCTGCTCAAACAGATTTATGCACTCGTCGCTGTATGCAAACACCTTGACACCGGCAATCGAGAACTGCTCGTTCACGTCCTGGACATACCAGGGCTGAGTGACATCAAGGTTGGGAAGGTCGTCAACAAGGACACAGTAGCCGCTCATTGCCTTGGCAAAGGCATATCTCTGTATCATGGTTACAAGCGAATACTTTGTTTCACCGGAAGAAATAATCTGGCTGAATTTTGTATCAAGATCCTTGTAATTTCCGCCGACATCCTCGACGAAGACCATGTTATAGCGATTCTGAATTATATTGTTGCGCTTATAGAGCGCCGCGCTGATAATATTGTCGGACGAAGCATCGGGCGCGAATTCAAGAATAAGCTGAGTCTGGTTCTTGTCAATGTTGAGAATATTGAACTCAAGCCCTTTAAGATCAGGCGTGGGAAGATAATCGGCGACATAAAGGGGGCTGTCGTCTGTATCGGAAGAACCGGAAGAAACACCGGAGGTTCCGGGTGAGCCTGAACCGCCGCCCGCTGTCGATGACCCCGGTGTGCCTGTTGTGCCGCAGGAGGCAAGGAGGGCAAGAAGCACTGCTGTTGCGGCTATCAGGAATTTTTTCACTTTCATTTGAATAACCTCATTGTGGAGAATAACTGACGCCAGCCATCTGACGGTGTCGTCCGGTTGTCAGATGGCTGTCTCTTATTGTCTCAGTTCAGTGCTTCTTGGAGAGAGCAACTGCTGCCGCGGAAGCGGCAACGACGAGAGCAATGGCGGAAACCGCGATGCCCATGTCGGATGTGGAAGCACTTCCGGTTTTGTAAAGCTTTGCATCGGCAAAAGCAACACCACCGTCAGCATGAGTCTGGGATGTGGAATAGGCACGAAGAGTAAGCTGCTTAGTTCCTGCAGGAATTTCGCACTTTACTTCAACAGCATCCTTCTTTTCCATCTGTTCGGCAGGAGAAGTGTAGATAACCTTGTCGTCTGCAAGAATCTCACAACCGCCGATGTTGTTGCCCTTCTGTCCGAGGTAGTTTTTTCCGAACACACAGGAGAAATTGTTAACATCGAGATTGCTTATATCATAAACGATTTCCGCATACTTTTCTTTGTTGCCCTTGAATTCCTTCATCTCGTCCACATCAGTGATCTTTCTGATAGCGATCGAAATGCCCTTCTCATAATAGAGACCGCCGACATTTATTGTAGAAACAAGCGCGGTGTCACTGGGGTAATAAGTATATCCGTTGGCAGTCGGATCAAATGCGCCGTTCTGAGCATCCAAAAACGGACGGTTTCCTCCCATTGCCTCAAGTGTAAGACCATCAGGATTAGAATCGCTTTTAAGATCATCGGAAGTGTTTCTGTAGTTCACAAAAGAAACCCACTGAAGATCAGAGAGATAAGTGCTCGTTCCGTCTTTCTTGACATCATACTGTCTGACGGTGAACTTCTCACTTGCGATTACTTCGTATCCGCCATCCTTGAAGAGACAGATCTTATAATCACCCGGAAGAAGATTGGTATAAGCGTCACTGTACTTTGCACCGCCCTTACCGTCCTGGTTTCCGTTGATAGCGCCGTTGGCAATCATAGCCTCACCGCTGCCGGCATCAACAGACTTCCACATAATTGCGGGAGTGCCGTCACTGGGTGTCTCACTTGCAAGGTATATTCCCACCCATGATCCTTCATTTGCTCCGGTGTACTCAAAGTTGAATACATCGTTTCGATTCCAATTCTTGAGCTTGATGCTCGCGTCAGCTGCACTTGCGTCAACTGCACTTGCAAACACGGTCATCATGCCGAGTAGCATGATAACGGTGATGAGAAGAGAAGCAATACGTTTCGACATTTTCATCTTGTTTATCCTTTCGGGAATGAAATATTTATGATGACCCGCGCCGGGTGCGCCGGACGACAGCACTGTCCCGACGTGCGGATGATCGCGTAACTGTTTAAGCAGTCTTTTGTGATAAATACATTAAAATGACTTGCTGTACCCCTATATTATATAGTGTTTTTTCACGTCAGTCAATGGCAGTTATCGTCACAAAGCTGTCTGATTTCATCAATACTGAGTCAACGTGCTTACCAAGCTAAATTGCCCGCAGGTGTGTCCAACCCGGTAATACAAACAAAGATAAATTATAGCAGTTGCAGTTATTTCCAGCACAAATGCAGTCTGTTGGACGTTTTTCAGTGGATTTACGAGTTTACGTCCTGATTCATGGTGAAAAAAGCCATCAGACTCCCGTGCAAAGGGTTATCTGATGGCTTTTCCGAAGCAGTTAATGTGATTAAAATCCGCAATTGTCAATAAGTTCTTTTGATCTTATTCGACGTGGTCTTTGCAAACGGCTCCTTTCGGATCTCGACCGTGGAAACTGTTTTGTAGCCCGGCAGAACCGAGAGCTTTTTCTGAATGTCGCGAAGGACATCCTGCTTTTCGTGTTCACCGTCAAGGTATACCTCCGCCATGAGGTGAGTTTCCTGTCCGTGGTCGTTCTTCACGCCTCTGACGACAGCCTCGATGACGTAATCTATCTGCATGATATATCCCTCGATCTCCTCGGGGTAGATATTCTTACCGTTTGTAAGGACAATGATGTTCTTCTTGCGTCCGGTGATGACGAGCCAGTCCTCCGGGGTGATGAAGCCGTAGTCGCCGGTTCTGAACCAGCCGTCCTGAATCACCTCTGCGGTCTTTTCGGGCTGCTTGTAGTAGCCGAGCATTACGACGTCACCCTTTACGCAGATCTCGCCGATTCCCTCGTCGTTGGGCGCGTCAACCTTCCACTCAAGGCACGGAAGCCTTCTTCCGACGGTGTTATAGTCGTTCGCGCTTTCATCGTTGACCGAGACAAGCGGAGAGCACTCGGTGATCCCGTAGCCTCCGATGACCCAGATCCCGATATCGCCGAAGAACTTTCCGATCTCGGGACGTATCGGAGCGCCGCCGCAGACGATCTTCTTCAGGTTTCCTCCGAAGGATTCGGTTATCTTTCCGAAAAAGACCTTACGCATATCGATTCCGACCTTGCGGAGCTTGTTTGACTTTTCGATCATGCTGAATACCAGCTTGTCCTTGCCCTGCTTCTTCAGGGTGCGCATGATGTTTGAATAGAACAGCTCAAGGAACGCGGGAACAAGGTAGATATAATCCGGCTTGAACAGCTGAAGGTTTTTGACCACCGCCTTGAGGGAGTCGTTTATGCAGAGCGTGGAGTGCTTGTGTATCGACACAAGGATATCGCAGACCGATTCGTATGTGTGATTGTACGGAAGCACCGACAGTCCCTTGCTGAGCGGCTGTGAAACCTGAAGTCCGTAATAGACGCCGGAGACAAGGTTGTGCTCGCTGAGCATGACGCCCTTTGCGATGCCGGTCGTGCCGGAGGTGTAGACAAGCATTTTCAGCCCGTTTTCGTCGGACTTCAGCGAGTCATACTCCGTGCGGTCAAACGACCTTCCGCGTTCGATGAGCGCGGTCATTGAGTACATATCGTCGGTGTTCTCCTCCGCGTCAAGCGAAATGACATACTTTATCGCCGGGAGCCTGTCGCGGTTGTCGAGGATCATCTGCTCGAACCGCCTGCCGCAGAATATCGCGGTGCTGTCGCTGTCGTTTACGATGCGGAGAATATCGTCAGCCGGCAGCTCCCTGTCGATCGGAACAAACACTCCGGCAGACTTCAGAACGGTAAGATAGGCAACTATCCACGGGTAGCTGTTGTCGCCGAGACAGGCGATGTGCGCATTTCCGAGACCCATGTCGGTCAGTGCCGCGCCGAGATTCTCTGTCGTTTCGTAGAATTCCTTATATGTGATATGACGGATACCGTTCTCCGGGTCGTCCGGGATCCTGTACTGATAAGCGTCCCAGTCGCCCGCCTCGTCCTTTGCGGCTTTCAGCATTTCCTTTATGCTGTTGACCGGCTTGACTATATAGTAGCCTTCTTTATTTCTTTTGCTGAGCTTTGCTTTGGAATCCATGACGGTCATCCTTTCAGTTCGGCAACATATGAAACAACGTCTCCGACAGTCTTGATGTCGCGAAGTCTTTCTTCGTCAAGGAAAATATTGTACTTTTCCTCAACCACCATCACAAGATTCATAAGCTCAAGGGAATTGATATCAAGATCGGAAAGAAGGACTGATTCGGGCTTGATCTCCGATCCGTCGATATCAAGCTCGTCAACTATTATCTCTTTAAGCTGATCGAAAATTTCTTCATTCATTTTTCAAATCCTCCGTACTGGGTGTGTCTTTTATTTTGCGTAGATAATGCGGATAAGATGGTTGAGCCATGCTGCCGGCAGAATTTTTGTCAGCAGGACTGCAAGTTTATACTGTGCACCAATAGTATATAACGGTTTATGTCTTCTGTCAATAGCCGCTTTTGCCACAAAAGCGCCGGCTTTCGTCACATCCATGCCCCCGCGCTCGCCCTTCTCCATCGTCCCGACGGAACGGGAAACCGAACCGCGGTAGACATCGTCGCCTTCGGTGATTTTCTTTCTTGCGTCGGTAAATCCGGTGGAAATGTCACCCGGCATTATCGCCGAGACGCGTATTCCGAACCGCCCCACCTCGTTTGCAAGCGCCATTGAGTATGAGCTTATCGCCGCCTTCGACGCGGAATAATATGTCTGGAAGGGTATCGGCACAACGGCAGCCACCGAGCTTATGTTCACGATGCGCCCGCCGCCGTTTTCCCTCATGTAAGGAATGACCTTTTCCGTCATCCTGACCATGCCGAAGAAGTTCACGTCAAACAGCCGCATTGCATCCTCAGCCGGAGTGAATTCAACCGCTCCGGAAATGCCGTAACCGGCGTTGTTTATGAGAATATCGATCCTTCCCTGCTCGGAGATCACACGGTCTATCGCATCGGAGACCGATTTTCCGTCGGTCACGTCGGCTTTTATGTGGATTATCCCCGGGATGTCGGAATCGCGGCGGGAAAGCTCGTAAACCGTCAGACCGCGCTTTTTCAGCTCAATTGCTGTCGCCTTTCCGATTCCGGAGCTTCCGCCGGTGATGACAGCTACCTTATTCATGGCTGTCGGGTTTTATGTGACGCGCGATTATCTCAATCGCCTCGTCAAGAAGCGGCTCGGTGAGGGTTGCCATGTAGCTGGTTCTCAGCAGGCACTCTCCCGGCGGGGTCGCCGGCGGGAGAACCGGATTGAGGTACACGCCGTCCTCGTAGATGTCGTGAGCTTTTCTTATGGTATTTTCGACTTCATAGGTGTATATCGGGATTATCGGCGTAGAAGCCTCGATTATCCTGATTCCCTTCGCCTTGTAGCCGCGGCGGGCATAATCGGAAAGCGAGCGGAGCCTTGATACGATCTCCGGGTGGGCTTTCAGATATCTGAGGGCTGCAAGAGCCACCGCACAGCTTGACGGCGGTATCGATGCCGAGAAGATGAACGGACGCGAGGCGTGCTTGACATAATCGACGACCTCCGCCTTTGCCGCCATGTAGCCTCCGAGGCTGGCAAGCGATTTGCTGAAGGTTCCCATGTATATATCCACCTCGTCGTCAAGACCGAAATGGTTTGCGGTTCCCCGTCCGCCCTCTCCGAGGACGCCGAGGCCGTGCGCATCGTCAACCATGACTCTTGCGCCGTATTTCCTTGCAAGCCTGACGATTTCCGGCAGGTTGGCTATGTCTCCGCTCATGCTGAAAACGCCGTCGGTGACGATGAGTATACCGCCCTTGCCCTCTATCTGCTTCAAAATCCTCTCAAGCTCTCCCATGTCGTTGTGCCGGTAGCTGAGAGTTTTTGCATAGCTCAGACGGCAGGCGTCATAAATGCTTGCATGGTTTTCCTTATCGTTGAGAATGTAGTCTCCGTGTTTTGCAATCGCGCTGATTATCCCGAGATTTGACTGAAAACCGGTGGAAAAGGTCATGGCGGCTTCCTTGTTCAGGAACTGTGCCAGCTCCTCCTCAAGCTCAAGGTGCATCTGGAGTGTTCCGTTCAGAAATCTTGATCCGGAACAGCCTGTGCCGTACTTCTCAAGAGCCTTCACTCCCGCCTCGATGACCTCCGGCTGTGTAGTCAGCCCGAGGTAGTTGTTGGAGCCGAGCATTATCCGGCGTTTTCCCTCCATCACGACCTCTTTGTCCTGCCGTGACTGAAGGGCGTGGAAGTACGGGTAGATTCCCTGCTCCCTTACCTGCTTTGCAAGGGACGGTTCATAGCATTTGTCGAAAATATCCATTAGTTGTTCCTCTCCGTGATTATTTTATTATCTGACAGTCGCGGGGGCGGTTGCGTCTGTTTCGCTGACTTCCGGCTTTTCGTCGGCGGAAACCGTTTCTGCCGGTTTCGCCGCTGCATTTGCCGCTCTCTTTGCCGCTTCCTCTTCTTCAAGCACGCGGTATGCAACCTTTCCGACAAGGGTCTTGGGCAGGCTCTCGCGGAATTCGATATCATACGGCATTGCGTACCTTGCAATATTCTTCCTGCAGTACTCGCGGATGATCTCCCGGTTTTCGTCGGTCGGCTGATATCCGGGCTTCAGGACGATGAATGCCTTGACCTTCTGGATCTTCAGCGGATCGGGAACCCCGATAACGCAGCTCATCTGAACCAGCTCATGCGCGTCGAGGATATTCTCAAGCTGAGACGGGTAAACGTTGTAGCCGCTTGTCACGATCATTCTCTTGATCCTCTGCCGGAAATATATGAAACCGTCCTCATCCATACAGCCGAGGTCGCCGGT
Organism: Candidatus Colimorpha enterica; assembly: GCA_000433515.1. GTDB lineage: Bacteria > Bacillota > Clostridia > Oscillospirales > CAG-272 > Colimorpha_A. Next base: position 28,752 of record FR891151.1, on the reverse strand, counting down.
GTGTATCCACTTAAGTCCGTCGGAATGAGTTCTGAGCGTTTTTGCCGTCTCTTCGGGGTGATTGACGTACTCCATCATGACGGTAGGACCGGAGAGACATATCTCACCCTCCGTGCCGTAAGGGACCTCATCCTCGGTACCGGGGGCAACTATCTTGTAATAGGTGTCCGGGAAGGGCTGGCCTATGCTTCCCTCCTTTGCAAGGTGAAGCGGGGTGAGACAGCTTGCGGTGACGCACTCTGTCGTTCCGTAGCCCTCTCTGATCTTTACGGAGGCATTGTGGTCGGCAAGGAACCTGTCAAAGCGCTTTTTAAGCTCAACCGAAAGAGAGTCTCCGCCGCTGAACACGCCCTTAAGGCAGGAGAGATCGGCGCCGTCCATGACCGACTGACGCAGAAGAGCCTCATAGAGCGTCGGAACGCCCGCAATGAAGTTGCAGCGGTACTTTATTATCAATCTGGCATAGCTTTCCGCGGTAAAGCGCGGGACAAGAATGCATCTGCCGCCGTTTGCAAGCATCGAATGAATGCTGACACCGAGTCCGAAGCCGTGGAACATCGGCATGACGGCAAGCATCGAGTCTCCCGGACGGAATACCGGGTTTGTAGCGATTATCTGCGCGGCAAGGGCGTTGAAATTGAGGTTCGAAAGGAGTATTCCTTTTGTAATTCCGGTCGTGCCGCCGCTGTAAAGAATGACCGCGGGGTCGAGCTTATCTCTCTTCACCTTATATTCGCCGGTATAGCTTCTGCCCATCCTGATGAAATCGTTCCATCTGATGACCGGAGCATCATCAGGTACCTTCGGTATCTTTCTGCCGGCGGTCAGGCTGTAACCGATCTTCATCAGCGGCGAAAGTGCGTCCTTCACATCGGCGATTATCAGGTTGGCAAGATTGACCCTGCTTCTGATCGCCGCAAACTTGCCGTAAAACTGGTCAAGAGTGATCGCCGCGATGCTTTTTGACTCATTGAGATAGAACGCGATCTCGTTCTCGCTCGAAAGAGGGTGAACCATGTTGGCGACAGCGCCGACGACGTTCACCGCGTAGAACATGATAACGGTCTGAGGGCAGTTCGGCATACATATCGTGACCCTGTCACCGGGATTTATCCCTATCTTCTTAAGCGACTTTGCGCAGGCGGCAACGTCCCTTGCGAATTTCTGATATGTAGTCTGCCTCCCCATGAAGGCATAGGCGACATAGTCCGGATATTCGGCGGCAACGTCGGCAACGGCTTCCCACATAGTGCCGGTCTTGTATTCCAGCTTTGCGGGAATGTCGCCGTAATTGTTGAGCCACGGTGTTCTGACAGTTGACATTATATTTTGTCCTTTCCGGTATTATAATTCGATCGGTTCATTCAGCGGTCTTTCGATAAGCTCCGGGCATTCGAACAGCTTTTTCAGTATCTTTATGCTGTTTGCAAAATAGAAGCCGTCAGCTATTCTTTCGTCGATCGTCAGGCTCAGTTTCAGCGCTTCCCTTACGGAGACGCTTCCGTCTGCGGCATAGAACGGCATCGGCTTCATTTCGCCGATAATGACAAAGATGGAGTTGGTTCCCCAGTTGGCAAGGTGATGATAGTCCGCGCTCATCTTTATGCTTCCGAGATTGGAGAGGAATACCGATGAGTAATACGGGTCGTCATACATAAGTGCTTTGGGATATCGGCCGTGATATTCAAGCCACCGGAGGACTCTCATTGCAAAGCGGAGTATCGGGCGCGGCATAATCAGAAGAAGATTCATTTTATCTGTAGTCGAATCGTTTTTGTCGCTTTTTCTGACACTATAAACGTATTTTTTAACCTGTTCGTATATCTGGTCAAGAGGCGGGACATCGCTTTCACGGTCAATTTTGACGGTTGCAAGTGCCTCTGCGCCGTCATCTGCAAATTTTCTCTTGACGACGAAGGAGAACAGAAGATCCTTCCGGTCGTAAAGCCGGTGTCCGGAATAAAACCTGTTCATTTTCGGTCTGAGGGTGATGGTTTTTGCAAGCGCCGCACAGATGAAGTGGAAAAACGTGTATCTGAACTCGGGACTGTCTGCGTTTCTGCCTTCTATGTAGGCAACGACGTTTGTCATATCGACCGTCTCGGTCAGTACAGCTTCGTTGTCGGTGCGGTTCGGCAGGATGTAAGGTGAGATCGCGTGCAGAGGGTCGGTTTCCCTGACAAGATATCCGTCCTTACGGTCGCCGCGTCGTTTTTTTCTGTCTGCCATATTATGTCCTTTCTTATATCCGGCGCTTCAGCTGCCGGAGGAGTTGTTTTTCTGACTTTCCTTGCGCTTCCTGTATGCCACCGTTATCGCAGCCAGCCGCTTCAGCACGTCGCAAAGAAGCAGTACTGCACCAAAGGCAGCCACCCAGACGATTATATTCACCGATATGACATAATCCTTCACGATATATCGGAGAACCCCGTCCGTGAAAAGGAAGAACAGCATGAATATGCCGATATATGTACCCATTACATATTTCATCGGCTTATACGTGTACATTCTGACAAAGAACCACCCGATGACGAGAATGAACATCAGGATGTAGTATTTTATGGCAAACGCCGCCCGCGTTGTGAACAGAAAGCCGTCAGCCTCAGAGGGAGAGTATTTCGGGAATATAAGCTCGATAAGCCACAGAGACGGCATGAGTATCATTGAAAACAGCATCAGCCACCGCAGGACGCTCAGCACCCGCTCGATGGGAGACTGCCTCGGAGAATTTCTGACAAGCTCGCGGCAGAAAGCCTCGCAGTCACCGCCGATTGCCTCGGGAAACGGCTCTCCCCGCTCCTGATATTCAAGAGCCATCCCCACCATATCGGCAAGGATATCCTCTCCGGCGATCTCGTTGATATACCGCGATTCCATGTACTGCTCCATTTTCATTATGACGCGGCGGTTTTCTTTGTTGAGCTTCTTCATAGAAGCGGATAGTTCCTTATCCATTTTCAGCAGCCTCCCCGATAAAAACACTGTCCGAAGCGCGTTTGCCGATTATACCCGTGACCGATTCGGATATCCTCCGCCAGCAGTTTTCGAACGACTCAAGATAATCACGTCCCGCCGGGGTCACGGTGAAATATTTTCTTTTAGGACCGAGAGGCGACGGCAGAAGCTCGGATTTAATGCTTCCCTGCTTTTCAAGGCGCATGAGAAGCGGATAGATCGTGCCCTCGGATATGTCCTCGAAGCCTTTGTTTTTCAGCGAGACCATTATCTCGTAACCGTACGTCGTCTTTTCGCTGATGATTTTCAGAATACAGCCCTCAAGCGTTCCGCGCATCAGCTGCGACCTGTCATAAAACATTTTTTCTCCTTCCGTGCGGTTTCATATCTACACTGCGGTACATAGTACCACTACATTGTACAGCAAAGTAGCGTCGTTGTCAATATTTTATCCGAAATAATCTGAAATTTCCGTAACATTTTTTAAAAACGGCTCACACGCGGTTCACCTTCGCGGATAAGCCGTCTCACAGATGCGCGATTTCAGCGAATATCGGAGAGATTCAGAGCGCAGAGTGACGTTCGTCGGTTTCTTCGTTATGCAAAGTTTGAAAAAATCCTCTGCTCCTATTGACTTTGCGGCGCAAATGAGGTACAATATTGACTGTTCAGAATTGATTTGCAGTAACAATCAGCCGCAAACGGGATGCAGCGCAGTTAGCAGCGCGCCTGCTTGGGAGCGTGTGACCGCCTCATGAGCCGACCGCCGAAAGCTCGCAAAATTTCCGTTTTCCTCGCATTTTCTCGCTTTTCCTCCGCCGTGTGTTTCGGCAAAAAATTTTGACCACAGATTTGACCACTTACGGATTTGACCGCAAAAACCGAATATCGGGATGTAGGGTAACGGTCACCCACCAGTTTTGGGAGCATGCAGGCGGTTTTGGCTTCTTGATTTTTCAAATGCATGAAAACCCTTGAAAACATTGACTTTTTCGGCTGTTACCCTTTTCAAAAAAACACCGACAAAATGTTTTGACCACAGATTTGACCACTTACGGAAATTGACCTAAAAATCGAATATTTTTCACACTTCGGGGTGTGGCGAAGCTGGTATCGCACCGCATTTGGGAGCTAAAGGTCGCTACCCGATCCCCTCTTCAAAAAAGCGAGGAAACGCGAGAAAAACGGAGGAAAAACGAGCATTTGCTGTTTGACCTACCCTCGCAAAAGTGGTTTGACCACAATTTTGACCAGTTCTGTGAGAACTACAATTTCATAAGTTTTTTCACCTTCGAGGTGTAGCTCATCTGGTAGAGCGCCTGGTTTGGGACCAGGAGGCACGGAGTTCGAGTCTCCGCACTTCGACCAAAAAAAGACCGTTTTTGAGGCTTAAACCCCTTGAAAACGGTCGTTTTTTTCATCATTCTGCACAATTTTTTATTTTGCAGAAAATTTTGACCACAATTTGACCAGTACAGAACTGGTCAAAATCTCAACAAATTTTCGATTTCTTATGTGTTTGGGATTTGCAACTTCAAATCTTGCCTTTTAAATAATTTTTGATAAAATTTTATATAGGTTCGAATTGATGTGTAAGATTTTGCGTTCTCGATTGTATATAATAGTGAATCGATTCAAAGACAGAGGTGAGAATATGGAGGATAACAAGTTACTTCGACTACTACATAAAGACCCGAACGCCGGAATGGAACAATTAATGAATCAGTACACAGGTCTTGTTTATGCTGTTGTCAAAAGCAAACTTGACGATTCTTATTATGTATCATCCGATATTGAAAACTGTGTGGCAGACGTATTCAGCAAATTTTATGCGGAGCTGTCCGACTACGATCCTAAGATATCGAGTATAAAAACCTATCTGTGCGTCATCGCACGTAATCAAGCGATCAACGTTTCTAAGAGACGAAGTCTCGAAGGAGGCATCTCCCTCGATGATGAGCAATCACTTTTGCAGGTTGCGGATGACGTAATAATCGATAGCGAACTCGCCGAAGATGAACTTAGGCGTGAGGTTATCAAGGCGGTCGAAGATCTCGGCGAGCCTGACTCGAGTATTATTTTCCGTAAGTTTTATTACGGAGAGTCCTCCAAGGATATTGCCAAGGCTGTCGGTCTGACCGTATCAAATGTTGATACCCGAACACACAGAGCCTTAAACAAACTTCGTAAATTGTTTGGAGGTAATGAGGTATGAAAAAAACACTAAATAATATTTTCGATGAAGCGTCCGCAAACGAGCTTGAAAAACTCGTAAGTCAAAATGCTGCGTCTGATGTTTCGGCTGATACACTTTCCTCTATCAAGAATAAAGTGTACGCCAAAACAGGAATCACACAAACGAAAACAAAGAAGTCCTTTGCATTTCGTTGGCAAGGCAGTTCCGGAAGAAATCGTCCTGCAGGAGGTGGTCTATCAATGAGGTCGATCATCAATGAACTATGGCACGGAAATATCATACCGCAAGAAGATAGCCGAACCAACACGAAGGAAATGAAGGAACTCATCAGTTATATAGCAAGGCATGATGAGGATTTAGAAAAGCTATTAACCGACGAACAAAAAGTCATCTTTGAAAAGTACCAAGATTGTTGGAACGAGTATGTGAGTCTTGCAGAAGCAGCTATATTTGAGTATGCCTTCAAACTTGGAGCAAAACTAATGCTTGCTGTTGTAAGTGAAAAAGAAAACTAAAAACATAGCCGTGTGGACAAAATGTCCACACGGCTATTTCCATAAATGTGTGTAATAAATGTTAATATATTAACCGATGAATTCCAGATTCATCTTCAAAAGAGGCATACTGCCGGAACCGCCCTTCTTCAATCGAAACATTGAGGTTGTATGTGTTTCGAAGATTTTCTGCCGTAAGCACTTCAGCGGTTTTGCCAAAGATTTGATGCGACCCGGACATCATCAATACCATTCCTCCAAGCTCTATTGATTGTCCCGGATTATGAGTTGTTGTGATTACGGTATATCCTCTTTGCGAAAGTCCTGTAATTTGATTTAGGACAATCAATTGATTTTTAATGTCAAGATTAGAAGTAGGTTCATCAAAAACTATAACCTTCGGATTTTGAAGTATTGCACGTACTATTTTTACAATTTGCAATTCACCGGATGATAGTTCAAAGATAGCTCGATTAAGCAAATCTACATGACCTAATTCATCCAAGACAGAACATGCTTTTTCATATTCGTTTTTTCTCGGCGCTTTGAGAGCTGTAAGTTTATTAGCAAATCCTGTGACGAGAAAGTCTGCAACGCATAAGTTTTGATAACAGGGATTGTTTGAGGCTACAACAGCAATTGATTTTGATAATTCACTTATGGATAATTGTCGAACATCCTTCGAATCAACAAGTATGGTTCCGCTGTAGTTTTTTATCTCAGACGTTAAGCATTTGATAAATGTTGTTTTGCCTACACCATTTTTGCCTAAAATCGAAAGAATAGATCCACGCTCGATGGAAAACGACAAATCATCAAGTATCAAAGGGAGATTGTTCTTATATCTAAATGATAAATTCTTGACTTGAATCATTTGCTTTCCACCTCACTATGTTTAGCGTTTATGAGCCAGCATACAACAAACAACGGCAATCCAAGCAAACCGGATAAAATACTTACTGGCAGTTCTGCAGCGGAAATCAAACGATTAAGAACATCTACCAAAAGCAAAAAGGAGCTTCCCATTAAAAACGAGAGTGGCATTGTATAGCGATTGTTTGTCCCAATTAACAGTCGTACCAATTGAGGAATAACAAGACCAACCCATCCTATGGATCCCGAAATAGAAACGGCCGAAGCAACCAAAACAGTTGCACATGCAAGAAAAATAATTCTATTACGAGCGAGGTTAAAGCCCATGCTTTTTGCTTCGCTATCAACGAAGCAGAAATAGTTAAGATCCCAGCTCTTTGCGAAGAGTATAACGGTACAGACAATCACAGGCACAGCAATAAATCCTAACTGATCCAGCGTTATTGAAGAAATATCTCCCATCGTCCAGAAAACGATTGCTTGTAAATGCACTTCCGGATTCGCCATATATTTAATAAGAGCAAGCACAGACGACATGGCTCCTCCGATTAATATGCCGGACAAAATCAAAGAAAGCGTCTTATCAAGCTTTATTCGTGAAGATAGCAAAAATATCAGACAAATATTCAACACACCAAGAGCGAATGCCAAAAACTGAATATGAAGGGTACTCCATCCTAATACGATGCCAAGAGCAGCGCCAACGCAAGAACTTGTGCTCACACCCAAGATGTCTTGCGAAACCAATGTGTTTCGGAAAATACATTGATAGGTGAGTCCGGCAATTGCCAATATTCCGCCAATTACAATCGATGCTACAGTTCTTGGAACACGAATATTCAAAATGATTTTTCTGATGTTTTCAGCTTCTACGCCGCTATTGATGCCCACAACACTTTTAACAGTATCAAAGAATGACATTCCGTATTGACCTATAAACAAGGACACAACGGCAAGAAAAACAGTAATGATTAATAAAGCGAAAATCCAAAGTTGGCTTTTCTTTTTGCCTTGATAAAGATTTTCAATTTGTAATTTCTTTTTCTCCACTTGGCGTCAACCCCTCTAAAATATACTGAGCTTGCTGCTCTGTCAATGTAATCCCGGTAAATTCCTTGTAAAAATCGATGGTTTCCTTTACAAGATCATATTCGAAGTACTCAGGATAAACAACAGCACTTGTCCATGTAATCATTAGGGCAATCTCTATTCCGTATCTGTTCCAAGCAGAAATACCCATTGGAACCTTGAATACATGCCCGTTTTTTACAGCAGTGTTGTTAGACCATTCAGATGTTACCATCAATTCGTCGTAGAGGACATGCTGATATTTTCCACCAATTATGATATTTTGAGGATTCACCGATAAGATTGCTTCGCTATCAACCTTATTAGCAGGGGATTCTATCAGTGAATCTGTTGCAAATATGGTATGGGAAAGTTGAGCGCAGGCAGAATTTGTAGAACCCTTTCCAGCAGTTTTATATAGCCCTTTATTAGAAACACCGTTTATATAATAGAGAGTTTCTTTTTCAAGTACCTTATCTTTGAGAGTGTTTTCGACCAATGCAATGTTTCCGTCGAGATAGGCAATATATTTATTACACTTTTCTACAGCATCTCCACCCAAAATATCCCCTAACATTTTAATGGTTGCCTTCATATCCTCCAAAGACCAATATGAAAAGGTGACTGCCGTAACACCCTTGCTTCTCAAATCGCGAGCTTGCTCTGCTTCTTGAACAAGAACAATGTCAGCATTTGCTCTCAAAAGAATTTCAGCACTTGCTTCTTGGTCAAATTTTTCAATTTCGTTGGTTCTCGGATACATTTCAGCCATCCATGGAGATTCGATAGCATCTACATTAATACCGACAAGATAATCACCAAATCCAAGCCCAACCATAACTTGGCATCCGTATGTAACAAGATTGATTACTGTATCTACTTTGGCAGGAATGATAACCTCGTCTCCAGCGGCATCTATAATTTTCTTGGTTTCTTTATCCGTTGAACCTTGATTGCTATTGCAAGCAGTCAAACTGATGATCATAAGCATAGCAACAACTAAAGACAAAATTCGTTTCATAATTTTATTCTCCTTTTAATTTGAAATTAGGCTTTCTCCAACTAAATAGATATTCGGGCGGAGAAAAGGGTAACTTATAAAAGCTATCACTGATATCCTCGTTGTCATGGATGTGACAGATAATATTGACAAGCATTTCTATATCTTCTGCTTTGTGATAATGAGTTCCGGTTCTAAAATACCAATAGATATTAGGACCTGCGCCTAAAAACTCGTAGACTTCTTTAGCAGCTTCAGTAGTCATCCAAGAGCCTATAGGATTTGCCCATATATCGCCAGCCGCTTCGGATACAAATAAAATTCGCGGAGCAACTAACGCTTTCAGAAAATGTGTATCAAAGGGCAATTCATTTTCGCGTCCGATATAGTTCTTCATTGTTGGACCGATCCAAAAATCAGTTTCCTTACATATGTCCTTTAAGGTTTCGCTTCTCCAAGGCAAAAGGTCGGGATAGTCTCCTACCATTTCTATTCGATAACATCCTCCACCGACAAGGCAAGCTTCGTTTGGATTAACGATAGCAATTCTTTCATCAACTGCTCCTGCAAGCATCGTTGCTTTACCACCTCTTGAATGTCCGGTGGCTACGATGCATGAGCAATCAATTTGCGGAAGATTGAGTTTTATTACAGCGTCAACACAACGTGAATACCCCCAAGCCCAAGCACCCAATGCACCGAAAGTGTATTCAGGATAGATATCGTATAGTGCACCAGCGCGACCTCGTTCTTCCTTAAGATCATGTGCAAGTTCTGTTCTATCAAACAAAAGCCAACCGATATCTCTGGAAACTGCGGCATTTATGAAATCTTCTTTCATAAAATAACCTGCGCACATATCTCCATCAATGATTATTGGACGACTCTCGCCCTTTGGCATAATAAGTTTTACTACAAAAGAGATTTGTTTTTCTTTTGTACCAGCATGAATTTTATATGATCGATGTTCTTTACCACAATTCAGTTGTTCAACCCAAAATATTTCGGGGGCTGGTGGTAATGTTCCAAATTGCACATCTATTGTCGTTTTTGCGATTTCTCGCTTCCGGCGTTCCCACTCGTCTATTGATGAAACGTAGTTTGCATTATCAAACATGAATGGATTGGGAAGCTCACCGATGGCTTTATACTCGGTTATTTTTAGGAGGTGTTCATTTAGCAGATTATCTTTCATCTTTTTCCCCTCCATCGGATAAAGTTGAAAGTGTTTTAAGAAGTTCTCTCAATTCCTCTATCTTTTTGCTTTCGTTTTCTATCTCCGACTCCAAATGACGGATAGTTTTTCTTTTGTTTGAAACAGAGCTTGAAAGTGCTTCAATTTCTGTAGATACAAATTCGCATATGTCATTTGCGGAAATATGGGCATTTTTTATGTTTTCCTCGGCAGACAGTTTATGTGCGACAATGCCTCCGATTAAGGCGGTAGACAAAGCAGCCGTTCCCAAAAGAAAGGCGGTTGTAGTTCCAGCATACTTAGGTGTTGATTTTACAAATTCTCTCAAAGCACTTTCGCAAATAATATTTCCACCCTTACGAGAATCCTGTTGTGCGACCAATTTACCAGATCTAATCCAGCGTCGAACGGTCTCGGGATTGGTTTTTAACAGGTCAGCTACTTGTTTAACATTATAGCTATTCATATAACCCTCCTACTCATTTGCGTTTATTGTATCACAAAATGTAGTAAAAGTCAATATATGTAGCAATAAAGTTGCAACAACCAATGATTATGGTTGTTGCAACGTAAGATTTCAAACCGAAAAATTGAATTCACATATTATATGTATTGTTTCAACCATTCAGGCATATTAAGATGTTTTTTGTGTCTAACCAAACTCCCGACTCTTGACGGATTAACGGTAGGATATCTACCTCACCGCTAACTCTTTCAATGGCAACAAACTCACTTGTTACATTAAGTACCTTGTCGCCTGATTTCATAACATTGATTTTCATACTCATCTTACCTCCTTTGATTTAATCACCCTCTATTGAAGGCGGATTTGCAATTGCGGCCGCTACAGCAATAATGGCTATGATAATCTCATCGAAAATTCCGGGGACAAATATGAGACATAATAAAAACACAACCAAGAAGAGTGCCGCCCCAACCAACCATTTGATTAATCCAATGATACTACTCAATAATTTCATAAATTTTCTCCTTCATATTTCAATTTGTTTTCCTGGTGACATTAGTATATCATTATTGTTTGTCTAAAAGGTATCTTTGAAAGTGACAATTATGCGCGCTTAAATCCAAGACCGAGCATCATAGCAAATCCGAGAACACAAGCGGCGGCACCGGCAGCAATATAATCAAAGCCGATATTTTTCTTCTCTTTCTGTTCCAACTTTTCACGGACAATCTTGGGATCAATCACCTTAGACTTGCGCTCCTCAGGATTCGCTGACTTTGCCTCCGCGGTACTTTCGGGTTCACCCTGAAGAACCACCATTGCCTCGGCAAGACTACGACGAACATCATCATAGTTGAGTTCTGTTTCAAAGCGCTTTACGTTAGATTCCATTTCGGAAAAGATCTTATCAAGCTGATCAAGCTGATCATGCTTGTAGTAAGCACAACCGAGGTAGTTCTCAATTTTCCGATTCAGACCCGTGCGGAAGCAATGCTTTTCCTTACGGTATCTATCATCAATTTTGATGTACTGTCCCTTGGGTGCAGAAAATACGATGTAACTGTCAACGTATACGGGGATATCCAAACCAGTAGAAGCAACGGCTTTTTCAAGTGCGTTCTTCAAGAGTTTGCGCTTGATTGCCATTTTTTCACCAAGAGGGATCTTATCATAGCACTCATCACTTGCAAATACCATTCTACCGTCTTCGGTAAGTGTAAGATCGGACTTAACCTTCTTAACCTCCAAAATGATCACGCCGGAATCCGTCAAAACAATAGCATCAAGCTCCGTTTCATCCTGCCCGTCGGTAATGTAAACATTGCGATACACCTTGGTGTTAGGTCTGTTTAAATATTCCAAGGTTTTGGAAACAAGACTTTCACCCTTGGCACCAGACATAGTAATTGCCAATTCCTTAGAAAGCTTTTTCATTGTGATGATACCGTTATGTACCGCAGGATGATTGCGAACATCATTTTTACGTGCGGTGGATTCCATGAGAAACAGCGCTTCATCGATGCGCATTTGCTCGTGGTAAGCATCTCCCGCTACCATTTTGCAAACAACATTTTGAAATCCAAGAAGCTCGGATACATACTCGTTGAAGGTAACTTCCTTCGACATCAATACGTTGCTGCTCTCCATTTCTCTGATAAAATCTTCTGCTCTTTTCATTGTGATTCTCCTTTGTTTTAAATGATTTTTAATGTATTTTCCTTTTGTGCCTTAATTATAACAAATATCCGTTCAAGTGTGGTCTCTTTGAAAGTGACATTTGCTATCATCAAAAAATGCACCCACAAGGACTTACCTTGTGAGTGCATTATAACAAATATTAAATTAACTTTGGTATCTTTGAAAGTGACAATTATTTTGCGCCGAGCCACGAAATACCGAGCTCATACATTTTTTCGTTGATATTGAAAATATCGTAATTGCCGTGGGCAATGGCGTCCTCAATAATTCTATCGAACTCAAAGTTTCTTGAAAGAACATAGCCTGCTGAAGAAAGCAATTCGTTGGTCTGTTCCACGTTAAGTTCCAATGCAATTGCAAAAGCGCAAATGTTTTGCTTGGAAGGGAGATAATTGGGTACGCATTTGATTTTTGACATCATCTGACGAGGAAGTTGTGCCTTTTTATAAACCTCGGCATCACCAAGTCCGCTTGCATCAATAAAACCAAACAAGACCTCGCTAAAGGATTTCGCCGGCTTAATAATATCACTTTCCTTGGAAATTTGGATATTACAGCCCTTGCCGTTGTACTCAATCGCTTTCTTTACCTTTGTGCCGTAGGTTCCGTTGGAATAGGATTTACATTCGTAATCACCGACAACCAAGATGTCCGTTGTTTTCTTGACACTTGTCTCAATGATACCACCTTGTTCAATGATATACTGCTCAACGGCAGATTTTTGACCAAAGGCAAAATTACCACTGAGGCAAATGCGCTTACCCTTGAGAGACATTACATCCTTTCGCAAGGACTCAACGGGATCTAAAAGATTGCTAATTTCGTTCTTGATAGAAAGCGCTTCGGCGGGAGTTAACACCCCGTCAGCCAAAACGACTTCGATCTCACTATATAATTTATCAAACGGGAAATGACCGGAGAGATAATTGTTTTCGTACAACCAAGCACGGAGATTTTGACATTCTTCATACGTAATTTCTTCGTCGGTGATAATGCCCTTGATAATACCATTCAAAATCTGTGTAGCAAGAGTAATCGTAGATGTAGAAACGATATCGAGGTGTCTTCTAATCTCCAGCTGAAGCGTATTTACTTCGTCAAGAGTGATGACATCATCTGCCAAAATATTATCGATGACAGAAATGATGGTAGATACATCCGCGTGAGATGTATAGGGAGCGAATGTTCCTCTCCACGATTTAATATATTCCTTCTCATCCTCCGATATTTCGGAGTCCAATGTGAATCCTCTGATCATACCGTATAGGGCATGAATATCCTTTTTGAGCGAAGCATTGGATATGTAAGCGATAAAGTCTGCGTTATCGTTCGGAATATATCTTTGAATTTCGCTTTCGATGTTAATTTTCGAATAGTCAACCAACTTGTCCAAAAGATCGGAGCAGGCACAAGCATCGTAAAAAGCGTTGTGCTTTTCTGCAATTGTGATGCCAAAGAAATTACACAAAGTGCCGAGCGCGTAATCGGAAACGGCAAAGGAAGGAACAAGCTCCTTCGCAAGCTGATAGGTGCAAATGTAATAGATTTCAGGGACTTCAATACCGTATCTCACTAAATTCTTGTGCAGAGCATCCAAGTCGGCAGAAGCAACGTTGTGCCCAATGATAACCGCATTCGTAAAATACTGTTCGATATCGTCCCAAATGTTATTTAACGAGGGAGCGCCCTTAACAGTATCGCTCGTGATACCGTGGATGCGAACACAGTTATCGTCAAATCCATCTTCGGGATTTACAAAAAGATCCAATTTATCGACCTCTGCGTTAGGATTATCTAAATCTCTGCTCAAAATACCGATTTGACATATCGATTTGTTTCGAACGTTGGCATATTCAACGTCAAAAAATGTTACTTTCATATCTGCCCCCTGTTTGTCCAATGGCGTTATTGATATTATATCATATTTTTATGAATTTTTCAAGCACAAATGAAACAAATATTTTCACTAATCTCTTGACAACTAAAAAATAATGTGATATAATAGCTCTACATACTGAAACATTTTGTTTCTTGGAGGCGTTATGCGAAGAAAAGACGAATCGAAAAAGAGTGTGATACTTGATTTCATCGACGGGTATTACAATGAATATAACGAGATTCCTGCCGTGAGAACTATCGCGGAGGGCACGGGAATTGCTTTGGCAACCGTGCATCGTTATCTGCTCTCGCTCAAAGAAAGCGGCAATCTTGAATACAACGGGCGCAAGTCGATCTCCACTAAACGTATCGATATGGAATCGCGCCATGCCTCAGCTCCCGTTCTCGGTTACGTCCGTTGCGGCGAGGGTGAAGAAGAAACAGAGGAAGTCATCGAGTATATCCGTCTCCCCGAAAGCTTAGTCGGCACGGGAGAGTTTTTCGTGCTGATCGCAAAGGGTGACTCTATGATCGACGCCGGAGTGAACGAAGGCGACTACGTTGTTATTCGCAAGCAAAATACCGCAAGCGACGGAGATTACGTTGTTGCTCTTTATGAAGGTCTTAACAATCTCAAGGAGCTTGTTATTGATAACGGCAGATACATTCTCCGTTCTTGCAACGAGGATAAAGAAACCTATCCCGACATATATCCGCGAGATCTAAAGATACAAGGAGTTGCGGTCTGCGTAATGCACCGCTTGAAGAAAAGGAGGTAGTCGATGCCCCAAAAGAAATACGATCTCCGAAACCAATTTGAAAAATCTGCGCGTCGATATAGCAACGAGGAAGAACGCTCGACGCGGATTCAAGCTGTTATTGATGCTCATCACAAGCAATCGGAAATGCCGAAGAAATATAAGCTTCCAACGTTTGATTGCCCCGCTTGTCACGCGAAGAATATTATGTTCGCAGGGGATGCAGTTACGAAAAACGAAACGATTTTAACGCTGCTTGAAGAAAATGGAGTTGCGGACTACGTTATTGTTTGCCCTAAGTGTAAGCAATACATCGGTGTCCGTCGCCACGTTGGAACACAAGTTATTCGTCGTTCCTTCCGTACCATCGGCGGCACTCCGTTTGAGTACGTGTATGTGTTCAATCATAGAATTACCCGAACATATCAAGACGGTGAAATCCCTATGGGTACTTGCATCTTCTATGGTGAGATCAATAACGATATTGGAGAAGCGCAAGAAGAACATCCGTCTGTGCAAAGTATTTGGCTGCCAAGTCACCAATATTCGAAATCAAGCAACACTCCATAATACATATCGTTTTTCTAAATCTACAATTAAATAACACATATTTTTAGTGATCCATCCTCCCATCTGTGAATATGGGGGATTGTGAAGCTTACGGAGATTTGTCGCACAGATGAATCCCCCCACGCAATTTGCAAAGCAAATTGCCCAAGGTTCAGCAATCAGTTTAAGGGTAGGTATCAGTTACATATCATCACACGCATAATCGGATTCAATTCCTATTATGTTTTGTTGTGGCGATTGTAAGTGATACCTGCCCTTTTTTGCGATTTCAATGTCGAAATTTATCGAAGGAAAGGAGAACGAAAATGAAATCCACTTCAAAACAATACGGACTCGTAGTCCGTCTGTTTTTCTTGACAAGCACTGCATTTGTGGACACAAAATGTAAAGGTGGGGAGAACCCCAGACCCCAGAACTGAAAATTTTATAATGAAAACTTATAGCAAAGGAGTAAAAACAAAATGAAACAGACAGAGGAAAAAGGAAAAGGTGGGCGCAAGCGCACCCACCTCGTCAAGGTCTATTTGAGTGATGATGAGTATGAAAGCCTACCACGGATACCAATCCTTCAAGCCCGGTGAAGTAGATGCAGACACCGCCCACGCCATCGGTGTTCAGCTCGCCAACGAACTGTGGGGCGAAGACTTTCCAATTATCGTTGCCACCCATATCGATAGAGGACACGTGCACAATCATTTCTGCATATCGGCTTCGGGATTTTCGGGGAGGCGGTATCACGATTGCAACGCTACTTACAAGCTGATGCGCGACACCTCAGATAGACTTTGCAGGGAGTACGGTTTGTCGGTGATCGAAAATCCAAGCAAGGATAAGCACAAGCACATCGCAGAGGTTCACGCCGAAAAGAAAGGCATACCCACGATGCGAGATCAGATACGCGCCGATATCGACGCGGTGGCAAAGCAAGAATTTATCATCAAGAACTTTTACAACCGTATGCGAAGCCTTGGCTATACGATCGAGCAGCGCGGGAAGTTCCTTCGCATCAAGCCATACGGCTATGATAAATTCTTTCGCTTGGACAAGCTCGGTACGGGATATACCGAGGAGGATATTGAAGCGAGGATAAGAAACAATGCGCGTGCTCGTCAATGGACACCGATCACGTATTATGAGCCGACCTTACGTGAAAAGCCGAGAGGTCTTTACGCACTCTATCTCCATTACTGTTATCTTCTTGGTGTGATACCCAAGGTGATCCCAAAGAATCCCGAAGCTTATGCAGCCATTAAAGAGGACGTACGCCGTGCCCGCATGTACTCGGAGCAGGCGAAGTTCCTCGGCAAGTATTTCCTTGATACAAAGGATGATCTCATACAACACGCGCTCAAGGTTCGTGCACAAATGGATGTGCTTTATAAGGAGCAGCAGAAGTTCCGGAACAAGATGCGGTGGATGAAGGATCCCGCCAAGATGCAGCCAATACGCGAACAAATCTTTGCTATCTCGGACAAGCTCAAGCCGCTTCGTAAGGAATATGCAATGTGCAAAGATATTTATGACCGCAGTGATGATATTCAAAAGACTGTCGAGCGCATCGAGTTCCCGCAGATTGTTCAGCAAGCAAGAGAGGAGAAAAAGAGAAAGGATGACCGCAATGATAGATAAAACAAAATCAAAAGGACTTGATATGCCATCTGAAAAAGATAAATATATCGAAGAACGATATGCCGAATATCAAAAGAAGTGGGCAGAAAATCCGCCCCCACCTCACGTACCCATAGTCGATACCGAGCGTGAGAAAGTTCCCGTGAATTACAATGTCCCCGCATCCGCCTTTGACTTTGAGGAAAAAGAAGGTCATACCACTTACGAGGTTGTCGGGCATTTCAATCCTAACGCGCGGGAAAACATTCTTCAGAAAATTTGGCGAATGATGAAAGAAGAAAGTTTACAATAAAACTTTCGCTTTAGCGTTGTAAAGTGTTGAAATGTTTTTCGAGTTGTGTTATAATAAAGACAAGCGATAATACTGTATCGGTTGTCGGAAAGGAGAAAATTTGAACAGACAACTGAATGAAAACAGAATAACGGCTCTCTACTGCCGTCTGTCCCAAGATGATGGACGCGAAGGAGAGAGCAATAGTATCGTCAACCAAAAAGCATTACTCAATGAATACGCGAGGAAAAACCGCTTCAAAAATCTGCAATTCTTTGTGGACGACGGATATTCGGGAACGACCTTTGACCGCCCTGCGTTTCGTGAAATGGAGAAAATGATTGAAAACGGTGAGATAGGAACGGTCATCGTCAAGGATATGTCCCGTCTTGGCAGAAACTATCTGCAAGTCGGAATGTATACCGACATCATGTTTCCCGAGAACGACGTAAGGTTTATTGCTATAAACGATAACGTCGATTCCGCAGTACAGACCGAGTTCGATATGACGCCGATCCGTAACTTTTGCAACGAGCTTTACGCGAGGGATACGGCAAAGAAGATCAAGTCCACATTTAAGATGAAGGGTGAAAGCGGTAAGCATTTGACTACGAATCTCCCATTTGGCTATATCAAGGATAAAGATGATAAAGACAAATGGCTGATTGACGAGCCCGCTGCAATTGTTATCCGCAAAATTTTCAATCTTTGTGCTAACGGCTTCGGCCCTCTTCAAATTGCAAAACGATTGAGAGCGGAGAAAGTATTGATCCCTACGGCATATTATGCGCAGCGTGATGGAAAACTTTACGAGCGTGATCCTTTCAATTGGGATCAGAAAACCGTCGCAGGCATTTTGGAGCGAGTAGAGTATCTTGGTCACACGGTCAATTTCAAAACTACATCCAAGAACTATAAAAGCAAAAAGCGTATTCAAAATCCGCCCGAAAGGCAAATGATCTTCAAGAATACCCATCCCGCAATTATAAGCGATGAATTGTTTGAAACGGTTCAGAAGATTCGTGAGGGAAAACGCCGTCCTACCGCAACGGGCAAAATAAGCCTGCTTTCTGGCAAAGTAATTTGCGCCGATTGCAAAGCCAAGCTTCATTATTGCACGACAAACGGTTTTGAGGAAAGACAAGATTTCTTCACTTGTGCAAATTATCGAAGCAATATGGGAAGCTGCTCAGCACACTATATCCGCAACGTAACGCTTTGCAATATGGTGTTTAAGCATATTAAGAAAATGCTCGTCTATGTGCAACAGTTTGAAGAAACCTTCGTACGCGACCAGATCGAGCGACTTGATAATGCAATGACTATGTCAATCTCCAAGGCAAAGGTCGATGTAGTAACCTTGCGACGCAGAGACGAAGATCTAAACACCTTATTCAAGATATTGTACGAGGATATGGTATCGGGACGAATCACAGCAGAGCGTTTCGATATGCTTGCGAGGGAATATGAGCAAGAGCAAAAAGAACTCAAAGTGAAGATCACTGAACTTGATGATCTGATCGAGAATGGAGAAACACAGACCAAGGATCTAAAGCAGCTCCTTGTCAATGTTCGCAAGTACACCGATCCGCAAGAGCTGACCGCGCAAATGGTTAATGATTTGGTTGACAAAATAGTAGTCTATGCTCCCGACAAAAGCAGCGGGCATAGGAGACAAAAGATTGAAATTTACTACAATGCTGTCGGCATCATTGATTTGCCTACCGTCCAAGAGGACGATTGCATCGCACTACATGGCAGGTGCAAAGGCAAAAAGATAGCCGTATGAATAGCAAAAGGCAGTGTGATCTTTTCGATCACACCGCCTCTTACATAAAACTTCGTTATGGGGCTTGCGCTAATGATTCTTGCCCTTGATTTTGCGCTTATGATCTGTTCGGGCGAGGGCAAAACGGTGTAACACATAGTGATGGGATGAAATGAGTTGTTTGCCGAAAATCCTTTATTTTCAACGGTTTTAGAGCGTTTTACCTCGTTTTGAAAACAGCCAACAATATCTTAAAAAATCGTGCTGTTCAAATTTGAAATAAGATTGATTCAAACTCATCAAAAAGCACCGCTACGGAAGTGCTTTTTTGAATATCCCTCTGCGAAAAACGCAGGGCGCCGTCCTGCACCCGCAAGGGAACTTCTTGCAAGAAGTTCCCTTGACCTTCAAGAACCTTGATTTGTGAAAAATTTCGTTTTTCGTGGCAAGCAAGACCATAAAAAAGCACTGCTTCGGCAGTGCTCAGATCACTGACAAAGCCCGTCTCAGGCAAGAGAGGGGCTTTGATTTTTGTGAAAGCAGAGAAAGAACACGAAGGAATTGAAGATATGCCTCCGGCAGAGGGAGGCGATTTTCTTCATATTCTGCACGGCGGCAGTGAGGAGGCACTGCTCGGCAACCTTAGAAAGCCCCCGCATACGGCAATAACGGAGGCCATGTAATTCTTTGGAATCGGAAAAGCTGCGTTCCACCGTTTCCTTTCTTCTCTTGTAAATGTTCTTACCCTTTTCCGTATGGGTAAAGGCATACGCCATATCCTTGTAATTTTCCCATACGTGACGGCGTAAGTTCTTTCTTTCCTGCTTCGCACTTAAACATTCCTCCCGTCTCGGACAATTTGCTCATCTGTCGCCCTTGCACTTATATTCCTTGTAACCGTTTCTGTCTGTGGTTACGTATTCCAGATACTTATGCTCCGGGCAGATATATACGTCCCATTCGGGTATGTAAGTGAATTTGTACTTTCCGTATTTTCCTTTCTGTTGGCAGCCGCGGCGCTTGTCCATTGCCGCCTGTATTCCCATGTAGCAGAGATATTTGCAGATGTTTGAAACGTTGTAGCCTGCGTCAAGTCCTACTTATTTTACGTCAAATCCAAATTTGTCGATCTGTGTTCTGAGTCTTCCGAGATAAGGCTTTACGTCGTTTGTGTTTCCGGGTGTTACGAATACGTCGGTGATGATGTTATGCCTGCTGTCTACGGTTCTGTGGTCAAGATAGAAGAAGCCCTGCGGTTTGCCGTCTCTGTGCATAAATCCGCTGTCGGGGTCTGTTGTACTCGCCTTTACTGTCTTTATCTCACCGCTTCCGCCGCTCTTGCTGCTCTGACTGTCATTGTCAAAGTAGTTCTCTTTTTCTTCCCCGCTCTCTTCTTTGACCTCATCGCCGTCGAATCTGAAAGGCTTTTTGCCGTGTGCGGCGCGGTCTTCGTTGATCGCTTTATTCAGATCATCGATGTATTCCTTAGCTTCAACCTCAGCTTGCTTTTCCACAAACTTATTCTTGTTTGCATTGGCTTTCAGGTGTGTACTGTCCGAATACAGAATCTTTCCTCCCACAAGTCCCTTTGCCATTGCCTGTCGAACGATCTCATCGAATATCTGTTGAGGAACATCGCTGTTCTTGTATCTGCGGAGTCTGTTCTGCCAGATCACGCTTACATCGGGCAGCTTTTCGGTCAGATCGTATCCGATGAACCACCGGTAGGCTACGTTCACCTCGATCTCCTTCAGCAGCCTTATTTCGCTGCGGATACCGTACAAATATCCTATGAACAGCATACGGAAAAGAACCTCCGGCTCGATAGCAGGGCGTCCGTTATTCTCGCAGTAATACGGCTTGCAGATCCTGTTGATAAAGCTGAAATCTATGCTCGCATCAATCTTTCTCAACAGGTGATCCTGTGGTACGAGCTCTTCCAATACTACTATCTCAAGCCTGACCTGCTTCACGCTTCTTTCCGTAAACATCGCTGTCCCTCCGGGCTTCTTTTTGTTCCTTTTATACTACTATTATACTGCTTTTTTGTTCCTTTGTAAAGGTCAAAGGGCTCAGAACTCTCGTTCTGTGCCCTTTGTCAGTGATCTGAGCACTGCTTCGGCAGTGCTTTTTTATATCACCCTGCGAAAAACGCAGTTTTTCGCTGTTTAACGTTTTTGAAAGCTCCAAGAAAACTTTTTATTCATTTTTTATATACTTTATTTCGAGAGGAGCAAGGGATACCGAACGGCAAAAACCGTCAATATCATAGAATTCCGTTTGCTGTTCGTCGGTGCTATGATTGACAATTGCATATTTGCCACCGGAAGGATAGTAGTGGCAATCGACCGTTTTGTTGGTACAGTAGCAAATTCTCAGATCCTTCTTAGCTACCCAGCAAAGCGCCTTATATAACACTCTGGCGTTTTTTAAACTGTACGGGAGACCTGTGACATAAAAGCTTCTTCCGTCACCATATTCATTGGTTGCCATTTTAACTTCTCCCACATTGACATCCCTTGTTACTCGATCGGAGAAAACAATGTCCAGCACACGCGCACCCTTCAAAGCATAAATGTTTTTAACATCCTCTCCGTAATCCATGGGAAAAGCATCTTCGGTAATTTCGTGGTCTACCCGAATTATGTTATATTTATCCTCCGAAATCGACAGACCTCTTTCCTGATCCACACCCATAACATCGGCAAGTTGAAAATAGTGTCCGCCATGCTCGCAAGCCGACGGCTCTCCAATTCCGACAAAACCGCCACCCTCATGCACAAAACGGCGCACGGCCGATACCAGTTTTTCGTCACGCCATGCTTCCCCACCGGAAAATGCTGTATATGCCGCGCCCACATTGATCAGAACATCGATGTCACTCGGCACACCGTTCTTCACATCATCAAACGAAAGAAACGACACATCTACCGGCAAGCCTGACAAGCTCTCCAAAAGTCCTTGATAAGAATATATCTGCTGATACCAAAGCTCATGTGCAACCATATGGCTCATCCATCTTCTCAACTTGCCCCATGCATTCAGAATACCAACCCTCACATGGCAATAGGGCTTCTTGTTATCTACTGTTTGGTATATGGTTCTGAATTCCTCACAAATTTCTCCTACGCGATCAATGAACGTCGGGAACTTAGCAGCAAGTGAGAGGTAACCACCATAACCGATGCGATCAAGCGGCTTTCTCATAAGAGCACGTCTGGCATTTCTCCAGTTTTTGTTTAGCTCCGCAAGTGCATTCTCTTCATTGCCATCAAAAAAGGTGTCTGTAAAAAAGTATGGCAACATTCTTCCCTCACGATATTTTACATGAGGAATCTCCGAGAGCATTCTCACAGTTACACCGCCTCCAACGCTTCCTACGACCGAATCAAGATGGATATCCGCAAAATGTTTCCCATAAGGCTCCGCGCCAATCCAACTATCCCCAAGAAACATCATGGCTTCTTTTCCTTCTTGATGAACAATATCTACAAGCTGTGAAATGGTCTTCGCTACATATTTTTGCGTGTACTCCATATAGTCGGAAAATGCTTTTGTGGGAAGCCGGAAATGATTGTGATAATAGCCGCCGTCAACAATGTCCTCACTTTTCAGCTCATAACCGTATTGATTTCTGAAATCCTCGAAAGCTTTGGGGCTTGCCGACATCGGATAACCAAACCAATCTACATGCTTTTCTTTTTTATTATCTCCAAAAACGAGAAAGAAATGATAGAGAAATGTCGTAAAGCGCACTACGTTAACCTGATCGTTGCGCTTCAGCCAACTGCGCAAATTGCTTTCGATATGTGCGTGAGTCTGTTCATATCGCGGATCAAAAACTTTATGCTTTTCCGTATTCCAATCGTTGGTCAGGTAGTTGTACATTTGTGTGCTGTCCCACATATTATAGGCAAAGAAATTGACCGTATATTCATGGAATGCGATGGGATCATTGATCGTAACCATCCGATTCCCGTCGTAGGACCAGTTCGCATGCTCTTGTCCTGTGGTTCTGTCAAACACCTGCCAATACTTTCGGTAATCCGTTGGATTCACCTTGAGCTGTTCATCAAAATAACCCTCCAAAAGATCGATCTGCAGGTTCTCATCCCTGGCCGTCTTTCGTTCGCTCATCAAAAGAACGTTTTGAAGTTCCTCGGGATGACTGTCGGCCCATTCATTATCTCCTCTGACAACAAAATAGGTTCCGTAAACCTTTTCGGCAAGCTCGCTTGCATTTGCGGGAAGATGTGTGCCGTCACAATTACGTACGGCATCGGCCCCCCATTTTTCTGCTATCCTTTTCGTTTCTACAAAATAATTGTTGTCCGTTGGAATTGTGACTCTTCCGCCGTTTTTTATATAACCCTCGTTTGGATTCGGCAACAGATCTTCAATTTTTTCCTGTAACTGCTCTGCCTTCATTCTTCACAAAGCCTCCTGTTTTTGTCAAATTCTGGTTGAAATGCTCTTGTGAGCGATTGTTCATACAAGTATGCCCGGCTTACTTTTGATAAACCCCGTCTTTCGTTCTCTTTGTAGGGGAAACGGAATATTAAGCAGCAAACCTGAAGAGAAGATTGAAATTAGTTTCTCAATCATTCAGCGGAGTTATTCCGGTTTCTTTTCGAGCTTCAGCGGGAAGTCACCAAGGTGCTCCATCTTGAAGCCGTTCTTTTTATATTCCTCATAGTTGAAGGCTTCGAGCTCATCGATAGCGAGCTTGTGGAACTCATAGAAGTTGTACCACCACTCGTAGCCCGAGCCGAGGTTGGCGCTCAGGTAGGCGTCGGCGATGTCACAGCCCATGGCGGGAGCGACATAGAAGGCGCCCATTGCGAGGACATTGACACCGTTACCGGTGATGGCACGCAAAGCGGCGGGAACGCTCTCGACAACGCCGGCATGGACATGGGGACACTTGCTGGCGGCGATATGAATACCCATACCGGTGCCGCAGAAGAGGAGTGCTCTTTCGTAGTTTCCTTCCGAGATCTGAGCGCCGACGCGAAGTCCGACGCGATGGAACATATTCTCGGTATCATCGGGATCGCTGTCCTTGGTGACGCCCAGATCCTCGATCTTCCAGCCCTTCTCGCGTAGGTGCGCGCAAACGGCTTCCTTCAGAGGTAGCCGGCAAAGTCGGCGCCGACAACCAAATACTTTTCTTTTACAGTTTTCATCGTTTTAATATTTCCTTTCAAACAATATAGATCAAAACATTTCTGCTTGGAAATACGATTCAAATTCATAAGTCAAATTTCGTTCTTTTCAAGATTTTAGCAAATGAAATAAAACGCCGTTTCGAAGGTTCTTGGCTTGGCGCGTCGCCGCATAAGAAACACAAGAATTGCCTGGCTCCCGTGTGTTTCGTGCTCAAGATGGCTGTTTACAGCACTCAAATAGGTGTCGCAAGCGGTATCATTTGAGCATCGTTCTGGCAATGTGCTTGACCGACGTTGCAAAGATGCAAAAGCTGCTGACCGTTCGATCGATTCCCCGCATAAGTCAATTCCGCGATATTATCAGCGAACAACACATCATCATAGCAAGAGGTAAAGGTATTTTCGATAATAGTAATTTTCCCATGATAATACTGGCGGAACACGGAAGCTTTGCGAGATGGAATATAAATTACACCCTTCCCCCATGTTGCGTGTCGGCAACGGTCAAAGCGATTACCCCGAACGGTAAGGTCCTTCACTGCTCCCGATTCATACCAAAACGAAGCGTCACACTCCAGGACAATCGCACTTCCGCCAGTATGAAAATCACAATCCTCAATCACACAAGGTTGTCGTGTCGCAATGAGCACGCCTCTGGCACGGTTGTTTCGAACCGTGCACCTCCGGAAATATAACGTAGGATAGGTTGTAAGATTTTCAAGAACAAAACCCTCCGTTAAGGTTTCATTCTCCAAAAAGGTTAGCTCAGTCATCTCGCTATTGATCCTGCGAACTGCAGAGACCGTCACAACGCTGCCCGGAATCAGCGTTCGCGCATTCATTTGACAAACTTGATCTCCCAGTTTGAATAGGGGAATACCCGTCGTTGCCAAATTGCAAAATTTCACAGTAGCCCTCCCGGGTTCTGCCCGCTGGATCTTAACATAGACTCCGTGAACATTCAAAGCGTCATCCAGCATATGCTCAAACAGGCAATCTTCAATGACAATTTGCCCGGTACAAGCCACAAAATGAGTCGCATCCGCTCCTGCCGATATGTATTGCCCTTCCTCCGAGGATACCGAGCATTTTTGCATCGTCAAATTATGGCAACATTGTGCCATCACAGCGATTCCCATGCAGCTGTGGATCGTAATGTTTTGTAGGAGAATGTTTTCAGAATCTTCAAAAAACAAGCCGGAGGCATAACGCTTACCAATCATTAAAACCAACCGATTTCCCACCAAAGGAACGCGCGGAGGATCAAAAAAGCGAAAAGTATTGGGGCCGATCTTTTTCTTGGATAATGCGTTCAACGAAATCCCCGTCGAATGATCACCGGTGCCGACTTCAATCTCGTGACTTTCACCATTGAATTCGATATTTGACACAACAAGCTCTCTTCGGTCCTTGAAGGGAATCCACAAACCATCCTTTCGTAACACCAACTCCTTTTCGTAGGAAAAAGCGACATCGAAGCTCTTTTCATCCGCGGCAATTACTTGTCCTTGCGGATATGGGCAGCCCCGCATAGAAACCGTAAAATCCCGCAATACGATATGACGACAGTGCAATACGGTCATCATATTCATCACCGAATCAAAAACGAAATGGCTACCTCCTCCGTCGATTTCAAAATTCTCCATATGCTCTAACAAAAATGCCGTACGCTTAAAGCCATTCTCTCCGTGATTTGCCATGCAAAGTGAACACTCTGCCGCAAACTCCTCCCGAAAATGATATATATCCTTTCGAAAGCGAAGACAGGTCGCCTTCTGTTCTTTGCAAGCCATAAGAGCATGGTATAAATTCAAAGACTCATCCTCTGAAACACGAAACGAGTTATACTCAATTACCATAATCATTACCACCAATAAAATTAAAATCGTTCCTGAAATTGACCGAAATGAACGGTTTACCTATAGTTTTTATCACAACAGCATATGACAAAACAATCATCCAACGGTATACCAAACATAGGCACCCGTTAATTCCCAAAAACTTTCAAAAGGAGATAGTAAACTATGCCTTATGTAGAATTAAACGAAACAAAAACCTATTGTAATCCCCTCAATTTGCCGGACTGTCCCAAAGGAGAAGATCCTCCTCATGTTATGGATTACACGAAAGAAACCCTTTGTGACTACCGTTCCGTCAGCGACCCCTCGGTGCTTTACGAAAACGGAAAATGGTATCTGTATCCAAGCTATGGAATGGCATGGATCTCAGAGGATTTTGTGACCTGGAAGCACGTAAGGACTACACCGTACAATATGAAATACAGCCCCGTCGTGGTGCCTTTTCAAGGTCGATATCTGATGACCTCCCATTCCAACGGCTTATATGAATCCGACAGCCCGCTTGGTGACTTCCGCTTTTTGGGCGATTTTATTCTGCCGAGCGGCGAGCCTTTTTGTCCGATTGATCCTGCGCTGTTTGTCGATGATGACGGGCGTTTATATCTCTACGGATTCTATTTTGGAAAGGAAACGCGCAAATATGTGATTCCTACCGGCACCTATGGTGTTGAGCTGGATCCCAGCAATCCGCGGCAACTCCTGTCCGATCCGATCACGCTCTTTTCTTTCGACAACAAAAATGAGTGGGAGCACTTTGGCGAAAACCGACAAGACACGCTCTCCGGCTGGATTGAAGGGCAGTGGATGCTCAAAAAGAACGGACGCTACTATCTGATCTATGCATCATCGGGTACCGAATACAGTAGCTACTGCATGGCCGCCTATTATTCAGATGAAGGCCCCCTACAAGGCTTTCAACTCCAAAAAAACAATCCTATTTTGGAAAGCCGACACGGACTGATTCGCGGTGCGGGCCACGGTTGTGTCGTCGAGGGACCACGTGATACCTTGTGGGCATTTTACACGATATCTCTCGCCTATTCGCACATTTATGAGCGCCGCATCGGGATGGATCTTTTGGCCATCAACAAAGAGGGAGAGCTCTATGCCCCTCACGGTGTTACAAACACACCGCAATTCGGCCCCGGCATCTCTGCCGATCCTGTCGCCAACAACGGAACCGGTCTTTTCTGTCTGACAGCGCGTCAACGCGCCTTTTCGCGTGTAAGCTCACATGCTCCCGGTCATGAAGGTTTTTATGCTTTGGACGACAGCATGCTCACCTTTTGGCAGCCCTCAAATGACGACCCACTTCCTTCACTTACCGTCCACTTGCAAGCACCCTATCGGGTCCAAGCTGCACGACTTCTCTTTCGTGAAATAGGAATGGATTATCAGGCAGGACGATATCCCGGCCCGATTCGTTACACCGTGGAAGGATGCATAGATAATGATCTCGACGAATGGGTAACCCTTCTTGACTGTCGCGAAAATACCGAAGACCGAAACTGTGACTTCCGAACCTTCCCTGCCATCACCTGCGAAAGCGTTCGCCTCACGCTGTTTGGCGCTCCGGACGGTATCATACCGGGTGTCATTGATTTTAGCGTTTTCGGGCAAAGGGATGAAAATCGTTAACTCCTTTTACCGTTGTTAACACCTTTTCAAGAACGTCCTTGCTGATGCAATTTCAATGACCATTGGGAAGAAAGAAAAGGATTGTTATGAGTATCATTGAGAAAATCAAACCAAAACATCCTTACGTCACGTTATCCGTCTCTTCCTGTTGCCACCGTTAACGGAGGCATCAGGGAAGATAGTGCCCCACACGGCTGGGCGCGGTTAGAATGCGACATCCCGAGCAAAGAAATCTAATCAGCAACATTGCCACTCAAAAAGGAGGCCTTCCGTATATGGGAGACCTCCTTTAAGTTATCCTAATCGAAATTATTTCTTCTTGAGAATAATGATAACGATTGCCGCAATCATCACAACTGCTGCCGCGGCAATCCCAATAATCAAACCAGTAGGTTTTTTTGAGGCGTTGTCATCGGAAGCTTCTGTCGTAGCCTTCGGTTCATCTTCGTTATTTTCAGAGGTGTCTCCGGGAATCGTATCCTGATTCGTTGTATTCGTGGCGTCGGTCGATTCTTCGGCAGAAGAGTTATTATCTTCGGTTGTTTCGTCGGAAGGATAGAGCGTCTGTACCGGCGTCTCAGTTGCTTCCGTTTCCTTTGCCTGTACTTCAGACAGAAGAAGGGTTCCGTAAGCGGTCGTTCCCGTGCAGTGGGCATAAGCAATTGCTTCATCGTTGTTCATACTCCATACCAACCAGCCGCCGTTGAAATAGGTTAGCAATTCAATATACAGCGGCGTGTTGACTGCGGGATCGTAAATGCCGACGATCTCAAAAGGAATGACGATGTCAAGCATGGTCACACCATCCACCTCATAGAAGTAAGGCGTTACCGCAACATTGTTGCAGGTCTTGTTTTTCAGATCGAAATCAATCGACCCCAGGTCGACGGGATTATTGATTTCAATCGGGGAGGTACGCAACTGGAAAACAGAGTTTTCGAAGTTTTCAATAGGCGCTTCGTAATGGAGGTAAAGATTAGTAGCATCATACATAAACATTATTTTCGCCGCATCTTCAATAGCAGCACACCCGGGCTCACCGCTCCAAGCTGATGTATCCCAAGCTGATGTATCCACTACGGCAATTTCCGCCACAACATCCCAAGCGGGATCCTTTTCTCCGTTGCCAATGGTGGGCGTTCCAATATCCGCATGAATCGTTTTTCCGTTGGCTCCGAGAGCAGAGCCGGAAAAAGTAAACATGCTAAATGCCATAGCCAAGCAGATCAGAACAATTGAAATTTTTTTCATAAATAGTCCTTTCTGA
>FR891150.1:18680-25251 GCA_000433515.1 Candidatus Colimorpha enterica | reverse complement strand
GAATACCGACACCGGTTGCTGTTCATCGGCAGTCGGGCAGTTATCAAATCAACGCAATCGCAAATATGGGGGGCTGATTCATGATCTACAATGACCGGAACAGTGTCAAAAACATGATACAATACTCCAGACAGCTCACAAAGAAATACAAAAACGAAATATCCTTGTATGACCCAACATCACAAAGCTCCCTTGCCACATATTCAATGGATACGTCAAGTTCAAAGTTTTTCAGAGTCACAAAGGAGATTGAAGCACTGCCGAAACCGGACAGGCTTCAGATCAGCGCGATAGGCTATCCGCTTTCTCTCGGGCCGGGATTTGCCGCCGCTCTTGCCGTTTATCTGACAAGAGAAATCGAAGCGAGAACCGGAATCCGCGGCATTCACAAAATACGCGGAATAGTTCCGTGCATCAAAGCGACTCTCGCAAGCACAACATACAGAACCGACGACACATTTCAGCTGACGGAAGAACATGACGGCATTCTGTACACATACTTTGTTGTTCACTTGTTCATCAGAAATCTGTGGCTGCCGACAAAAAAAGCTCATTTCGGGGACAAAAGAACGATTAGTCCGATATGGGTAAAGTGCCACGACACGGTGAGAGCTGACCGACAATTTGACTTCAATACCCCTGACAGGATTGGAAGCACACCCGTCGATGATGACACCGAAAATGTTGTGTTTGAAATATGCGACAGCGTTCCGCAGTCATTCCCTCCATATGACAGGCTTCCTGAAGAGATCAGAAAGGAATATGAAAGTTTCAATCAGTCCCCTCATTGCTACGGAACGGGACAATATGAGGATTTCCTTGAAAAAATATATGACGCAAACGCATGGATAGAAGATGTCCGCTCATATCTGTCTGAGGTGATTGATTTTAACAACCAAACCGACGCCCGCATGGTAAGGCTGAAAGACAGCGAGGAAAGGCGCGGCGACAGGAAAATCAGGATTTCATACGACAAGGCGGGCTGTGAGCGCTTTCCCCACATCCTGTATAAAATCAGGTTTTCAGAAAATGTGACCGATACCACATTCGACGATATTACTGATGCCATACGCAGATATGACTGCCGTGAGCTGGTTGTAACCGAATACTATAAAATCAGCGAGATCGGCGACAATGCGGTTGCACTCGATGTGGAATTCACATTTTCGTCGTCCGGTGAGATCAAAAAATTCGCGAACGAGCTGAAAAACTCCGTACCGTATGTAACAAAGATCGACGTGGGATAAATCTTAATCTCTTCGTATTCGTCACACTGCACAAAAACAACCTCCTAAAATTGTGAAGCGTGACGAATATTTCTTTGCCGAGAAAAAATGTTGCATTGCGGGAAAAGTTGTGATATAATAGAAACCGGAGGACATGAACTCCCGCAAAAAACCCGAAAGGAATACCGACACCGGTTGCTGTTCATCGACAGCCGAGCAAGTGTTTCGTGAGGTTGCTGAAGAGATCATAAGACAAAAAGCCGCATAATGATATTCATTATTACCATTAAACCGTTTTACAAATGGAGTAACAATTATGTTTAACAGTACCCCTTTCTTCGATGAAATCTGCAATAAATGGGGCGACAGTTTAAGCAAGTACGATTTATGCAATTTAAGCGCATTGCTTGAACAAGCCGGCAGGAAAAGACAATACATTGCAAAAATCATAAAAAGCAAGACTGCCGAGAAGACACGCTGTGAAGTCTCAGAGCTGTCTACTTTTGCAAGTCCTGAGTTTCTTGATGCTTTCGGATATCAGATCCAGTCTGAGATCGAAAGGCAAATCGGATACAAGGATATCCATCTGATAAATAAAACCATGATGATATTCAAACCGTTTTTTGCGATGTTAAGATATGACGCTCCCGATTTGTTTTATTTCACCAAACAAATCTGCGGGGTCAGATACACGTACGCCGAGTGCTCGGTGTTATTGATTCATAAAGATTTTCCTGCACCCTTTCCGACATTCTGGTTCAGATTTCATTGCAAGAATGATCCTGAAAGAGAAATAAAACCGGAAGAACGTGTAACCCCGGATCAGATCGTTTTTGAAATCTGCGACTCTTTACCTGACGGATTACCGCCATATGAAAAGCTGCCATCAAAAATACTAAACGAGATTGAGGAGGTAAAAGCAACCGGTATCGGCGCGTTTGAATACGGTTTCGAAAAAAATATGTATAATCCGAATCTGTGGAAGGAACAGATAAAATCGTTTCTCGACAGATGCACGGAAGATAACAACAGAAGGGCGCAAAGACAAAAAAACAAAAATCGCGCTAAGCGTGATGATGACAAATTCCCGCTGATCGTATGTCCGCGTGATGACATTGACTATCCTGATGTTACTATTGCAGTTGAGTTTTATAATGCGGTGTCCGATGGTTTGATCGGTGAACTTAACGATTCAGTTGATGAATTTGATGAGGCTTTGGAGGACTGTCATCTTGAATATTATTCGGTTGACAAGCCCGGCGACCGCACCTGCGAGATTACCGTTGATTTCGGCATGTGTCATCCGAGCGCGGTCATGAGGCTCGTCAAGGCAATTTGCATGGATGTTGCCGGGATAAAGACGATAACCATCGATTGAGTGTCACAACGACGTTTCCCGCCGCCGCACACGGAGTGATCCGGCTATGACGGCGGGGAACAGATAACACGTGATGCTACTGATGGATCCATGTCGGCAGTTTCTATTACTTCCAGAACGTCGGAAGCGGTTCGTTTATGACCGTGCATGACGGAAAAGATGCAAATTATACCAACGTATATCAGAAGAATACCACGGTTGCCAGCCTGACGGCAAGTCAGAAGTTCATATGCCTATGAATCGGCAGTATCGATGACCATGCCTTCGCGTTCGAACGTAGTTGTTACAATATGTCCGACGGAATGTGTTGCCGCCGGATTTGGCGCCGCGATATGCATAACGGCACTTGCCGAGTATTCCGCTCCGGTGATTGCCTTTTTGGCAGGATCAGCATCACCGGTAATTGCAGCAGAGGTTACAGCAGGAATAGCTGCAGGAGCAATTGTGGTAACATTGCTTAAAGATTACAGCTTTGATATGATGAGGAGTGTGTCGTTCCCGCAAACAACAATAGGAGGAATAGAAGTATGGACTATCAAAGTAAGTTAGAGTATATAGAAAAGAACTACCGCCTCGGAAATGATATGTTTAATTTGGCGAAGCAGCAGGATCCCGGTCTGACGCCTCTCGGACGTGCATTTTGCAAAGCGTTCTCCGATGAATTCGGAATTGATGTTAAGCATTGTCATATGCTCGAAGTTGGAGGCATCAGTGTTGTCATATGGTACGATGGAAAATGCGATCTTTGCAAATCAGAAACAGATAAATGCTTGGATGATCGATATCAACAAAAAGCAAAGAAACTGTTTTTTGACTGCATTCGTCAGCTTGGTCTCCCGCCGTTTCCGGAGGACGTGCGACTGAATTTCTCTATGGGCAAGTTTTTTGAAGCAGCGCGCGGAAATTATATATGGGCTAATATAGAGTATCTCAATCAGCGCTTGCGGTTGGAATTCCCGAGAGCAAATGTCACGATGTTTAGAGTATGCTACCCGCCCGAATACATATTGCTCTTCACAAAACCATCAGATATTCCCAACAACTTAACCATTGCGAAAATGTCAGGGTTTATAGACTCTGTATGCCGTGAGAATGATAAGCTTGGCCTGTTTTGCGGTTACAGTTCAACCCCGAGATTTTCGGATTTTGAAACGGAAAAGCCGAATTTGATGGGTATTTTAATAGATAATCAGTGGTACCATTCGTGAATGCCATATCGTAAAACCGTTTCCCGCCGCCGTACACGGAGCAATCCGACTATGACGGCGGGGAACAGATAACACGTGATGCTACTGATGGATCCATGTCGGCAGTTTCTATTACTTCCGCAACGAGGGAAGCGGCTCCTTCATCAACGTGCATAATGAATCAGCCACGCAAAAACATAGATTCAAATGACATCATATGTCCTGAATGTAAGCAAGACATTATTAACCACCTTACGCAACACCACATTGGTTAAAGGAGTACATTAATGAAACACCTCATCACAATCATAACAACCCTGCTGTGCATATCCCTGCTATTCAGCTGCACCGATAATTCAAAAAAGCCGTCCGGTGAATCCACTCCGGATCTGCACTTCATCAGCTCGACCGACAACACGGTCACATACGGCTTCGATTCGATCACCGCGCTGAAAAATGCACTCGGAAGCACCGCAGTAGTAAACGACTATCCGACACGCGTCAGCGGAAGCACGGAATCCGACGCGTTTTCCGGCTTTCTTGAGCTGGCACAGGAGAACGGAAAGCTCTGGCTGCTTGTCGAAAAGGAAAACGGTCTGATGCTTGAACACAAAGACGGGTTCGAGGCAATTACCCTGTTTTCAAAAGAACTGTTCGGTCAGCCGCACATCTGGTATCACTGCCTGTACGGCGGCAAAGAGGTCACGGTCTCAACAATGGACCTCACGCCGCTTGATATTACCGTCACCGCCGACATGAATTGCAGTGAAATTCTCTCCCTGATTAGCAAGGATTCACCGAACGTCGATAACTATCAGGATTTTGAGGGTTACAAAAGGGTATCTCTTTCGATCGTCACGCTGTCCGACCGCGAAGTCTCCTGCCTTGTCTTTGAAACGAACGACGGCAGAAAGCCCCTTCGTGTCATTCGTCTATGAAAGTCCGTACGTCATCGTAAGAGCAGACCTCACAACAATGACTACCGAATTCTGGAGAACGGTTGAGTTCTCAAATCAGAACGGCAATTCCGGTGGCATCGCCTCCGGTTCTGTGTCAATCGCTGACGGGGCAAAATGAGCTGTCCGCCACCTTTTACCGAAAAGCTGTATCAAACATCTTAAACGAATACACCTCCGCCCACATAAGTTTGGACGGGGTGCAACCCTGTGCAGCTTCAGGAGGATGTTTTTGTGCAGGGTTCATGTCCTCCGGTTTCTATTATATCACAACTTTTCTATCAATGTAACATTTTTTCTCGGCAAAAAAATATTCGTCACTCTGTACAAATTCTGGAGACGTTTTTTGTGCACAGTGACGAAAAACAATTTTTGTGGAGAAAAAATTCCAAGCCTCTTTACATTCGGGCTGGAGATGTGTATAATATAAACTATAAACAGGATTACGGATCAGAAACTTTTGTTGCAGATTTGAAAATAAAGGACGGTGTGTTTCCGTTAATGCGCATGATACCGACTGAAGAAGAAAAGAATACGGCAGAAAAGATCTGGGAAGAACACTGCCCGAGGATGTATGCGGCTGCGTTTTCCGTGCTGAAAAACCGCGAGGATTCCGAGGACGCGGTAATGGACGCCATGTCACGTATAATCGGAAATATCGACAGATTCGCGGAGCTTGACGGGAACAGCATCGCCGCGCTTGTGACCGTGTATACAAGAAACACCGCTATCGATATCTACAAAAGGAACAGACGCGGGACGTCGGAGGATCTCGACGGGTGCTTTGACATAAGCGACGGAAATGCCGATGTCGAGGGTATGATCCTGATCTCCGACCGAATCGACAGGCTTTACGGGTTTCTGAAAACGCTCCCGTACATATATTCGCAGACCTTCATGCTGAAATATTACTTCGGCTACAGCGACGCCGAGATCTCCGCGGCAATGAAAGCCGACAGAAACACCGTCAGAAAGCGACTGACGAGGGTAAAGAAAAAACTCATCGAAAATGCCGTCACCGCGGGATTTGCCGACGAGGAGTTTATCAGGGGAAGGATGAATGAACCTGATGCAGACGGAAAAAGGTTATAACCGCACAGGAGAAAGGCGATATATTGTCGTCCGATAAACTGTACTGTATGCTCGGCACATACGGTGTGTATTACGGGCACGACGGAGACAGGCTTCTGTTCCGCGACAAAAAGAACAGATCCGTCACAGTCGAATTTTCGGAGGACATGAAAACCGTCGCGGCTGTCACTTCCGCCGCAGCCGACCCGACCGATACCGACATCGGAAAGATCACCGGGGGAATGACGTCTTCAGAGGTCTATGCCGCTCTCGGCGCACCGGTCGGCAGAGACACCTCGGGAGTATATTCCGAGCTGTTTGTCTCTTCCTCCGGGAATTATTACAGGATCTGCTGGTCAAAATCGTGGGAGGAACCGTACAGCGTAACGGTGCAGTCGGTGCAAAACCTCGGCAGCGGCCGTGTACCGATATCCCCGGTCACAACACAGGCAGAATAATGAACCGAAAAAGCGCTTCCTCCGCGAAAACGTGAGAGGAAGCGCTTTATTAATGCGTTTTTAAGTAGCCAGCCTTACGACCGCCGGCACGGGAGTTATTTCTATCGAACCGGCACCGGTGATCTCACCGTCTGCGCAGAGGTCGGAAATACCGCTTATCATTATGCTGCGGCACTTTTTGCAGACCATGTAAGCGGAAAATTTTTCAAGCGGCTGTCCGGTCACGGGATCGATATGCGTACCCTTTTTGTAATCGCCGACCAGCCTGACAAACGTCATCCTTGAGACCTTTTTC
>FR891150.1:18099-18607 GCA_000433515.1 Candidatus Colimorpha enterica | reverse complement strand
GGACCCCCCCGCCGTAATACCGGCAGTTCGCCGCAAGGGCAAGTGTGAAAACACCGTCGTACTCTGCCCTCACGCCGTCCCCGTCGGTAACCGCCACCTGCCACGGCTCTCCGATCCTCCGGCAAAGCGTATCGGCAACCCCGGCAATATAAGCCGCGCTTCCCGGAAAAATCGACTTATAGAAGCCGGTCTTTTTCACGACCCGGCTGTCGAATCCGAAATTGATGATATTCATCGCATAACGGTCGCCGAGAAGCTCTTTTCCCTCGGCATCGGCAAAAAAGCGGTATCTCATCGCGTCAACGGTCGTGACACAGCCCTTTTCGGGAAAGGTCCTGACAAAATCGTTTCCCGTCCCGGCAGGAACGACTGAAAGAAGCGTCCGATTTCCCGCCTCCGCCCTGATGATTCCGTTTGCCGCCTCGTTGAGCGTGCCGTCGCCGCCGTAGACGACGAAATGCGCCTCTTCCCTTTCGCGGCAGACCCCGTAAACAAACCTTTCCGCATC
>FR891150.1:0-18042 GCA_000433515.1 Candidatus Colimorpha enterica | reverse complement strand
GGCAGCCGCGCCCTTCGTCAGCAGCTCCGGAGAGTGCCCGCCTCCCGCCGCGGGATTGAATATGTGAATTCTTTTCAATGCTGTTTCCCCGATTGATAATGATGATAACTATTATACAACATATTTCGCTCTTTTTCACCGATTACCGCGAAATTTAATATATTAAAAGAGCTTTTGCGTCATCATTTACATTGACACGCCACGCCATTTAATATATAATTATATTTCAATAAGTATCACTTATCAATGCCCGAAAAATGAAAAAGGAGAAAGGAAACGATATGGTAAATACTAATCCGGCAGAAAAATTCAGAAGTGAGGGTCTGACGTTTGACGACGTCCTTCTGATACCGTCAAAAAGCGAAGTCCTTCCGAGAGACATCAACCTCTCGACCCGTCTGACAAACAGGATCAGGCTGAACATCCCGCTTCTGTCCGCCGCTATGGACACCGTTACCGAGGCTGACCTTGCAATCGCCATCGCAAGAGAGGGCGGCGCGGGTGTCATTCACAAAAATATGCCGATCGAGACGCAGGTGGACAACGTCCTGCGCGTCAAGAGGAGCGAAAACGGCGTCATCGTCAACCCGTTCTTCCTTTCCCCGGACAACTACGTCAGCGAGGCTGAGGCACTGATGTCGAAATATAAGATATCCGGTGTGCCGATCTGCGTTGACGGAAAGCTCGTCGGCATCATCACAAACCGCGATATGCGCTTCCTGACCGACTATTCCGGCAGGATCAGCGACGTCATGACAAAGGACAACCTTGTTACCGCCCCTGTCGGCACAACGCTTGCGCAGGCTCAGGAGATACTCAGAAAGTACAAGATCGAAAAGCTCCCGCTTGTGGATTCGGAAAACCGTCTCTGCGGCCTTATTACGATAAAAGACATCGAAAAGGCAACAAGATATCCAAATTCCGCGAAGGACGCAAACGGCCGCCTCATCTGCGGCGCGGCAATCGGAGTTACAAAAGACGCTGTCGATCGCGCAGGAGCGCTGCTTGAGGTCGGCGCTGATTTCCTCAGCCTTGACTCGGCTCACGGACATTCAAAAAACATCATCGAGTGCGTTAAGAGCATAAAGGCAAGATACCCCGACTGCCAGCTTGTCGCCGGAAACATCGCGACTGCAGAGGCAGCCGAGGAGCTTATCGCCGCCGGTGCCGATGCGCTCAAGGTCGGTATCGGTCCGGGCTCGATATGCACCACCCGTATCGTAGCCGGGATCGGCGTACCGCAGATAACCGCGATATACGACGTCGCCTGCGCCGCCCAAAAGCATAATATCCCCGTCATCGCCGACGGAGGAATTAAATACAGCGGCGACCTGCCCAAGGCAATTGCAGCCGGTGCCGACTCCGTTATGATCGGATCTCTCTTTGCCGGCTGTGAGGAAAGCCCCGGCGATACCGAGATCTATCAGGGCAGACAGTTCAAGGTCTACCGCGGCATGGGCTCCCTTGCAGCAATGGAAAACGGCTCGAAGGACCGTTATTTCCAGGAGGGAAGCCGCAAGCTGGTGCCGGAGGGCGTTGAAGGACGCGTGCCCTTCAAAGGTCCCCTCTCCGATACCGTGTTCCAGCTTATGGGAGGACTGCGCTCAGGCATGGGCTACTGCGGAACCCCTGATATCCCGACGCTCCAGAAAAACGGAAGGTTCATCCGCATAACCGGTGCAGGACTTAAGGAATCGCACCCTCACGACATCAGCATCACAAAGGAAGCACCGAACTACAGCCAGCACTGACCTCGCACAATTAATCAATTCAGACAAAAAGCCTCTGACCAGCCGGTCGGAGGCCTTTTAATACATCGCGGCTTGACAGAGGTTTCTTTCTGTGATAAACTGAATAAACAAAAACAACGGAAAGCAGGTCAAAACATGGCACGTTACGTATGCAGATGCGGAAGCATTCTGTCCGACTCGGTCACCCCGGAGATCTCCTACCGCGTATACTCCGATCACGAATGGCTTGATATCGTCAACGACGAAACGGTAACAGAGGGAATAATGATCCCGGATTCCGACCTTTGCGCATGGGTCTGCAGGAAGTGCGGACGCGTATATCTGTGGGATAATACCCGCCCGTCGTCAAGACCGCTTAAAGTATATATCCCGGAGTGAGGGCCGGTATCCGGAATGCCGCGATGTACAGTCTTCGTGAAAACCTGTATTGACTTTTTCAAATGTCATGACAGATTCATGACAGATTTTTCAAAAACACCTGAAAATATCGCTGTCCCCATCCTGCCCCATGAGTGCCTTTACTCAATCCCGAAGATCGCGTTTTCGTAAAGATACCGTTTCAGCTCCTCACCCTCTCCGGTGTCGTAATAACCGAGAAGCAGAGTGTTGAACCGCTCCATGTGCCTGTCGGTGACAGTCAGAATCCCCGCGCCGGAGGCTATGAGTATCTTGTTCGCCAGCGTCATGCTCGTGCGCTTGTTGCCGTCCCAGAACAGCTGCGCTCTTGTACCCCACAGAAACGCCGTCAGAGCCTTGTCTGTCGCGGACGTGTCCTTGTTCAGGATTTCCGACAGCTCGCGTTCTGCGGTCTCCTGAGAGGGCAGAGGCGGCAGATAGTCCGTGCCGGATATCCCGACCCTTCCGGTGCGGAGCTTCCCCCATACAAGAGCCTCGTTCCGCGCAATGTAGCCGTTGAGCGTACAGAGGTATTCAAGCGTCACCGGCTGATCCACCGTTGAAAGCAGATATCTCCACACGTCGCGCATATTGAGGATCGCCTGAATGTCGTCAAGCTGCACGTCCGGAACGTTCACCCCGTCGAGAATGGTCTTTGTCTGCGGAAACGTCACCACGCGGTTCTCCATCCTCATGCCGCAGTAAACGTTCTCGTCCCATTTCTTTTTGGCTAAAAAAATACTCTCTTCCGGGGTCAGTGAAAATCTGTCCTGATAGTCCATTTTGCCCTCCGATCTCACGATAATCTGTGCTTATAACATTATATCACAAAAGTAAAAACATCGCAAGAATCAATTGCGCCTGCACTTCGACAATAACAGAAAAAACCGTGCATCAAATGAAACACGGTTAATTCTGTTGGTGCGGGAAACGGGACTTGAACCCGTATGGTGTACACCACACGCCCCTCAAACGTGCGCGTCTGCCAGTTCCGCCACTCCCGCTCGACAGATGATATTATATCACTTTCAGAGCAGGTTGTCAAGAACAAATTTCGGTTTTCTGCGTGTTTTTTTGCGATTTGTCACTTCGCCACAAAAAGGCGCGCGAACAGCATTGCTTTCCAGTCATTTTCGGCAGTGACCCTGACAAGCGTCAGTCCGCCGTCCTCAAGCGCGCGTCTCACTCTGTCAGCCTGTGTATCGATTATTCCGGAAACGGCAAGAAGTCCGCCGTCTCTCATATATTTTGCGATATCCGGCGCCATTCTGACTATGATGTCGGCAACAATGTTAGCGCATACAAAATCAAATCCGCCCTCCGGCATCTCCACACCGGCAAGCAGGTCGGATATTCCGCACTTTATGTTCAGGCAGCTGTTCTCAAGACAGTTCTCCTCAGCCACTCTGACGGCGACGGGGTCAATGTCGTAAGCGTTCACCGAGCCGGCGCCGAGCTTTGATGCCGCGATGGCAAGTATCCCGCTTCCGGTGCCGAGGTCAAGTACCTTCGCTCCGGGCTTCATGTGCTCCTCCACCAATGTCGCGCAAAGACGTGTTGTCTCATGCGTTCCGGTGCCGAAAGCCATGCCGGGATCCATCGAAAGTATAAGATCTCCCGGAACAGGCTCATATTTCTCCCATGTGGGGACAACGACAAGCCTCTTCCCTATTCTTATCGGCTTGAAATACTTCTTCCACGAATTCGCCCAGTCCTCTTCCTTCATTCCCGAAAGCGAAATCCCGTATTCTATCCCCTCATACCCGAGGCGTTCCTTAATGAACGAAACGTGGTCGGCGGGGCTTCTGTCCTCCGGAACGTAGATGCTGACCGCGCCGTGTGTTCTGTCGGCGTTTTTCATCTCCTCGTCGATAAGCTCCCCGTAGCAGGTATTCATCTGATCGATCTCGTTCGCATCCTCGATGAGAAGCCCGTTGTCAAGCATACTCATGACAGAGGCAACGGTATCAAGATCCTCCGCTCTGCAAGCCACCCTTATCTGTATCCAGTTTCCCATGATGATCCTTTCAAATAAGTATGTAAGTGCGGCGCAGGTCCGGTTTTTGCGCAGACCTGCGCCATTTTCGCCGTCATTTCTTGAATTTTCTGAAGAAAGACTGGCGCTTTGTGTAGTTTCTCTGACCGCATTCGTCCGCAAAATCGCGGAGAAGCTGTTTCTGCTTTTCGTTCAGGTTCTTCGGCACCTCGACAATCGCCCGGAAGATAAGGTCGCCCTTCCTGCCGGTTCTTGTCGAAACAATACCCGCGCCGCGCACGGTAAACGACGTGCCGGTCTGCGTTCCCTCCGGGATGGTGTACTTCACCGGTTCCTCAAGCGTCGGAACGTCGATCTCGGCGCCGAGAGCCGCCTCAACGAAGGTTATCGGTATGTCGCAGTATATGTTGCTGCCGTCACGCTCGAATATCGAATGAGCCCTGACGGTCACGGCAACGATAAGATCGCCCGCGGGGCCGCCGTTTCTGCCCTCGTTGCCCTGTCCGGAAACGCGGAGGAACTCGCCGTTGTCGATGCCCGCAGGGATCGTGACGGTGAGCTTTTTCGTGATCCTGACATACCCCTTACCGTTGCAGTTGCGGCAGGGAGTCTTAATTATCTTACCGGTTCCCCGGCAGTTGTCGCAGGCGTGAGTGGACTGGAAGATGCCGAATGCCGTTCTCTGCGACGAGCGCACCTGACCTGTGCCTCCGCAGGTCGGACAGGTCTCGGCTGACGTGCCCTTTGCCGCGCCGCTTCCCCCGCACTCGGAGCATTTCTCGACCCGCGCGTAGCTTATGTCCTTCCTGCACCCGAATGCCGCTTCTTCAAAGGTAAGCGTAATGCGGTACTGGATATCCTCGCCTCTTATCGGAGCGTTTCTTCTTGCCGATGACGACGCTCCGCCGCCTCCGCCGCCAAAGAAACTGCTGAAGATATCGCCGAAATCGAAGTCTCCGAAGCCGCCGAACCCTGCTCCGCCGCCTCCCATTGAAGGATCGAATGCCGCATGGCCGTACTGGTCATACTTTGCCTTCTTGTCCGGGTCGGAGAGGACTGCATAAGCCTCGTTCACTTCCTTGAATTTCTCCTCGGCGACCTTGTCTCCGGGGTTCATATCGGGGTGATACTGCTTTGCCAGCTTCCGGTATGCTTTTTTTATTTCATCGTCGCTTGCGCCCTTGCTCAGCCCAAGCACTTCATAGTAATCTCTTTTTTCTGCCATAAATAATTCCGTGCCTTTTCACCCCCGTAAGCCGGAGGTTGGTATTCATCGCGGCGTAGCAACGCCGAACGGGGATGGCGGAAATATTCACCATCCCCATCAGCTTATTGCCGTTTATTTACCGGTTTTGTCTTCGTAATCGGCGTTGTAGTAGCCCTCGCTGTCGGGACCGTTTCCGCCGTTTCCTGCGCCGCCTGCATTGCCGCTGTCAGCGCCCGGAGCGCCGCCCTGCTGCTTGTAGAGCTTCTCGGACAGCTTGTAGAATGCCTGCTCAAGAGCCTCTGTGTCAGCCTTGACAGCGTCGGTGTTTCCGTCCTTGACGGTGTTCTTCAGCTTTTCGACGGCTGCCTTTACCTCTTCCTTGTCGCTTTCGGGAAGCTTGTCGCCGATCTCGCCGAGGGTCTTTTCGCTCTGGAAGATAAGGCTTTCGGCGCGGTTCTTTATCTCAACCGCCTCCTTCAGCTTCTTGTCCTCGTCGGCGAACTTTTCGGCTTCCTTCACGGCGCGGTCGATGTCTTCCTTGCTCATGTTGGAGGACGAGGTGATGGTTATATGCTGTTCCTTGCCGGTGCCCTTGTCAAGAGCCGAGACGTTGACGAT
The DNA here is from genome assembly GCA_000433515.1 of Candidatus Colimorpha enterica. GTDB lineage: Bacteria > Bacillota > Clostridia > Oscillospirales > CAG-272 > Colimorpha_A. Next base: position 12,074 of record FR891150.1, on the reverse strand, counting down.
ACCGTTTGCATCGATATCGAACGTGACCTCGATCTGCGGCACCCCTCTGGGAGCAGGAGCGATTCCGTCAAGAACGAAGCGTCCGAGTGTGGTGTTTCCGCTTGCCATCTCGCGCTCGCCCTGAAGGACGTGTATCTCAACGGAGGTCTGACTGTCAGCCGCAGTCGAGAAGATCTGGCTCTTCTTGACCGGGATGGTGGTGTTTCTGTCGATAATCCTGGTGCAGACACCGCCGAGAGTCTCTATACCGAGCGACAGCGGAGTTACATCGAGAAGCAGCAGATCCTTGACGTCGCCGCCGAGGACGCCCGCCTGGATAGCCGCGCCGACTGCCACGCACTCATCGGGGTTGATGCCCTTGAAGGGATCCTTGCCGATGAACTTCTTTACCGATTCCTGAACCGCCGGGATCCTTGTCGAACCGCCGACGAGGAGAACCTTGTCTATCTGATTCACGCTGACACCCGCGTCCGCAAGAGCCTTCTTTGTCGGTCCCATGCAGCGGTCAACGAGGTCTGCGGTGATCCTGTCGAATTCAGCCCTTGTAAGGGTTGCATCGAAGTGGAGAGGACCTGCCGCGGTCGCGGTGATGAAGGGCAGGTTGATGTTGGTGCTGCTCATGCCGGAAAGCTCGATCTTTGCCTTCTCTGCGGCATCCTTGAGTCTCTGGAGCACCATCTTGTCGTTTCTCAGGTCGATGCCGTTCTCTGCCTTGAACTTGTCAGCCATCCAGTCGATGACTCTCTGGTCGAAATCGTCGCCGCCGAGGTGGGTATCGCCGTTTGTTGCAAGGACTTCAAACACGCCGTCGGAAATTTCAAGTATCGAGACATCGAACGTACCGCCGCCGAGGTCGAATACCATGATCCTCTGGTCGTTTTCCTTATCCATGCCGTAAGCAAGCGCTGCCGCCGTCGGCTCGTTGATGATTCTCATGACCTCAAGTCCGGCGATCTTGCCGGCGTCCTTGGTTGCCTGACGCTGTGCGTCGGAGAAGTATGCGGGAACCGTGATGACGGCCTTTGTGACCTTTGTTCCGAGGTAAGCCTCTGCGTCCGCCTTCAGCTTCTGAAGGATCATCGCGGAGATCTCCTGGGGGGTATAGCTCTTGCCGTCGATATTGACCCTGTAATCGGAGCCCATATGACGCTTTATCGACATAACGGTTCTGTCGGGATTTGTGATAGCCTGACGCTTTGCAACCTGACCGACGATCCTCTCACCGGTCTTGGTGAATGCGACGACGGAAGGTGTGGTTCTTGCACCTTCGGGATTGGGGATGACGACGGGCTCGCCGCCTTCATAAACTGCAACGCACGAATTGGTCGTGCCGAGATCGATACCAATGATTTTTTCCATAATAATTGATCCTCCGTGTTTCTGTGAGTATATATCGTTAGATTTTTCTGAATGTCGTTTTTAGTTTGCGACCCTGACCATGGCATATCTTATGATCCTGTCGCCTTTTTTATAGCCCTTCAGCATTACTTCGGCTATTTCGTTTTCGCCGAGGCTTTCATCCTCGGTGTGAAGAACGGCGTTGTGGAGATTCGGGTCGAATTTCTCGCCGGGCTTTCCGAACTCCTCGACCCCGAGCTTTTTCAAGACGGCGTCGAATTTTGCAAGTGTCATCGACACGCCCTTGCTCAGCTCGCTTTCGTCGGCGTACTTCGTTGCCAATTCAAGGCTGTCTCTGACGGTAAGCACCTCTTTGAGAATGTCCGCGCAGGCATCGCCGTAGATTCCGTCGCGCTCCTTTGCGGCGCGCTTTCTGAAATTGTCGTACTCTGCGAGCATTCTTGTGTATTTATCGTTAAGCTCGGAAAGCGATGAGTTGAGCTTCTCGTTTTCCTCCTTCAGCTTTTTTTCTTCCTTCTTGGAGCACTCCTTTTTCGGCTCCTCAGCTTCCCCGCCGCCTTTTCCGCAGCAGCAGCCGGATTCCTTTTCTTCCGGCTTGCTGTCGGGAGCTTTTTTCATCTCTGCGGTGTCCTCGGCGGGAATATCCGCATTGCAGCCGCAGTCCCTGCCGGTGTTCTTTTCGTTCATGACTGTTCCTTTCGATTATTGTTGTTGCCGCCGGATTCACCGCCCGGTGGGAGTCCTTTTTCCGGATCAAGAAGCCCGGAAATGTTCTCCGCGATATATTCGACCGTGGATATGACCTTCGAATAATCCATCCTGCGCGGTCCCAGTATTCCGATCGCCCCGACAACCTTTCCGCCGGAATGTATCTTCTGGAACACGAGAGCCGAATCCTGCATTTCCTCGACGCTGTTTTCGCTTCCGATTATGACCTGAGGCCTGCCGGTGTCTTCATCCGACTCGGAAACGAGCTTCAGAAGATCGCGCTTTTCCTCAAGCACTCCGAGCAGATCCTTGAACTTCCGTGCATCGGCATATTCCGGATACTCAAGCAGATTGTTCACGCCGGAGAGCCTAACCTCCCCGTCCGAGCCGTCGCCGAGCGTTCCGCATATGCATTTAAGCACGGGACCGACAAGGCTGTCGCCGTCTCCGAAGCTTCTTTCAAGCTCCATGACAAGCGGCATCGTGATCTCGTCGGCACGCTTTCCGGCGACTCTTGTGTTCAGCATGAATTCAAGGCGCTCAAGCATATCCGCGTCGATCCTTATCTCGGCGTGGATCTGGGAGGTCTTTACCGAGCCGTCAGCCATAAGCATGACCAACATCAGCATTTCGTCGGTTAAGAACACCAGACGGAACTTTGTGATGACCGCCGCACTCTGACCCGACTTGATCGCAATCGAGGTGTAATTCGTAAGAGCCGCAGCAAGCTGCGTGGCTGTTTCGAGGAGTTTATCCACCTCTGCAAGCCGGCTCTTTACGAGGGTGTTCATTCTTGCAAGCTCGTTCTGGGACATACGGTATTTCTGCATCAGACTGTTGACGTAGAAACGGTAGCCGTGTTCCGAGGGAACTCTGCCTGCCGAGGTGTGGGGCTGTTCGAGATATCCCATCTCTTCAAGCTCTGACATCTCGTTGCGGATGGTAGCAGAGGAAAGCGCGATCTGCTTATTCTGCGTCAGGTATTTCGACCCGACGGGTTCGCCTTCTTTGACGTGAGCCTCAATAATTGCTTTAAGAATCAGTTTCTTACGTTCATTAAGTAGACTTCCGTCGCCGTTCATCGCATCTTTCGCTCCTTTCGCCTTGTCCGTCATTAGCACTCTGAACACTCAAGTGCTAATCGTTGATAATAATGTACCATTATTCTTGAGCTTTGTCAAGAACTTTTCTGAGATAAAATGTTAACATTTTGTAAATCAGAAAAACGGCATGAAATTACCTTGAAAATGCGCGTCGGGAGGGGAATTCCGGGGGACGACAAACGGAACACAGTGTGATATAATACTGACATCGGAAGAATGCACCCGTCCCGCCGCGCGAGAAGAAAAAGGTGCAAAAAACTCATCCTGAATTTTTTACACCCTTTTGACGGTTATCCTATGAAACTCATGAAAAGATGCCCAAAGAACCCCCGCGGCGGGAGTTTTTTTCACCGGGCTGCCGGTCAGCGCTTCATTGCCATCCTCTTTTTCTTGAGATTGTACTCGGAACGCGGATTGACTATTTCGCGCCAGTCAAGATCGCCCCTGTCGAGCGCGCGGACAAGGATCTCTGCGGTCGCGATATTGGTGGCAATCGGAATATTGTGGATATCGCAGAGCTTGAGCAGGTCAAGATCGTTTTTCTCCGCCTCAGACCCAGCCTCGTGCTCGTATGCATCGCGGAAGAAAAGGACAAGGTCGATCTCGTCATAGGCGACCCTTGACGAAATCTGCTGAACCCCTCCGTGCTGTCCGGAGAGGAGTTTTTCGATCTGAAGTCCGGTTGCTTCCGATATATATTTACAGGTAGTACTTGTTGCGCAAAGGTTGTGGTTTGCGAGAATGCCGCAATAGGCAATACAGAACTGCGTCATGAGCTCCTTTTTTCTGTCACCTGCGATGATTGCTATTTCCATTGTTATCAATCCTTTCAAAATGTATTATCAATGCAAGCCGTGAAACACGGTTATTGAATCCGTCGTAAAAGTGCGTTCCGCCTTATTTTTCTGAATCCAGTGAAAAGCGGTATGCTCTTCCCCGTCAGCCGCTTTGAGATATTGACGAAAGCAGATGCGGCATTTGACCGGCGGAGAGTGAAAACGTCCTCTCCCTTTGCCTGCTGTTCTCCGAGAGCGGCATCATACGGGATGATACCGATAAGCTGGAGGCAAGTCTTGTCTATCACCTCAAGAATGCTCGGCCGGATACCGAATTCGATACCGTCGGCACTGAAGCAGTTGATTATGAGATATTTTGACTGAACCCCAAGCTCGTTTAAGAGTATGCCCGTCCTTTCGGCTGCCCTTATCGAGGCGGGCTGGTAGGTCGATACGACAAGCGCGGTATCGGCTGCCGAGGCGGCAAGACGAAACGGGCTTCCGGTATCGCCGGGGGTGTCGATAATTATGTAATCGAGGTTCATTTTTTCGCTGATATCGCGGACGGCGGTGCGGAACGGCTCCGGCTCAAGCTCGTTATTGTAGCTGTACGGTGCGGAGCAGAAAAACAGGTTTTCCGACCGGCTGTCGCGGATAAGCGCCTTTTCGGGGGATATCCCGTGGAGAATTATATCGGTTATGTCGAAAACGACCTCGTCCTCGAGTCCCATGATAAGGTCAAGGGAACGGACACCGAAATCGCAGTCGATTATAAGAGTCCTCCAGCCGTCAAGGGCAAGACGTATGCCGAGATTCGCCGAAACCGTCGATTTCCCGACCCCGCCCTTGCAGGAGGTGACCATTATGACCTTACAGTTGCCCATACTTCTCCCCGGCGCCAAACAGACAGTATTCTTTACTATATATCTTAACACAGTAAAGCAATATTGTCAATACTTTTTTGGCTATAATAGATAAAAAATTTATTTCGATGTCAGATCATCCCGTCAAATTCAAGCCAAAATACATCAACAAATCATTATAACACGGATCACATTGTCTGTCAAGACGTAAAAAATGACATTATTCGTGAAAAAACGTACAAAATCGGACTTTCTGACTATCATCCGGTGTATTTTTTCTGATTCACGCCTTCAGCGCCATAACAGCGGCGGCAGGGTCGGGGGCATGGAAAACAGCCGAGCCGGCAACAAGGATATTCGCGCCTGCGGCTTTGATCTCTGCGGCGTTTTTCAGGTTGACTCCGCCGTCAACCTCAAGGTCGATGTCACAGCCGGATTCTTCGATCATGGCTGTATTCTTCGATCATGGCCCCTGCCTCTCTCAGCTTGTCAAGCGAGGCAGGGATGAACGACTGACCGCCGAAGCCGGGTTCGACGGACATTATAAGGATCATGTCGATGAGCGGGAGGTACTCCTTCAGCGCGGAGACGGGCGTTGCCGGCTTTATGACCGCGCCTGCCTTTTTTCCCTTTGAGCGGATGTATTCAAGCGTTTCGCGGAAGTTGTCACAGCTCTCGATATGTACGGTTATCACATCCGAGCCGGCATCGGCGAACGCATCGACAAAACGGAGGGGATCCTTTATCATAAGATGGGTATCGAAAACCGCCTTCGAGTGCGGGCGGAGAGCCTTTATGAAGTCGGGACCGAACGAAATGTTAGGCACGAACTGCCCGTCCATGACATCAAGGTGCAGATATTCGGCTCCGGCATCGTATACCTTCTTTATACCGTCGGCAGCGTACGCGAAATCGCAGGCAAGCACCGACGGTGAAACGATAATATTTTTTTTCATGTCAAACCTCCGTAATTAAAGGGAAAAATGTGGTGTCAGTATCTCCGGCGGCACAAAACGGCGAAAACCGCATCATGCTCCGGGGGGGTCTCCGTGTCACAAAGGGCGCGGGGTCATATTATATTATCAGACGGGAAAGCCCGTCGGACGGACAAAAGATACGCAATCGGCCGGTCACGCAGGGACGTGCAAAAGAAATGACGTGAAGAACAGTCAAAGCGTTCCGGAATTGCTTTGTTTCCGCGGGAGGGCATTTGCTTTCCCGCGGGTCTCTGATATTTTACCGGCTCTCCCGGACTATAAGGCAGACGGCGTGAGCGGCAATGCCCTCGCACCTGCCGGTAAAGCCGAGGCTCTCCTCGGTCGTTGCCTTGATATTCACGCGCTCCTCCGGCATTCCGAATACGGCGGCGATGTTTTTTCTCATCTGAGGTATGTACGGGAGCAGCTTCGGCTTCTGTGCAATGACGGTCGCGTCGATATTGCCGACGGAATATCCGTTTTCGCCGAGCAGCTCTGCCGCTTTCCCGGCGAGGATCATGCTTGAAATGCCGGAATATGCGGGATCGGTATCCGGGAAATGCTTTCCGATATCGCCGAGCCCCATTGCTCCGATAAGCGCGTCAAGCACGGCATGGACAAGCACATCGGCATCGGAATGACCGAGAAGCCCGTACTCATACGGGATATCCACCCCGCCTATTATCAGCTTTCTGCCGGCGTCGAGACGGTGTACGTCGTAGCCGTGACCGACTTTTATATCCGGGATCACGCTTTTTCTCCGTCCTTTCTTTCCGCGCGGTAGTTGAGTATCGCGGCGGCAACCGCGAAGTCATAGGGGTTTGTTATCTTTATATTCTGCCCTCCGCAGTCAACCGGGACGGCGGAAAAACCTGCAGCTTCCGCAAGCATGACGTCATCGGTCGCGGTTATGCCGTTTTTCAGCGCGGAATAAGCCGCCGCACGGTACATTTCGGTCATGAATACCTGCGGTGTCTGGGCAAGCCAGATTCTGTCGCGGTCGAGGGTGGTATGAGTGCCGTTCTCCTCGCTTCTGACGGTTTCGTGTGCCTTTTTCGCCGCATATGCCGCGCCTTTCATGCAGGCGGCGTGACCGACCTCGGATATCATTTCCTTTGTCACAAGGCAGCGTGCGCCGTCGTGGATATACACGAACTGTGATTTATCGGATATCTTTTTGAAGCCCTCGATGACAGAAAGCTGTCTTGTTTCCCTTCCGGGGACGACGGCGGCGATCTTTTTCCAGCCGTATTCCTTTATGAAGCCGTCGTAGAGCCGAAGCTCGTCGGGTTTTGCTACGATTATTATTTCATTTATGAATCCGCAGTCCTCGAACACCGAGACGGTGCGCGCAACAACGGGGATCCCGAGGAGCGGCATCATCTGTTTCGTCGTGCCTGCCGTGGAAGCCCTTGTCCCGCTTCCGGCAGCGACGATTATGGCGGAATTGAATTTTGAATCCACGCCGGCAATGCGGTCGGTGACCTTACGGATAAACGATGTAAGTCCCATTTCGTCCTTTCTCCCGTTTCGGCGGGTGTCCCGGTCTGCGGGACGGAAACAGTTGTATTCATTATATCACGGAATTGTAAACGCGGTGCAAATATTCGGGGTTGTTAATAATATTTTTACAAAGGGCGGTGGCATAAAGAAATCCCGCAGACCGTGTGGCGGAATGCGGGATTTTGTCGGGTCGGATTATTTTTTCTTTTTCTTCACGACTGCGGCGGTGCAGGGGATCGGTGCGGCGGCTGCGAAGTGCGGCACCCCATTGATTATTTCCCCGAAGGATAAAGCTTTACGTCAAGGCATATCTGATCTCCGCACAGGCTTCCGGTCTTAATTGCGTTCATCAGCATCCGGACGGCCTCCTCGCTCATGCTCTTTCCGGCGGCGCCTACCGAATCGAGCGGCGGCATATAGAAAAGATTCTTCCGGATGTGGTCGATGCCGACGATCGGGACGTCCTTTCCGGTGCCGGAAAGGGAATTCATCGTCTCATATGCAAGCAGGTCGGAAAAGGCGAAGATCCCGTCGTAACCGATATTTGCGGCATCGAGGCTTTCGAGCTGACGGCTGATGGCTCCCGCCTTTGTCGTTACCGAGCGGACAAGCCTTCCGTCATACGGTATTCCCGCCTCCTCAAGCGCCCTCCTGTACCCGGCAAGCCTGTCCTTTGCGCACGAGATCGACAGAAGTCCGTTTATGAAGAGTATTCTGCGTCTGCCGTAATGCTCCGCAAGATATTTTGCCGCAAGATACCCGCTTTTTTCGTCGTCAAGGATGACCGACGGGTGATCGCCGACGCGTCTTCCGATCAGGACATACGGTTTCCCTGTCTTTTTCAGGAATTCAAGGTTGTCCCGGCAGTCGGGACAGGGGCAGATTATGAAGCCGTCAACCTTTTTCCCGAGGGCATTCTTTATCGCCTGAAGCTCGGTCTCCTTGTCCTCGTTGGTATTGAGGATAAAGACGGAATAATCGTATTCCGAGGCAAGCTGTTCGGTCTCGCGCACCATTATCGCAAAAAGCGGGTTCGTAATGTCGGCAAGGATAACCGCGACGGTGCCGGTCCTGCCGGTCCTCATGGAGCTTGCGATATTGTCGTTTATGTATCCCATCTCATCGGCGATCCCGCAGATGTAATCGACGGTTTTTTTCGATATGTCGTCGCGGTGATGAAGCGCCCGCGACACGGTGTTGACGGTGTAGCCCGTTCTTTCCGCAATATCGCGGAGGGTAACCCTGTTGGTCTTTATCATTGTCTGATCCTCGTCAGTGGATTCTTTATGAATAATTATACTCCGCAAGCCGGGCGGTGTCAAGTGCCGGAGATAAATTCGGCGGAATATAACACCGGCTTCCCGCTGAAAACACGGAAAGCCGGAGGAAAATCTGTGATTCTTTGACTGTGTCAGTCCTTCTTGCCGTCGGGACCGACCATTTTTGTGATACGCTTTCCTTTAACGCCCATTATATAGGCGAATCCGCAGGTAAGGACAGCCGGAAGGACTATCACGATGAATATCCACGGCTGGTTGACGAACAGACAGTTGATGATGCCGCCGTACATTCCCTGAAGCAGTGTTGCGACAGAGCGTGCCACGCCGTATATGTTCACAACGGAGACAGGTGCCGTCGGGTTCTTTACTGTGCCGCCGATCACCGAATAGGCGGTCGCGGAATAGTAGCTTACCGTTATAATTATCCCGAGAAGAAGATTGATCGCGTTTGCGCAGAGCGAGAGCACAAAGCCCTTTTCAGGGTGATATTTCATCCGTTTGCCCTCGATCCGGATCTTTTCCGCATATCCGATATCCCACGTCATGGTGTAGAGCAGCACCATGTAGAAAATTATCGAAAAAACGCTTGAAATGATAAAAAGCGGGTCGTTTCTGCTTGTTGCCATCGACAGGACAAGCCCGAACATAGTCATTCCGAGTTGGTTGACGAACATTTTGAAAATGTCGTAGGAGTATCCCTTTAAGAAGTTGATCATGTGGTTTGCAGAATATCCTTTCACGAAAAAAGCAGGGGCAGACCCCGTTGCTTACAACAATAATTCTATACACTTTATGTTAATAAAACAAGCGGATTTCTGAAAGTTTACATTTCGGCAAAAAAATTTAATAAACGATTAAAAGATATCTGATATTATGATAAAAACGGCGGGTTTTTCCGCGCCTGCGCGTCCGGAGGGGAGGTATTGCCGCATGACACAGCTGCCGGGACCGGTGACCGAGTTTTCAAATTATATGCTCGTCGTCAGGGGACGGTCGAAAAGAACGGTGGAGCAGTATGAGATAGACCTCATGCTGTTTTTCAAATACATCAAGGCAAAAAGAAGCGGGCTTCCGACATCGGGCGAGGAGTTCGACGGAATGACCATATATGAGCTTGACTATGACTTTGCCGCCTCGGTGACGAAACTGGAGGTCCTTGATTTTCTGACCTTCGCCGCCGACGGCAGGGAGAACAACGCAAGAACAAGGGCAAGAAAGCTGTCGTCTCTCCGGTCGTTCTACCGGTATTACTGCGGCACCGTCATGCGCTTTGACCGGAACCCGACAGACAACATCGATTCTCCGAAGATACCGAAGAGCCTGCCGAAGCATCTGAGCGCTTCCGAGAGCATCGACCTGCTCACCGAGGTCGCAGAGGACGAGAACAACCGCTTCAGGGAGCGGGATTACTGCATGATAACCCTGTTTCTGAACTGCGGAATGCGACTTTCGGAGCTTGTCGGCATAAACCTCGGCGATATCGACCGGGATATGCAGACTCTGCGCGTTACCGGAAAGGGCGCAAAGGAAAGGGTCATTTATCTCAACGATGCCTGCCGGGAGGCGATCACGGAATATCTGAAGGTAAGGGACAGGACCCCTCTTCCCGGAGAGAAGAACGCTCTGTTCTTAAGCGCGCGGCACAGGCGGATAAGCAAGCAGTCGGTTCAGACGATCGTTTACCGCTATCTTGACATGGCGGGCTTCGGCAACCGCGGAATGTCGGTGCACAAGCTGCGCCACACCGCCGCGACACTTATGTACCGGAGCGGGAACGTCGATATCCGCGTGCTGAAGGACATTCTCGGTCACGAACAGCTCAATACCACACAGATCTACACCCACGTCAGCGACAGCGAAATGCAGAAGGCCATGTCACAGAATCCCCTTGCCGGGATAACCGAAAAAAAGCTCGTCAAAAAGTGATATCCGCCGGATAACAGGCATTTGTCTGCCGGAAAATGTGCTGAATTATATTTAAAATGTAAATTTTCAGCCGTCCGAACGTGCAGAGGTGTCACATTCCTTGACATGAGGGAAAAAATGTGGTATCATAAAGTACTGTATCAAAATATTACGGAGGACAATCGGATGGCAGAATACATTTCAAACGGCATTACCGGCGATTATATCATATATAAAGACAAGCCGCTCGTAAGGAAAGACAACCTCTATTGCTACGGCGATATGAGCGATAAGTATGTCCTTTTCCTGATGGCACTCACAACAAAGAAAACAGAGGACGGTAAAGAGATCCCCGACCACATACTGGCGCAGATCATCAGCACCGACCCGAAAAAATCCCCGTCGGAAAAGCTCGAAAAGCAGTTCGAAAAGAACGGGCTTTACGATGCAATAGACATCGGGCTTATCTGGCTCGAAAAGCTGAACCGAAAGAAATAAAATGGGAAAACTCGTAAGATCGATTTCGTCCGACGGAACCGTCATGATGATGGCGTCGGACACCACCGATATCGTTTCGGCCGCGCAGAAAATTCACGGAACGTCAAAGGTCTGCACCGCAGCCCTCGGAAGGCTTCTCACCGGCTGCTCCTTCATGGGACAGATGATGAAGGAGGAAAAGGGGAGCGTTACGCTCAGGATAAACGGCGGAGGCCCCGCGGGGTCGGTGATTGCCGTATCCGACAGCCTCGGAAACGTGAAGGGATATGTTGTGAATCCCGGAGTCGAGCTTCCGCTGAAGGACAACGGCAAGCTTGATGTCGGAGGTGCCGTCGGCTGCGACGGATATCTCAGCGTGATGAAGGATTTCGGCACCGGCGACCCGTATACCGGTCAGGTTCCGATAGTTTCCGGCGAGATTGCGGAGGATATCACCTCATACTACGCGACAAGCGAGCAGGTTCCGACGGTCTGCGCCCTCGGTGTGCTTGTAAATCAGGACAAAAGCGTCGCCTGCGCGGGCGGATTCATCATTCAGCTGCTTCCCGCGGCTGACGAAAATACCGTTTCGGCGCTCGAAAAGTGCATTTCGGATGTAAGACCCGTCACAACGATGCTTGCGGAGGGAATGACTCCGGAGGATATCTGCCGCACGGTTCCCGGCTCCTTCGACATGGAGATACTTGACAGCTTCGATATTGCGTACCGCTGCGACTGCTCAAGGTCAAAGGTAGAAAAAGCCCTCATTTCCGTCGGCGCAAAGGAGCTTGACGATATGTCAAACGACCCGGAAACCTCGGTCAGATGCCAGTTCTGCGGCGAAACATACGTGTTCACGCCGGAGGATATAAGACGTCTGCTTATCAGGGCAGCAAAGTGATTCATCACCGTCTCCCCTTCGTTCTCCGGAGGGGAGACCAACTTTTTTCGTTTTTTTCAAATTTACTGTTGACAAACGCCTCGAAAAATGGTATAATCATTCCGTTGTGAAAAGAACAGCTCACGGAGAAGTCGCGTAGCTGGTCGAGCGCGCACGATTGGAAATCGTGTAACCCAGAAATGGGTTCGAGAGTGCGAATCTCTCCTTCTCCGCCATAAGTCC
>FR891149.1:3121-6742 GCA_000433515.1 Candidatus Colimorpha enterica | reverse complement strand
GATTCCCGCCGTGCCTCCTCGCGCAGATGTCGAGCGCCCGGTATACCGCATCCGGCTTCGGAAAGGTCGTTGCGGCATTGTCAAGGTATATCATGACCCGACCACCGCCGAATACGGTATTCCGCCGTCCCGGAGAATCGTTTCCGCATTTCTCCTCATGCGGCAGTCGATCCGTAAACCGTGGGTACATCCTCTGCCGGTGTACTCCGCATCGGGTTTTACCTCCCTTGCCGCAATTCCCGCACGGGAAAGCGCAAGCCGCGCCTTCATTGAATAGGTCGCCGACCTGAATGTGATAAGACAGTTTGCCATTTTTCCTTTTCCTTTCGCTTTTCGGACGCCGGAACGCCGCCGTTTGTCTTTTCCCCGCCTTATACGCGGAGCCTTCTTTAATAAGTATATTCCGGAAAACACCCTGTGACAGTGTTTTTCGTGTTCCGCGACGGCGAAAACGCGAGAAAAAAGCCCGAAACGCGGCGTTTTGAAGAGCATTTGAAAGTTATTTTGAAAATTCCGGACTTTTTTTGAAAAAAGGCTTGACAGAACTGAAGCACTGTGCTATAATTGTGAGGCTGAAAAAATGTAACTTTATCGGAGGAAATCTCATGTCTACTTTTATGGCAAAAAAAGAGACGCTTGACCGCAGATGGTACGTCATCGACGCCGCCGGCAAACCGCTCGGAAAGACCGCCGTTGCCGCCGCCACCATTCTCAGAGGAAAGCACCGTCCCGAATTCACCCCTCATGTTGACTGCGGTGAGTTCGTTATCATCATCAACGCCGACAAGGCTGTCCTTACCGGCAGAAAGCTCGAGCAGAAGTACTACTACCGTCATTCCGGCTATATCGGCGGGCTGAAGGCTGTCCAGTACAAGACCCTTATGGCTACAAAGCCCGAAAAGGCAATGGAGCTTGCCGTCCGCCGCATGCTTCCCGACAACACCATCGGAAGAAAGTCCATGACAAGACTCAAAATCTACGCAGGTGCCGAGCATAAGCACGAGGCTCAGAAGCCCGTTGCTTGCAACGATTGATCAAGGAAAGGATGCAGAAAGCCATGTATACAAGCTCTAAGCCGTATTTCTACGGAACAGGAAGAAGAAAAAAGTCCGTTGCTCGTGTCCGCATCGTTCCCGGAACCGGCGTTATCAACATCAACGGTCAGGATATTGACGAGTATTTCGGTCTCGAAACTCTCAAGCTCATCGTTAACCAGCCCTTCACCGTTACCGACACCCTCGGTAAGTTCGACATCGTCTGCCGCGTAAACGGCGGAGGATTCTCCGGACAGGCAGGCGCCATCCGTCACGGCGTTGCAAAGGCTCTGCTTCAGGCAGACGCAACCTACCGTCCCGCCCTCAAGAAGGCAGGACTCCTCACCCGTGACCCCCGTATGAAGGAAAGAAAGAAGTACGGCCTCAAAGCCGCGCGCCGTGCTCCCCAGTTCTCGAAGAGATAATCTGTTATCTTATATGCAAAAAACTCTCGATTTTTCGAGAGTTTTTTTGTTTTTCTATTGCTTTTTCTGCTGCAGTGTGATATAATATTTCTTGCCAAACTAACTAAATAAACGTGAAAGACGGGTGTACTATCTTTATTTATGGGATAGCTATACTCTTTTTGAGCATACTATTATTTGTTTATGAATTTGATAAAATGCAAATTCCTCTTACGACAATAATAGTGTGTTACACTCTTTTTCACGTAAAGTTAGTTTGGCGACTATCGGAGTTTGTGTTTTTGTGCGGTTACTTCGGTAGCCGCACTTTTTATTTTATTATTCATTTTTAGGAGGAAAAGAAAATGAAAAACAAACTCAAAACACTTTTAGCACTTTTACTTCTTGCCGTAATGGCATTGTCCGTTGTTGCTTGTGATACGACCGACATCAAAGACATTGAAGGTGATACAAGCGGCGATATTAAGGATGTCATTTCGGATGGAAATAATGAAACAACCGATGGGAATGATTCAAGCCAAGAAAGCAACACGGATAGTGATACTGATGTCGAAGAAGCTGTTCCTTCAATTGAAGAAAAAATTCTTTTCGAATATTATGGACTTGTAGTTACGGCAAAGGAAATCGTGGATAACACTATTTGGGGTACGGGAATAAAGGTACACATTGAAAACAATTCCGAGAAAGATTATTCTATCGGAGTAGAACAGGCGATTGTAAACAATTGTATGATAACTGATTTGTTTTCTTGTACCGTTGCATCTGGTAAGAAGGCAAACGATACCATATATTTGTCATCATCTGATTTGAAGGCGTCAGGAATTGATAACATTGGTCAAGTAGAGTTGTATTTTTATGTCTATGATCCTACAACATACGAAAGAATTTATGAAACCGATTGTATAACCATAAAAACATCTGACTATGACACAATGGATACGACGGTTGAAAATGCAGGATATACATTATACAACGATAACAATATTAAAATAGTTGGAAAATATGTTGATGAATATAAATTGTTAGGCAAAGCGATTGTTTTGTATATAGTCAATAACAGAGAAGAAAATATAACGATTTCTTGCGAAGATATGTCGATTAATGGGTATATGGTTAAACCGTTTTTTGTTAGCACTGTTTATTCAGGCAAATATACAATAGACGAGATAACCATTTTAAGTACTGATCTTGAAGAAAACGATATTACCGAAATTGAAAACTTTGCTCTCAAATTCAGAGCTTATAATTCTGATACGTATCAAACAATAGTAACAACTGAAGAATTGAGTTTCAGTACCAAGTAATTCTTGATGTCCTTTTGATGTCCAAAGTTATAAAAATATACCCAAATTTACGCCAAGATATAACACGATAATAAAAACAACGCATTACAATATCGCACTTTTTCAAACGATACAAAACTGCACAAAACACCTACATTATAACTCAAAGAGATAATCCCAAACAATCTGTCTCAATATGCCTCCCGGTTTCCGGGAGGCATTTCTTGATCTTGAACACCATTTATTCACGATAGATTAAACAAAAGGGAATCGGTACATGAAAGAAAAAATGCTTAATATAAGCCTCCACGTGCAGGCAGAGGGGCACTGCGTGAAACCGATTTCCCGCTTTGTCCCTCCGCACTTATCGTTAATTTTTTATTAAATTCATAAAACCCCTTGAAAAAGCGGCTGATTTCTGATATAATAGCAATGTATCTTAAAGATGCGGTCATAACAAGACAAATTCGGCATCATCCGGGAAACCGGCGTGCCTGTGGGCTTATGCTGATAAGCAGGTCTTCCGCGGCGGACGGCTGCGAACCATGTCAGGCGGGGAACCGAGCAGCATTAAGCAGTTGCGGTCCGAGCGCGGGAGGCGCCTGCTTATCAACACAAGCCCATTCGGCTGTTCTTGTTGCTTGCCGCGTCTTTTTTTGAGGGTGAGGTGAGTTTTCTGCACACGGCTCTGTACAGAAAATGGCGTCCTGCGGATTTTTCGTCGGTCGTCGGACAGGATCATATAACAGGCGTTCTGCGGTACGAGGTCGCGCACGGAAAGACCACACACGCATACCTTTTCTGCGGCTCGCGCGGGACGGGAAAGACCACCTGCGCAAAGATACTGGCGAAGGCGATAAACTGCCTCTCCCCGGTTGA
>FR891149.1:2857-3057 GCA_000433515.1 Candidatus Colimorpha enterica | reverse complement strand
GGCTGCCGGAAACGCGACCGACATCATTGAGATGGATGCCGCAAGCAATAACGGCGTAGAATACATCAGGGACATCCGCGAGGAGGTCATATACACCCCCGCGCTTCTGAAAAAAAAGGTCTACATCATCGACGAGGTGCATATGCTCTCGGCAAGTGCCTTCAACGCACTGCTTAAGACTCTTGAGGAGCCGCCGGAGC
>FR891149.1:0-2779 GCA_000433515.1 Candidatus Colimorpha enterica | reverse complement strand
GAGGCTGCCGGCAACCATCACGTCAAGGTGTCAGCGGTTCGATTTCCGCCGGATATCCACCAACGACATCGCCGGAAGGCTGGAGTTCATCGCCGGGAAAGAGGATATATCCCTCACGCACGAAGCCGCAAAGCTGATAGGCAGGCTCTCCCTCGGCGGAATGCGCGACGCGATATCGCTTCTTGAGCTGTGCGCCGGAAGCGGGAAAACCGTCGATATCGTGCTTGTAAACAGCGCGGCGGGAGTCAGCGGACGGGAAAACGTTTCGCAGACGGTTGCGGCGGTGATAAAAAAGAACAATCCGGCAATATTCGGGATCATCGGCGACTTTTCGTCGTCGGCGGTCGATCTGCTTGTGTTCTGGCAGGAGCTTATCTCATATTACCGCGATATGCTCGTCATGAGGACAGCACCGGACTCGATACGTTATCTTGACCTTACAGAGGACGAGATAAACGACGTAAAGAAAAACTCGGCGGCGTTCACAAGAGAAAGGCTTCTCTATCACATCCGCCTGCTTGAGGACGCATACATCACGATGCAGAGAAGCAGCAATCTCAAGCGTGTATGCGCCGAAATGACGCTTGTCAGGATGACCGACGACCGGCTTTCGGAAACTCCCGATGCGCTTCTGTCCCGCATAGCGGCGCTTGAGGAAAAGATAGCGCAGGGAGTGTTCGCATCTCCGTCCCCGTCAGTTGAAGCAGCAGGAGAACCGGCAGAGGACAAGCCGGAAAGCGACTCCGCCGCGGCAGAAAACATCCCGGAGCCTACACCGGAAAAAACACACGGCAGCGGTACTCCCATCGATTTCTGGAACGAGGTCGTGAAGTCGGTCGAGCGCTCCGACATCGGGCTGTCATTCCAGCTGCGGCGCGCCAAGGCGGTCATATCCGGCAGAAGGGTCACGATAAATGTCGGCGACAGCTTTTCCGAATCGCTGATAAATTCGCCGGGAAACCGTGACCTTATAGCCAAGGCGATAAGCGCGGCGGGAGACATCCCCGGGATCACCGGAAGCGATATTTCCGTCACGGTATCAAAAGAAGAAAACAGCGGCGACGATCCCTTTGAGGGGCTGTGAAACCGCCGGAACAATAAATATACAACACAAAGGAAGATAACGAAATGAAAGCAAGATTACCCCAGGGAATGGGCGGAGGTCCCTCCAATATGCAGGGCATGATGAAACAGGTACAGAAAATGCAGGAGCAGATGACCGAGCTTCAGGAGGACCTTGACGCCCGCGAATACGACGTGAATGCCGGCGGCGGTGCCGTATCGGTGAAGATCAACGGCAAAAAGGAGATACTCTCGATCTCCATCAAGCCCGAGATAGTTGACCCCGACGATATCGAGACTCTCAGCGACGTGCTTGTTGCCGCGGTGAACGAAGCGATCCGCAAGGTAGAGGACGTCAATACCCAGGAAATGCAGAGGGTAACCGGCAACGTTTCGATCCCCGGACTTTTCTGAAATATCCGGAAATATCTCTGCCCCGCCCGTCGAACGGATACGGGGCTTTGTTTTAAGGCAGAATTATGGCAGAATACATCGAACCGCTTGAAATAATCATAGAACAGTTCAGAAAGCTCCCCGGTGTCGGAAAAAAATCCGCGGTGAGAATGGCTTTCGGCATCCTCGGAATGACGCCTGACGAGGCTGACAGCTTTGCCGCGGCAATCGTTTCGGCAAGGTCAAGGATAAAAAAATGCACCGTGTGCGGAAATATCAGCGAGGCTGACCTCTGCCCAGTATGCGCAGACCCGAGAAGAGACCCGTCGGTCATATGCGTCGTGGAGGACACCCGCGCTCTTATGGCTATGGAACGCGTGCGGGACTACAACGGGCTGTACCACGTCCTCGGCGGAACCATTTCTCCGATAGACGGGCGCGGACCGGACGATATAAACCTGTCCTCCCTGACAGAAAGAATAACGGACGGGAATGTAAAAGAGGTCATTGTCGCCACAAATCCGACGGTTGACGGCGAAACGACGGCAATGTATATCTCAAAGCTGCTCCGCCCTCTCGGGATAAAGGTCAGCCGCCTTGCGTACGGAATACCGGTCGGAGGCGACCTTGATTATGCCGACGAAATGACGCTTCTCCGCGCCATCGACGGCAGGAGAGAGATATAATGCGCTTCGACCGCGTTATCTGGGACTTCAACGGCACGATACTCGACGACGTTGACACCGGCATTGAATCGGCGGACGAGCTCCTTTCCCGCCACGGTCTGCCTCAGATGAGGACGAGAGAGAAATATCTGTCGCTTTTCGGCTTTCCGATAATCGACTATTACCGCCGGCTGGGATTTGATTTCGAAAAGATCCCATTCTCCGTCCTTGCGAACGAATGGGTGGAGATCTATCTTGAAAAAGTGAAAAACGCCCCTGTCCGCGAAGGGATAAGGGACGTTATTTCGGCTTTCCGCAGTGCCGGGCTTAAGCAGACGGTGCTGTCGATGACGGAATCGTCGATGCTTGACTATCAGCTCGGACTGCTCGGGGTGAAGGATCTGTTCGATGAGGTCTGCGGGCTTGATGACATATATGCAAAAAGCAAGCTGTCCCTCGCCGCAAAGTGGAAAGAGGAGCACTCGGAAGAGTGTGCCGTCTTTGTCGGTGACACAACACACGATGCTGAGAGCGCGGATATAATCGGCGCGGAGTGCATACTCCTGTCCGGCGGTCACGAAGCGCGGGAAAAGCTGTGCGGCACGGGTGCTTTTGTCGCCGATTCTCCGGACGGAGTTTTAAAATACGTGCTCGGTATC
>FR891148.1:3791-10787 GCA_000433515.1 Candidatus Colimorpha enterica | reverse complement strand
GGAAATCTGCCGGTGACGGCACGTTTGTTTACGACGCGGGCGGAGCATATCTTTTTCCGGCGTTCACCGATATCGCCTGCCGCTTCTCCGATCCCGCGCACGCGCAGAGAGACAGCATAGCAACGGCATCCGCCGCGGCTGTCGGCGGCGGCTTTCTGAATCTTGCCTGCCTGCCGCATCAGTCGGGGGAGCCGGTCACACTGCG
The DNA here is from genome assembly GCA_000433515.1 of Candidatus Colimorpha enterica. Taxonomy (GTDB): domain Bacteria; phylum Bacillota; class Clostridia; order Oscillospirales; family CAG-272; genus Colimorpha_A. The sequence goes on along the minus strand of FR891148.1, from coordinate 10,582 downwards.
CCCCGCATCGACCCCGTGCAGAATACTGCCTGTCATACCCGTTTCCGACCCGTCCGGAATCGATGCCGAAAAACGCGCGGTTTATACCGACATTCCCTCACCGGTCACCGATCCGGGAAAGCTGAAAAGCATAATGCTTGCCTGCAGGGCATCGGACAGCCTTCTCATCCCCGCCTGCCTTGACAGAAGGCTTGCCTCCGACGGCGTCATGCGCGGCGGACGGACGGCAAAGCTCCTCGGTCTTGCGGCAATTCCCGAAAGCGCGTTCCTGCTTCCGCTTGTTACCGCACTGATCCTCTCCGCCGAAACCGGCTGCCGGATTCATATCCCCGCGGTTTCCGACGCGGAATCCGTCTCTCTTGTCCGTCAGGCAAAATCGCGCGGAGTCCCCGTCACCTGCGGCACCTCTCCGCTTTATTTTTCGATGACCGACAGCGACGTGTTCTATTACGGCGGAAGCGCAAAGGTCATCCCGCCTCTCGGAACCCGCCGCGACCGCGAATCGGTATGCGAGGCGCTCTCCGACGGGACGATCGACTGCATTTCGTCACTCCACACCCCGCTTACAAAGCCGGAAAACTGCCAGGAGCTTAAAAAATGCCTCTTCGGGGCATCGGGATTTGACACCGCGTTCTCCGCATCGGTGACTTATCTGCTGAAAAAGAACATCGTCACACCCGACCGCCTTGCCGCACTTCTTGCGGTGAATCCCGCAAAGATCACAGGAAGAAAAGCCGGGATCACTCCCGGCGCTCCCGCTGATCTTGTTATAGCCGACACCGATGCCGAAACCGTTGTTTCTTCAAACACAATGAAAAGCAAGTCTGTCAATACTCCCTACCTCGGAATGACTCTCACCGGCTGTGTAAAAGCCGTATTCTCCGGCGGGGTCAGGGTGTTTTAGGAATTACATATCATACCGTTCAGGTCAGCGCAGTCATGTCTCCTTTCCGGGAGGCTCTGCGCTGATTTTTCTTATCCGGCATCAACCGTCACAACAGCAGGAATTCAGGTTTCCCGACCGGCATTTTTTCAGGGCTGTTAAAAACCCGATGTTTTTAACAGCCCCAAGGGAAAAGAATAATGAAAGGACTTCTTTACTTATTCGGTTTTTTCGCGGTTCTTTCTGACGATTATCACAGCCACGACCGCAATTACCGCAACGGCAATCACGGCGACGGCAGCAATAACTCCGGCATTGCTGTCCTTGTCGGCAGGAACGGTGCCGGTGGTCTTGCCGCTTGTGTCCCCGGGGGCAGACGTGCCGGCGGGAGCGGAGGTGCTGTCGGGCTTATCTGTATTCTTCGGGGATGTTTCCGGCTTCTTTGTGGAAACAGGCTCTGTCTCTGTCTGAATGTCGGTTTCGTCCTCAAAGGGCACCGTTGTCGTCGAAGCCTTTGCAAGGTCAAGCTTTCCGAGGTACTTTGTATTGGAGTGACCGAGGCATTCGTCGCAGCTCCACTGACGTATTGCGGTACGTCCCGTTCCGTTCTGGTTATCGTTGACCTGTATCTCCATGCCGATGATATCGCCCTCGGTGGCTGTCATGGTCTGAAGAGGTATTGCAATTTCGATTATGTAGCCGTAATCGGTTTTCTTTGCCGCGCCGACGACCTTTTCGCTTCCGTTGTCGGCAAACCACACGCCGCCCCAGCCGGTCACCTTGCCGTTAATATTGACGTTGAATATTCCGTTTCCGGGGAGCTTGTTGTCCTTGCCGACGGTGTCATCGCGCATGGATGCGTTTTCGTCATTGTTCTCGGAGATCTGAAAATCGACAGAGTCTATGTCGCAGTCCTCCGGGTTGGCTTTCGAGGCGCTTCCGTTCGGGGTTCTGTCAAACACTCTTGCAAGTGCATAGATGTGTGTTTTGTCCCACATGAACCGCACCTTTGCCGTTGCCACCGGGTTCTTTCTGTGTGCCTTTTCGGTTGACGTTGCCGGGTAAATGTTTGAACCGAACTTGGCAACATAGACCTCGTTGGCGAACTCCCACATTTCGTCGATCTCGCCGTCGATAGTCGGCGGAGTCTCGGCTTTCACCACCTCGGTTTTTCCGTCGCTTCCCGCTTCGGCGGAAGTCGGAAGAACAAACATTGACAGGATCATTCCTGCCGCAAGCAGTACGGGTAACAGTTTTTTCATTTCGATGAGCTCCTTTCGTAACAGAAACAAATGATATCCGGAAAAAAGTTCCGTTTGTTCTGATTTCAGTATATCACAATTATTTCATTTTGTCAACAGTGACTTATAAAAATACAACAAAATTTTTCGCGAATGTTATGCAAATTATGCGCATTTTTTGCACTGATGAAATATACGCCGTTTCCGGACGAAAAAAGCTGTCAAAAACCCCGGAGGAGTTTCCGACAGCCGTTTCCGGTGTACCGAAGATATCTGTTTTTCCCGCCATTAACCCAGATACCACCCGATGTTGCTTTCAAGGATAATCTGCGGCGGGGTCATGATGCACGGCGGGACTACTGCGTCCTCGGCGATCATTGCATAAAGCCGGAGGAGCGAGGTTTTTGCCTGCTTGTAGGGATTCTGATAGATTATCGCGCAGACGCGTCCGCTTTTCAGCGCCTTTTCGGTGTGCGGGAAAATATCGGAGGCGATGACCCGTATCCTTCTGCCCGGGTCGGCTCTGTCAAGCGCATCGATTATGTCGGCGGAGTTTCCGGTGGTTATGTAAGCGCTTCCGAGGCCGTCGGAGATCAGCCGCTTAAGAAGCTCGTCCGCCGGACACGGGAGGTAATCAAGGTCGTACACCCCGGATAGCGAAAGTCCTCTCTTCGCCGCGGCGCAGGAAAAATGTCCGGCGATCCCCGCATGCCTGCGGTTGCGGAGCTCTCCGGTAAACCCCGCGCAGCTTCTGTCCGGCGCTATCACAGAAATAAGCTCCGCCGCCATTTTTCCGGTCATCTCTATATTGCTCGTCACCGAAAAATCGAACAGCTCCCGGTTTTCATTGTTGAGAAGCACAAGCCGGGTCTTTTTTTCGCGAAGTCCGGCGTACCGCTGAACAATTCTGTCCGATGTACCGGAGTACGTCGTGATTATCCCGTCAACTCCCGCATCGGCAAACTCGTCAAGGACGCTTATATAAGACGCCTCGTCGCTCAGATAGCTGACATAGCGCGGGATCAGCCTTATGCGCGAATTCTCAAGCTTCTTTGCCGCGTCGGCAATTCCGGCGGCAAGCTCCCGGTTGAAGGACTCCGTGGTTCCGGCATAGCATATTCCGATAACTATGGTTTTCGCCGCAAGCCTTCCCGCTGCGCGGTTGGGACGGTAGCCGTTCTCCTTCGCGATCTTCAGGATACGCTCCCTTGTCTCCGGACTGATGACGGCATCTCTCTTGTATGCCCTTGTCACGGTCTTTACCGATACCCCGGCAAGCTTTGCAATTTCCTTGATATTTGCCATTTCCGCCGTCCTCCGTCTGCGTTTTTCATGTACTGTATTATAGTTTATAACATAATCCGCGTTTTGTCAACAAAAATACTCCGAACGGAATATCACGCAGGTGCCGCACAACCAAAAAGCACCGCCAGTCTCCCTTGCGGGGAGAAAAGCAGGTGCTTTTTCAGTAAACAGATTATTAATAAAATATCTATTGAAAGCGGAGACACCGCCGGATTTCAGATCGGTTTTATATAAATATCTATTTATTCAGTGCATCGTTACTTTGCGTAATCGACAGCACGGCTTTCTCTTATGAGATTGATCTTTATCTGCCCGGGGTATTCGAGACTTGACTCGATCTTCTTCACGATCTCGCGGGCGGTGAGGATCATCTGATCGTCGTTGACGACCTCGGGCTTGACCATTACCCTGATCTCGCGTCCTGCCTGGATGGCGAAGGATTTATCCACTCCCGGGAAGGAGTTTGCGATTTCCTCAAGCTTCTGCAGACGCTTGAGATAGTTTTCAAGATCCTCGCGCCTTGCGCCGGGTCTTGCAGCCGATATCGCGTCAGCCGCCTGGATTATCATGGCGACGACTGTCTGCGGTTCGACGTCGTTGTGGTGAGCCTCGATAGCATGGATAACGTCGCGGTTCTCCTTGTACTTTCTTGCAATGTCGATTCCGATCTGGACGTGTGAGCCCTCGACCTCCTGAGTCATTGCCTTTCCGATATCATGGAGCAGTCCCGCGCGCTTTGCAAGAGTGCTGTCTGCACCGATCTCGTCGGCGATTATTCCGGCGATATGCGCGACCTCTATCGAGTGATCAAGCACGTTCTGACCGTAGCTTGTACGGTAACGCAGGCGTCCGAGCAGCTTTACAAGCTCGGGGTTGAGCCCGTGAACGCCGGTTTCAAACGTTGCCCGTTCTCCGGACTGCTTGATGACGTTATCGACCTCCCTGCGCGCCTTTTCAACGGTCTCCTCTATCCTTGTCGGATGGATTCTTCCGTCTGATATCAGTTTTTCAAGAGCCAACCTTGCGACCTCTCTTCTTACGGGATCGAAGCAGGAAACGGTTATCGCCTCCGGCGTGTCGTCGATTATAAGATCGACTCCGGTCATGGTCTCGATCGTGCGGATGTTGCGCCCCTCGCGTCCGATAATCCGTCCCTTCATGTCGTCGTTCGGCAGAGCGACAACCGACACCGTTGCCTCGGAAACGTGTTCGGAAGCACAGCGCTGGATCGCCAGTGAAATAATGCTTCGCGCCTTTTTGTCGGCATCTTCCTTCAGCTGAGACTCGATCTCGACGATTCTCATCGCAGCCTCGTGCTTTGCCTCGGTCTCGATGAGGCTGACAAGCTCGGCTTTTGCCTCGTCTCTTGAAAGTCCGGCAACGGCTTCAAGCTTTGCCGCCTGCTCAAGCCTGAGCTGCTCTGTCTTCTCGACAAGCTCGCTCTGTTCCTTGATCTTGCGGTTCAGCGTTTCTTCCTTGCGCTCGTAGCTTTCGATTTTCTTTTCAAGCGTTTCTTCTCTTGCAACGGCTCTGCGTTCAAGCCTTGTGACCTCGTTGCGGCGTTCCTTGATCTCTTTCTCGGATTCCGCCTTGTCGCGCAGGATCTTTTCCTTTGCCTCGATGAGAGCCTCTTTTTTCAGAGTCTCGGCGGTTTTTTCGCCTTCTTCGACAATCTTCTTCGCCTGATCCTCGGCAGAGCCTATCTTTGCCTCGGATATCTTCTTGCGTACGAAGAACCCGGCAAGCGCGCCGATCACAAGCCCGATAATCGCCGGAATGCCGATCATCAGTATTTCTTTCAAAATGATACACCTCCTTGATTACATTATTTATACCGCCACAATAACGGCATATAATATTATTCTAATAACTTTTCGCCCCATTGTCAAGAGTTTCGGAGAAATTGCCTCCCGAAAATCGGAATTTTGTGATATTGTACATCACGACGGAGCTGCCTATACGAAATTCAACCGGTTTTACGAAAAAGATGTCGCGGACGGAGGATTGAATTCGCAGGGAGAAAAGGATATAATTTTAAGTGAGGAACACTGCGTTTCCTCTATCCGCAACGGTTTATTCCTTTTTAGTTCTTCTTTCTCCCTTCTTTCTTCTCAAGAAAGAAGGCAGGGTTTGGGGCAGCGCCCCAATAATCGTCACCTCTTCCTCCTGAACTCGTCGGGGGTCATGCCTACTTCTTTGCGGAAGGCGGAATAGAAGGTGTTTACCGAGTTGTAACCGACGGCGCGCGAGATCGCGGCTATCGGGTCTTTCGACTGACGCAGGAGATTTTTGGCGGCATTCACGCGAAGATGGGCGCGGCGGCGCAGGAAGGTCTGACCGTACTGATTCATGATATACCTGTCGATCTGACGTGGGCTGATGAAGAAGCGCTTTGATACCGACTCCGGGGTAATGTCGTTCATGAACTCGTTGTTGAGAGTGTTGTTAACGGAATAAAGTGTGTCGAACGACACGCCGTAAGGCGAATACGGCTTTTTCTCCGTCTCCGGCTTCCGTTCGTGAATAAGCCCGGACTTTTCGCGGAGATTGGCAATTATGCTGTATACTATCTGTACAAAAACCGCCGAAACAAAGCCGTCGGAGATAAGGTCGCCGGGATAATGCAGACTCCGCAGCTGAACGAACAGATCACGAAGCCCCTCGTCAGGCTCTCCGATCGCAATGCCGCCGGAGAAAAGCCTGCGGAAAAGGGAATAAACGTCGTTCCGCAGATACTTTCTGTTGTTCTTTTCGCAGGAAAAGCCGACGCTGATAAGAAAATCGTCGCGGACAAAGACCGTTGAATGCTCAAGGTACGGCGGGATGACCGCGAAGGAATTTTCCGAAAGCGGCAGCTCTCTGTCGGGGACTATAAGGCAGTTCCTGTCGTTGAGCGAAAACAGTATCTCGTAATAGACATGGGTGTGGAGCATTTTTTCCCAGCGCTCACTGTACTTCTGGACAAAGCTCTCCTCGTGGAGAATAAAGTGCAGATCGGCGTTTTCAAGCGATATCGAAAAGATTTCGTTTCCGGAGTTCACGGGCAATCACCTCCGCAGGAATAATAAATACGAGTCAATTATATCACCGGTGCGGTATTCTGTCAACCGTACCGGAATCACGGATACCGTAGAAAGGATCAAAGCATATGGAATTCAGGGGAAAGGTCGCTCTTCTTACCGGAGCGACGGAATGGCTGGGGCGCGACATGGCAAATGCCTTTGCCTCGCACGGGGCGGCTGTCATAGTTACGAGCAGGGTCAGGGACAAAGCCTGCCGCGCGGCAGAAGAGATCTCGGAAAAATACGGCATGCCGGCGCTCGGTATCGGGCTTGACGTAACGCTGCCGGAAAGCGTGGCTG
>FR891148.1:0-3762 GCA_000433515.1 Candidatus Colimorpha enterica | reverse complement strand
CCGATGAGGCGTACTCGTGGAAGGGGAGGATCGACATCCTTGTCAACAACTCCGGAGGCGGGAGCGGAAAAAGCGTCGGAAACCTTTTTGAGCGGAGCTATGAGGCGATCTCCGGGATGATAAACACAAATCTTACCGGGACGGTCTTCATGTGCAAGGCGGTCGGCAGATACATGGCTGAGCAGAAGAGCGGCAGGATTATCAACATCGCCTCGATAGCCGGCATCGTCGGCAGGGACAGAAGGATGTATCACCGCGCCGGAAAGACGGAGCAGCCGGCAGATTACGCGGCGGCAAAGGGCGGTATTATTGCGCTGACCCGCGACCTTGCGGCGGTAATGGCACCGTACGGAGTCAATGTCAACTGCATATCCCCCGGCGGATTTGACAAGGGCGACCTGCCGGAGGAGTTCGTAAGACTCTATTCGGACAGGACACCGCTTGCGAGAATGGGCAGATTCGGGCAGGATATTGCCGGAGCGGCGCTGTTCCTTGCCGGGGACGGCTCGGGGTACATAACCGGGCACAACCTTGTCGTTGACGGAGGTTTTTCGGTATGGCAGTGAAGGATCACAGAGTTCTTGTCGCCGGGTGCGGCTCGATCGGAAAAAGGCACGCCGCGTGCCTTTACGACATCGGGATAAGGCAGTTCGTGTTCTTCGACCCCGACCCGGAAAGAAGCCGGGAGCTTGCCGCAACATACGGCGGCACGACGGTCGCGGAGTATGAGGAGGGGCTTGAGACAGATACGGATTCGGTATATCTGCTCTCTCCGACAAGGCTGCACATTCCGCAGGCGGTCGCGGCGGTTGAGCACGGAAAGCACGTCTTCACGGAAAAGCCGCTTTCGGATTCACCCGACGGTGCCGCGGAGCTTGAGAGGCTTGCGGCGGAGAGAGGACGGACGGTTGCCGTCGGCTTCTGCTTCCGTTTTCATGACGGCGTGAGACGACTGATAAAGACCGTGCGTTCCGGGGAGATCGGCAGGACAGTGTCCGTCCGTGCGATGATGGGGGAGCATTTCCCCGATGTGCGTCCCGATTATCTGTCTACCTATTATGTGAAATATTCCGGGGCGTTCGAGCTGGTTCACGACCTTGATCTTGCAATGTATATTGCAGGGGCGGAGCCGGAGGAGTATCACGGCATATGCGGTTCGTATTCCGGTCTCGGCTTTGAGTCGCCGGACACGGTCGAGCTTATCCTGCGCTTCCCGGAGTGCTCTGCGAGCGTTCATCTTGACTTTTTCCAGTCGCCGAGAACAAGGACTCTTTCGGTTCTCGGGACAGAGGGACAGGCGGTTCTTGAATTCCCGTCGTGGGATGAATACACCCTCCGTACATACGGCAGAAAAAGCGGGGAATGGAAGACGGAGACCGGAAAAACCGAAAGAAACGATATGTTCAGAGCTGAATCAGAGAACTTTTTTGCCGCGATCGAAGGGCGCGAAGCGGTTATGTGCCCGATATCGGAGGCAGTGAAGTCGCTGAAGGTGACATACGGAGTGCAGAACGGCTGTTCTCCGACAGCTCATTAAATAAGGGATAAACGGTCGGTCTGGTAAAGTCCGGGACGGTCGGTATTTCCCAAAAACTCAAACTCAGCGGAGAAAAACAAGAAATGAAAGAAAAGACCTTTACCGGGATATTCCCGGCACTTCTCACCCCGTTTGACGGAAACGGGAACGTCAACAGAAAGGCGCTTGCGGAGCTTGTCAGGTACAACATCGGCAAGGGCGTGTCCGGCTTTTATGTCGGAGGAAGCACAGCCGAGGCTTTTCTGCTGACCGACGGCGAAAGGAATACGGTATACGAGACCGTTGCGGAAGCAGCCGGCGGGAAGGTGACGCTTATTGCCCATGTCGGAACAATTTCGACCGACGCGGCGATCAGATTTGCAAAGACCGCACAGAGCCTCGGCTACGACGCGATTTCGGCAATATCACCGTTCTACTACAAATTCAGCTTTGAGCAGATAAAGAAGCATTACTACACGATCGTTGACTCGGTGGATATGCCGATGCTCATCTACAATTTCCCGAATTTCTCCGGGGTCAATCTCACAGTCCCGCAGGTTTCGGAATTCTTCTGCGACAGCCGGTTTATCGGAATAAAGCATACCTCGAACGACTTCTTTGCGCTTGAGGAGTTCAAGAAAAACTTCCCCGACAGGCTTGTCTACAACGGCTTTGACGAGATGTTCCTCTCCGGCATTTCGATGGGCGCCGACGGAGGTATCGGAAGCACGTACAACTTCATGGCCGAAAAGTACATAGACATCATGAGGCTCTATCACGCGGGAGACATGGCGGGCGCGCTTGAGGTTCAGAGAGAGGCGAACCGCATTCTTACGATCCTCTGCAAATACGGCATCATGGAGACGGAGAAGGAAATACTCTGCCAGCTCGGATTTGATTTCGGAAAGGCGAGAATGCCGTTCTCGGAGCTTGACGACGCGGTAAAGGCAGAGCTGAAGAGAGAGATAACCGACAGACTCTGAAAGGCGGATATATGGAATTCACCTCAAAACTCATGTGGGAGCCGGGAGAAAGATACACGAATCACCGCATTCCCGGCATGACCGTTACGGAAAAGGGAACCGTGCTTGCGTATTGCGAGGCAAGGACGGCTGCCGGCGACTGGGCACTTATGGACATTCTTCTCTTCCGCTCGGAGGACGGGGGAGAGACCTTCGGTGAGCCGGTCGTCATGGCTGCCGGAACAAAGGAACACCGGACGGTCAACAATCCTGTGGCTGTTCAGAACGCGGACGGAAGAATACTGTTCCTGTGGTGCGAGGATTACTCGGTGAACGGCGGCAGGGTGCTTGTCCGTCACAGCGATGACGACGGGCTGACATGGAGTGAGCCGGAGGATATCACCGCAGCGACGCTTCCGGAGTACCGCAATGCCTTTGCCCTCGGACCGGGGCACGGGATCATGACCGGCGGCACGCTTATAATCCCGGTGTGGATGGTGCCGAAGCGGTATGAGGCAAAGCTGACCGCGCATATGCCGTCGGAGATATCAACGCTTTACAGCACGGACGGCGGCGAAAGCTGGCAGACCGGCGAGATCCTCGGCATGACCGACAGGATCGTAAACCCGAACGAGACCGAGGCTGCGGTTACCTCGGACGGTCAGGTATTCCTGTCGATACGCCACCAGAGTATGCAGAGAGTAAAGGCATACTCCGCGACCGGGTATTCCGGATGGTATGATTATTCGCCGGATTACAGTCTCAATGACCCGCAGTGCTTCGGTGCTGTTGTTTCGGCTGAGGAGAACGGCAGGCACGTCCTGTATCTTGCAAATTGCGACTCAAAAGAACGCCGGTCGGGTGTGACGCTGAAAAAAAGCACCGACGACGGCAGAACATGGGAGACAGTTCACGTCATTGACCCGGACCGCGGCGGTTATGTCGAGCTTGCATACGACAAGACCCGCGGATGCCTTTACTGCCTGTATGAGGAGAACTACGGCGAAAGGGTTTATTTCGTGAGGGCTGTTGAGGGATGACGTCTTCTTTCTTTGAAAGAAAGAAGCAAAGAAGCGTACCGGGAAAAATATGTGGGGTTTGCCGCGAAAATCTTCACTTGCAGTGGAATCGTGGCATACCCATTGGCTTCCCCTTGAGGGGAAACTCCGCCCGTAGGCGGTGATGAGGTGTGTAGCTGCTTGCAGCTACTGAGGAGCGCGTTACGTGGTATGATGTTACTTTTCGTCATGTAAACGGTTCCGCAAGCGGAACTACCCGACACCT
>FR891147.1:3827-8095 GCA_000433515.1 Candidatus Colimorpha enterica | reverse complement strand
GGGTTCGGGCAGCGCCCGCGTATCCCCCGAAAGGCTTAAAATAAACGGAGGGTAATATGAAACTCACTTACAATGTCAATGACAGACCGAAATTCGGGCAGCTGCTGCTGTTCGGGCTTCAGCAGCTCCTTGCGATACTTGCGGCAACGATCGCGGTACCGTCGATAATCGGAAACGGGATGTCCCAGTCGGCGGCGCTGTTCGGCGCGGGCGTGGGAACCGTTGTCTATCTGCTCTTCACGAAATTCAGAAGCCCGGTATTCCTCGGCTCGTCGTTCGCCTTCATCGGCTCTATGTTTGCGGCATTTGCAGGAGCGGCATCGGCACAGGCGGGACACGCGGGACTGATTCTCGGTGCCCTGTTTGCCGGACTTGTCTACGTCATTATCGCAATAGTCATAAAGCTTGCCGGTGTCAGGTGGATAAACAAGCTCATGCCCGCCGTTGTTATCGGACCGACAGTCGCGATCATCGGACTTTCGCTTGCAGGCAACGCAGTCGGCGACCTCACCAAGGGTAAGGTCATGAAGGATGTTGTGACGCAGGTCGTAAAGGACGGTGCGATTGTAGACGATGTATCTCAAGTCTCGGTCGCAAGCCCCTATGTCGCACTTGTCTGCGGACTTGTAACTCTGTTCGTTGTCATCCTCTGCTCGGTATACGGCAAAAAGATGGCAAAGCTCATCCCCTTCATCATCGGTATCTGCGCCGGATATGCCGCTGCCGCCATCTTCACGGTGATCGGCATTGCTTCCGGAAACGACGCCCTTAAGATCATCGATTTCTCGGTATTCAGAAACATGGACTGGTTCGCCATCCCCGACTTCACCTTCTTTGAGGCTGCAAAGGGTCTCAAGGCGATTGACGGTCACTACATAGCAACCGTTGCGGTAGCATATGTCCCCGTCGCATTCGTTGTCTTTGCGGAGCACATCGCCGACCACAAGAACCTCTCGACCATCATCGACAAGGATCTGCTTGAAGACCCCGGACTTCACAGAACCCTCCTCGGAGACGGTGTCGGCTCCATCGCAGGCTCTATCTTCGGCGGCTGCCCGAACACCACCTACGGCGAATCGGTCGGATGCGTGGCAATCACCGGAAACGCCTCTGTCGTGACCATCCTCACCACCGCGGCAATGGCAATGATCATCTCCTTCTTCGGTCCCTTCGTAACCTTCCTCGCATCAATTCCGAATTGCGTAATGGGCGGTGTGTGCATCACGCTCTACGGCTTCATCGCAGTTTCCGGTCTGAAAATGATCAAGGAGGTTGATCTCGGCGACAACAGAAACCTCTTCGTGGTCGCTGTCATCCTCATCTGCGGAATCGGCGGTCTGACTGTCAGCTTCGGTAAGGTCACTCTCACCTCCATTGCCTGCGCGCTTATCCTCGGCATCCTGACAAACGTCATGGTCTCTGCCGGAAAGAACAGGGAGGCATCGGACAGCTCCGCACCTTCCGACAAAGAGTAACAACTAACCTTTATCAAAAAATCCTCTCTGCTCACGCAGAGGGGATTTTTGTCGTCTGAACATTGAGAAATCAGCCCCGGTTATCCACAATTTCCGCCAGGCATTCCTCGAATCTTACACCGTATGTGTGTTCGCTGTCGCCCATGGATTTTTCGATGCAGGCAACGGTGAAATCCACGGCGGTCTTAAGGGCATCGGGGAGAGGCTTCTTTTTTGCGACCGCCCCGCAGAAGGCGCTTGCGAAAACATCGCCTGTCCCGTGGAACTTCACGTCGAGATTTTTGCTGTAATACGAACAGAATTCTCCGGTCGCGCTGTCGTATGCCATGACTCCCTGACGCGAGCTGTCGGGGATTATTCCGGTCAGAACCGCGATCCGGCAGCCGAGCCCGGTCAGCTTTACAAGGATATCCTTTATAATGCTCTCGTCATGCGGGGCTTTTTCGAACGGTATTCCGAGCATGAATGCCGCCTCGGTGAGGTTCGGAACGATTATATCGGCTTTCCCGCACAGCTTTGCCATCCCGGCGGCAAATTCTTCGCTGAAGCCGGGATACAGCTTTCCGTTGTCACCCATAACGGGATCGACCAGCTTCACGGCACCTCTGCCGAAATCGCGGAATATCTCTCCGACTATCCGAAGCTGTTCCGCAGAGCCGAGATACCCGGTGTATATCGCGTCGAATTTCAGGTCAAGCGACTTCCAGTGAGCCGCGATCCCTCTCATGTCGCCGGTCAGGTCTCGCCATGTGTAGCCGGTAAAGCCTCCGGTATGGGTCGAAAGCACCGCCGTCGGCATTATGCACGTTTCGACGCCCATCGCCGAGATTATCGGCAGCGCAACGGTCAGCGAGCATTTTCCGAAGCACGAAATGTCCTGTATTGTAAGAACTCTTGGTTGGTACATGATATTTTCCTCTTTTCCGCCGCCATTGGCAGGCAAAATAATTATAGTGTAACGGGACGGAATTGTCAGGAATCAGGTATCTGCCCCGCAAATTTCTCCGGATAATTGTGAACATACTCCGAAATCTCTCCGCAGACGGCGGCGACGTGGCTTTTGACCACCGGCTTCGCCCCTGTGGAGACAACAACGGTGCCGCCTCCGGTTACCGGATCGAAGGTGTAGACCGAGAAAACGCCGAACCTGTTGCCGGTGTGGAAATACAGCCCGTCCTGACCGTACATTCCGGGATAATATGCCACGGGAAGGCACTGCTTTGCATAGCCCTGCTTGGCGCACTGCGCGGTGAGAATGTTTTTCACGCTCTCCGACGAAAGATACCGGACGCCGTCGTAACATCCGTCGTTCATAAGGATGGTGAGGACTCTTGCAAACCCCTCCGCACTGATCGTCAGCCCGCCGGCATAGAGATTTATCGCGCCGCAGGGAGCCTTCGCATCCTTCACCGCAAGCTGCTTCGACACCGACTGCGTGACCCTGTGGTTCTCGTTATAGATCACCGCAAGCCTGTCTGCCGTAAGCTCCGACGGAACGAAACCGGCATCTGTCCCCATCGGGATGAAGAAGAATTCACGCGAAAGTGCCGAAAGGCTCTTCCCGGTCACATTCTCGCATATCGCACCGATCATTCCGAACCCGAAATTGCTGTAGGCATAATATGTACCCGGCGCGCCCTTGCTGTAAGACGAGGATTCGCGTAAAAGCCTGTCAAGCGCGTCGAGGCTGTAAACGTATCCGTAGCCGTTCACGCTTGATTTTATCCCCGACCTGTGGGAAAGAAGCAGTCGGAGGGTTATCGGCACATCCGGATATGCGGGATTTCTGACCGTGAAGCCGAGATATTCCGAAATGTCGGTGTCAAGCTCAAGAACTCCGTCGTCGATAAGCCGGAAAGCCGCCATTCCGACAACGGTTTTCGACAGCGACGCTATTCTTATAGCGAGTCGGACTCCATCGGGCGCCCGTCAAGCTCCGCCCAGCCGTACTGACCCGTAAATGTGACCCTTCCACCGGTTATGACCGCCGCCTGAAGCCCGACCGAGCCGTATTTTTCCGCGGCGGCTTTCACTCAGCCAGCTTTTCGTTGTCCTACGAGCAGGGGACAGGCTCCTGCGGCGCGGTTGACGGCGGGGGTGTCGTCTGCTTCGGGGGCTTTGTCACTTTTCCGGTCGTTGCCGGAGGTGCCGTTGTCTGCGGGGGATCCGTCGGTGTTTCCGTCGTTTCCGCAGGCGCCGTCGTTCCGGGGGACGTCCCGGTGCCCGGCGTGATTTCATCGGTCGGAACCGGTTCCGTGCCGGTTGACGTGGGGGCTTCCGTCTACCGCGGTGTTTCCGCCGGAGGGGATGACGCGGATTCCGATGACGTGCCGGAAGAAGCCTGTCTCCCGGTATTGCAGGCGGAAAGAAACAGATCCGCCGCAAGAATAAGCGGAATTATGCGCTTTGATTTCATGGCTTGCCCTTTCATCTGATATCAAACTCCGAGGGAGAAACCGTCAGGGTGCGTTTCTCACCGCCCAAGCTGCGCGAAATAACGACCGCTCCCGATTTTTCGGTAATTTCAAGCGTTCCCCGCCGGAGAGCCGGGGATTTTTTTCTCATGTTACCGAGGCGGCGGTAGAATTCCGTCAGCTCCCGGTCGTGTTCCGTGAAGAATCCGCGGTTGAACGGGTCGGCGCCGCCGGTCATTCCGGTCTCGTCGCCGTAATATATGCACGGCATTCCCGGAAGGAAGAACTGTATCGCCGCGGCGCACCTCATCGCGTCCCCGACTTTTCCCGCCGGAAGCGACTCCGAAAGCGCCGTCATGATGCGCTCCGTATCGTGGGT
>FR891147.1:0-3815 GCA_000433515.1 Candidatus Colimorpha enterica | reverse complement strand
CATGATGCGCTCCGTATCGTGGGTGGACAGGGACGTCATGCAGGTAAGAAGCGCCTGACGCGGGTAATTTTCGTATATTCTCATGATCCCGGAGACGAAGTTCGCCGACGCGGTCTTTCCGGTGACAAAACCGATTATAAGGCTTCTGTACGGGTAATTCATGACCCCGTCAAGCTCTCCGCCGGTGAAATATCTTCTCCGCACCCCGTAGGCGCATTTTGTCGAGGCGTCCTCCCATACCTCGCCGATGACAAGCCCGGCGGGATTTATCTCCTTTACCCTTTTTCTCAGCCGGGCAATGAAACCGTCGGGCAGCTCGTCGGCAACATCGAGCCGGAAACCCGCCGCGCCGAGCTTCATCCAGTGTGCAACGACGGAATCCGGCTCATCGATGATATAACCGACAAACGACGGGGCATTTTTGTCAACGCACGGAAGCGTCGGAACGTCCCACCATGAGACATAATCGTCCGGGAAGTGCCGGAAGGTGAACCAGTCCCGGTATTCCGAGGCGGGGTTGCTGACCGCTCCCGTCCCGAACCGGTGCTTTGCGTCGAAATATATGCTGTCGCTCCCGACGTGGGAAAACACGCCGTCAAGGATTATCTTTATCCCGTGTTTCCCGGCTTCGGCGCAGAGGAAGGCGAAATCCTCCTCCGTACCGAGCATGGGATCGGGCTTTTTATAGTCGGCGGTATCATAGCGGTGGTTGGAATAAGCCTTGAAGATCGGGTTCAGATATATGACCTCACAGCCGAGGGAGGACAGATACGGCAGCTTTCCGGCTATCCCCCTGAAATTTCCGCCGTAAAAATCGTTGTTCCAGTTCCCGTCGCTGTCGGGTCCTTTGCGCGGAGGCTCGGTGCGGTCGGAATGAACCGTATACGGCGTCATTTTCTGCGACAGGTCGCATTCACCGGATACCGCAAAGCGATCGGGAAAAATCTGATACATGACCGCGCCCTGAAGCTCCTCCGGAGTTGAATAACCGGCGGGTATGCAGGATATCTGCCACTTTTCGCCCGCCTCCATATTGGTATCGCCGTCGCCGAGGCGGTAGAGCCGGAACTCCGATATCTCCGTCACGAACCGGAAGCAGTAAAAATAAAGACCGCACCCGAAAAGGGCAAAGGTACAGGAAAAGGTGACATAATCGCCTTTCCCGCCCTCTGCCGAAAGCGGAACGGTCATTTCAAAGCCGTCGTCCCGCGAAAGCTCAAGAAACAGCTGTTTCACCGGGCAGTCGCGGGGGACATCTACGGAAAATCTGCATTTTTCATTCTCGCGCAGGCATCCGACGGGGTCGGCATGGCTGGGAGAGGAGGGGGAAAACAGGATACGCATGGGGATGAATCGCTGAATAATCGATATTACTGATATGACGAAAAGATCTCACAGGGGGGCGGATAGGATCGACTTATACCGGCGGGGATACTTTCCGGGAGTTTGACAGACCTTTTCCGTCAGGATTAAGGTGCGGCTGAGGGGAGCATCGGAGCCGTTGAGAGTGAAGGTATCGACAGCCTTTACTCTGCCGCCGAGGATTTTTATCCCCTTTCCGGCTTCGTCAAGCTCCTCGTCGGCAAGGCGGCTCTTCATGGCGATGAAAAGTCCTGATTTTTCAAGAAACGGCAGGCACAGCTCCGAGAGTATGTTGAGCCTTGCAACGGCGCGCGCCGAGACTGCGGTGAATTTTTCGCGGTATTCCGGCTTTGCGGCAAGCTCCTCGGCTCTTCCGCAGACGGCGGAAAGGTTATTCATACCGAGAAGCCGCGCGGTATCGGAGATGAAATTCACCTTTTTTCCGGTGCTGTCAAGCGCGGTAACGGATATATCCGGACGCATTATCGCGAACGGGAACGCCGGAAGCCCGGCTCCGCTTCCCACGTCGAGAAGGCGGGCGTTTTCCGGGATATACTTCGCGCAGGCACAGCAGTCCGCAATATTTATTACGGCAGCCTCCTGCGGATCGCGGACGGCGGTCAGGTTCATACACGTGTTCACGCGCAGAAGCTCGTCAAGATATGCGGCAAGCTTTTCGGTCTTATCATCTGAAACCGTGATCCCGTTGTCCGTGAGGGCGGTATTTATATACTTCTGTGTTTCGGTCATGTTATCTCAATGCTTCCCGCCTGATGTCATGAACACCGGCGGGAATTCACTGGCAGAGGGAATCACCCTTTGCTCTTTTTCTTTCTCGGCTTTCTGTCGATATCCGGATCCTCTGCGACGTTTTCCGGGGGATTGTCGAGAAGGTGGGGATTTGCAAGGTAGCGGCGGAACACCTTGAATGCCGAGGCATAGGCAAAGCCGTCGCAGATCCTTTCGTCGGTGACAACGGTATAGTCGATATACTTGCGCTTCAGCACCTCTCCGTCGGGAGAAAGCTCGCAGGCATGGCGCTTTGCACCGAAGGCGACGAACACCGGGATGTTTCCGAAATTATAAAGGTGATGATATATCGGCGGAATCCCGAGAGAGCCCATCGAGGTTATGAACATCGAGCCGTGAAACGGGCTGACGTTGAGTAGCGCCTTCGGGAGCAGTCCGAAATAATCAAGCAGCTTGAGGAACCACACGGCGAACTTTTTCAGCAGTCCGGGAATGTAGTTTATGATGCGCGCCGTGCCGTCGAAGTCGTTTTCGCCGCCGGCAAAAGCGTCATGATATGTCTTTGAGAACTTTTCGTACACGTCAGCTGCGGTGTCATGAGGATCGAAAAAGACCTTTATGACGGTATTCGTCTCGTTCGCGACAAGCTCCTTTTTGACCGCCATGTTGACCTGTATCGTGTTGCGCGCGTAGACCTTCTGCCCGGACAGGAAGCGGTTGAGGTAGGGTCTCTGTGAAACGGTTCTGATATATGCGGCAAGAATCACGTGCATGAGACCGAAATTCTTCATGCCCTGCGCACGCTTTTCCTTTACATACTGCTCGGCGGCGGTGATCTCGAACTTGTCGTTGAAGAAATTCTGCGCGTCGCAGCGCTCGACCATTATATAGGGCGAAACGGTGTCATACGGGTCAAGCCCCCGGAGCTTCCATCCGTCGCTTCTGTCTCCGAATTTTCTTTTTCTTTTTTCCATATATGATCCTTTCCCCGCACCGTCGGCGCGGCAGAGGGTGAATTTTCAGCACAACAATATTATAACAGAAGTATTCCCCGAGTTCAATATTTTTTCCGCATTTTATTATAAAATTGTTTACAAATCGGCTTTTTCCGACCTTTCCGAAAGAAAATGCGGGGTTCCCGCGGACACATTATATTCGGCACGGCGGGAAAGCATACACGATATGCTGTATATGACGGAAAAAACCGTTCGCCTTATGACGCCGTTCACTGCGGGTTTACGTTCATACTCGGCGGGATTCGCGGCGCATCCGACGTTTTCCGTCAGACGGTGACAGCCGCCGGCAGGATCTTTCCCTCCCGGTTCGACAGAACTGATTGTAAAAATATGGTAAAATATTGTTCCGATCAATCAGGAAGTCAAAAAGGAGCAACTGAAAATGCAATCGACAGAAACAAAAGAAAAAATCCTTGCGGCGGCGGGAAAATATCTCGGCAGGTATTTCACCGGCAAAAGGGCAGAGACAGACAGCGGCGCAGTGAAGAGATACCTGTCGCAGGCGGCACTCGGAGTGTTTGACTGCGGGATCGCTTTTCTTATCGCGTCGGCGAAGCTGAAAAGCGGGATAATGCCGTTCGGAAGTGCGCTTCTCTGCGCCTCGGAAAAGCGGGTGCCGTTCATATTCGCCGGGCTTGCGCTCTCGGCTTTCGTCAGCGGCGAGAGCGCAATGATAAACATCGTTAC
>FR891146.1:7714-9258 GCA_000433515.1 Candidatus Colimorpha enterica | reverse complement strand
AGAAAAAGAGGTTATTGGCGGCGCAGTCATAAAATCTCTGTCAAAAATCTGAATCCGACAAATCGGGAAGGTAAAGAAGAAAAAATGAAAAACACATTCGGAAACAACATATCAGTTACCCTCTCGGGGGAGAGCCACGGGGAGGGGATCACGGTTATTATTGACGGGCTGAAGCCCGGTGAGGCGGTTGACGAAGAATACATTGCCTCGCGGCTGGCTTTGCGGCGTCCGGCGGGGAACATTTCGACAAAGAGATGCGAAGCCGACGAATTCAGGATCCTTTCCGGGGTATTCTGCGGGAAGACTGCCGGGACTCCGGTCTGCATTTTCATTCCCAATGCCGACACGCGGAGCGGGGATTACGAAAGGACGAAATTTCTCTGCCGTCCGGGGCACGCGGATTTTTCCGCCAACGAAAAGTATCACGGGTTTCAGGACTACCGCGGGGGCGGGCATTTTTCCGGGAGGATAACTGCCGGGCTTGTTGCGGCGGGGGCTGTCTGTCAGGCGGTTCTCGGACGGCGCGGGATATTTATCGGGACGCACATGGCTTCGGCTGCCGGGGTATATGACAGAGGGTTTGAGGACTATGCTCCGGACATTGCTGCGGTATCGGAGATGAATTTTCCGGTGCTTGATGCGGATGCCGGTGAGAAGATGCGCGGGATGATAGCTGCTGCGGCGGCTGATGGCGACAGCGTCGGCGGTGTGCTTGAAACGGCTGTCATCGGGATGCCCTCCGGGGTCGGCGAGCCGTGGTTTGACTCCTGCGAGAGTATGCTTTCGCACATACTGTTCTCTATTCCGGGGATAAAGGGGGTCGAGTTCGGCGCGGGCTTCGGATTTGCGGGAATGCGCGGGAGCTGCGGGAACGACTCTTTCCGGAATGAAAACGGGAGGGTCGTGACGGCGACGAACAACAGCGGCGGGATAAACGGCGGTATCACGAACGGGATGCCGGTACTCTTCCGCTGTGCGGTGAGACCCACGCCGTCGATTGCGAAGGAGCAGGATACGGTATCGCTTGAGGACGGGGAAAATTCGGTCATTGCGGTAAAGGGCAGGCACGATCCGTGCATTGTTCACCGGGCGGCTGCTGTTGTGACCGCCTGCACTGCCGTTGCCCTTCTCGATATGCTCTCCGGGCGGTACGGAACAGACCTTATCGGGTTATGAGCCGGGAGATGAAAGGACAGGACTATGGAATACGGGCTTATCGGTGAAAAACTGGGGCACAGCTTTTCGGAAATAATACACAGGGAATTCGGGGAGTACGACTACCGGCTTCATGAGATCCCGCGAGGGGAGCTTGACGCTTTTATGGCGGCGCGGGACTTCCGGGGGATAAACGTGACGATACCGTACAAGAAGGACGTTATACCCTGTCTTGATCACACCGACCCTGCGGCGGAGAAGATCGGGGCGGTGAACACAGTTGTGAACCGGGACGGGAAGCTGTACGGCTACAACACCGACATAACCGGAATAACGGCTCTTATAAAGCGTGTGCTTGCGCGTTCCGGCAGGACCGACCTTTCGGGTCT
>FR891146.1:0-7663 GCA_000433515.1 Candidatus Colimorpha enterica | reverse complement strand
GGGACCTCCCTCACTGCGGTCGCGGCGGCGCGCGGGCTTGGAGCTGTGAACGTGATACGGATGAGCCGCACCGGGAGAGACGGGGCGACGACCTATTACCGTGCCGAAAAGCGGCACTCCGATGCGGGATTTCTGATAAACTGCACGCCGTGCGGGATGTATCCCGACGACGAGAGCATTCCGGTGAGGCTGTCGCGGTTCGGGGCGCTTGTCGGGGTGGTGGACGTGATATACAACCCTCTCCGCACGAGGCTTGTGCGTGCTGCTCTGAAAGCAGGAATTCCTGCCGAGGGCGGGCTTTATATGCTTGTGTCTCAGGCTGTTGCCGCGTATGAGCTTTTTACCGGAAAAAAGGCTGACGGGGGGCTTACCGACAGGATATATGCGGAGCTGATGGGGTCGCTTGAGAACATTGTTCTTATCGGGATGCCGTCGAGCGGAAAGACCACCGTCGGGAAATATATTGCGAAAAAGACCGGGCGGGAGTTTACCGACACCGACAGGGTGATCGTGAAGAATGCCGGGAAGGACATAAAAACGATATTTGCCGAGTCGGGGGAGGCGGCCTTCCGGGAGATCGAGACGGAGACGATACGTTCCCTTTCCTGCGGGAACACCGGGAAGGTGATCGCTACCGGGGGCGGGGCGGTTCTCAATGTGCTGAACATTGAGAGACTGAAGCGCAACGGGAGGGTATACTGGCTTGACCGTCCGCTTGCGGCGCTTATGCCGACCTCCGACCGTCCGGTGACCTCCGACAGGGAAAGCCTTGCGCGGACGTTTCACTTCCGTTATCCGAAATACAAGGCGTACTGCGACGTGAGGATAAGTGCGAGGAAGAACGTTCCGACAACGGCGGAGAAGGTCATTGCGGAATTCGTGAAGCACTCCTCCCCTTCCTCCGGGGACAGAGCGGACAGGACGCGGGGAGAAGGCAAATGAGTGAAAAAAACATGACCGAAAAGGGTGCGCTTTATCTTGTTGCCACGCCTATCGGGAATCTTGACGACATGACATACCGCGCGGTGAAGGTCCTCGGCGACTGCGATTTTGTTGCCGCGGAGGACACGCGGGTGACGGGAAAGCTGCTTTCGGCTTACGGGATAAGCAAGCCGATGATGACATATGAGCAGCACGGCATTAAAAAAGCCGGGGCGGAGATAATAAAGCGTCTTTCGGAGGGTGAGACCTGCGCGCTTGTCACCGACGCGGGGACTCCGGGGATAAGCGACCCCGGCGAGGATATTGTCAGGCTGTGTGCGGAGAACGGGATAAAGGTGATACCGATCCCGGGTGCCTGTGCGGCGGTGAATGCGCTTATTGTCTCCGGGCTTCCGACGAGGAGGTTTGTATTCGAGGGATTTCTTGAGGGCAAGCCGGGGGAGAAAAGGAAGCGTCTTGAGGAGCTGTCCTCCGAGACGCGGACGATGATATTCTATGAAGCGCCGCACCGGATCGCGGCGACGGCTGCGCTTATGGCTGAGATTTTCGGCGGCGGTCGGCGCGCGTCGTTCTGCCGGGAGCTTACCAAGCTGAACGAGGAGGTCATACGCACGACGCTCGGCGAGGCGGCTGAAATGCTGAAGGAGAATGCGCGGGGCGAATATGTCATTGCCGTTTCCGGAAGTGAGGACCGGGACGAGGGCGCGTTTTTTAACGGGATGACGGTCAGGGAGCACGTTGAATACTACATTTCGCTCGGGCTTGACAGGATGGCGGCGATAAAGAGTGCGGCTAAAGACAGGGGAGTGCCGAAAAACGAGATTTACAAGGAATTTGCGGTCAGGAAAGACGGGGAGTGATACCTTTTTTTCGATAAACGGCGGGTTTTTACTGCAGAAAAACCGGCAATTCCGCTTGCCGTGCTGATATGCGCCCGCTTGCGGTAAAACCGTCATTCCGATGCTTGACAAAGTACGATATAAATAATATAATATATGAGTATGTCAACAAACAGAACGGAAGGCAAAACAAAAATATGAGCAATCAGCTTGTCCTTGTCCTCGATTTCGGAGGACAGTATAAGGAGCTTATCGCCCGCAGGGTCAGGGAATGCAATGTCTACTCCCTTATCAAGCCGGGAAATATGCCCCTTGACGAAATAAAAGCAATGAACCCCATCGGGATAATCCTGACCGGAGGTCCCGACAGTGTTTACCGCGACGGCTCGCCGAAATGCGATCCCAAACTCTTTGACTGCGGGATACCGGTTCTCGGCATATGCTACGGTATTCAGCTTATGGCTTACTCCACCGGCGGAACGATTTCCTCCTGCAAGGTCAGCGAGTACGGCAGAACAAAGGTGAAGGTCGATACCTCCTGCGAGATATTCAATGGGCTTGATGCCGATCAGATCGGGCTTATGAGCCACACAGACAAGATCAGCGTGCTTCCCGCCGGATTTGTTTCGGCGGCAAACACGGCGCACTGTGAAAATGCCGCTATCGCCGATGTGAAGAGACGGCTGTACGGCGTGCAGTTCCATCCGGAGGTCGAAAACACCCCGAACGGGACGGAGATGATAAGAAATTTCCTCTACCGTGTCTGCGGCGCGGTCGGAGATTACGACATGGCTGACTATGAGACGAGAATGATTGCCGAGATAAGAAAGCAGGTCGGAGAGGACGGCAGAGTTATCCTCGGTCTTTCCGGAGGTGTTGATTCGTCGGTCTGTGCGGCGCTTCTTGCGAAGGCGATTCCGGGAAGGCTGTACTGCATTTTCGTCGATCACGGGTGCATGAGGAAGAACGAGGGCGACGAGATCGAAGAGGCGTTCAAAGACCGTGCGCTCAACTTCATCCGCGTCGATGCGTCGGCTGACTTCCTCGGTGCGCTCTCAGGTGTTACAGAGCCTGAGAAAAAGAGAAAGATCATCGGCGAGAAGTTTGTCCGGACGTTTGAAGCCGAGGCAAAGAAGCTCGGTGCGGCGGGATGCTTCCTTGCTCAGGGGACGATCTATCCCGACGTTATAGAGTCGGGTGCGAACAATTCCGCGACGATAAAGAGTCATCACAATGTCGGCGGTCTGCCGAAGGACATGGGCTTTGCGGGACTTGTCGAGCCGCTCCGCGGGCTGTTCAAGGACGAGGTGAGAGCCCTTGGACGTCAGCTCGGACTTCCCGAGACGCTTGTCAGCCGTCAGCCCTTCCCCGGTCCCGGTCTTGCCATCAGGGTCATCGGCGAGGTCACGTCGGACAAGCTTGACATTCTTCGGGAGGCTGACGCAATTTTCCGCGAGGAAATGAAGCGCAGCAGGGTCAGGGCTGATCAGTATTTTGCCGTGCTTACAAACTCCCGTTCGGTCGGGGTTGTCGGGGATTTCAGAACCTACAACTACACCGTTGCGCTCCGTGCGGTCAGGACGACGGACTTTATGACCTGCGAGTATGCGCCGCTTTCGCACAAGCTCCTCGGCAGAGTTTCGTCGAGGATCGTGAACGAGGTCAGGGGTGTCGGCAGGGTCGTGTATGATATTACCGGGAAGCCGCCGGCTACTATCGAGTGGGAGTGATACCATCACATATTTTCAGCCCCCTGTCTGTCTGACAGGGGGCTGAAAAATTATTTTTAATTGAATTATCTTATTTTCCTGCACTCCATGTAGTATCTTTTATCCCTTGCCTCGCCCATTGAGAAGGTTTTTCTCGGGAGGGAGCCGTATTTTTCGACGTAGGGGAAAAGCTCGCTCTTTCCTATGCCGTCGAAAATGAAGCCGACGGTGTTTTTTTCTGACGAGAGTTTTCTCACTGTGTCCTCGCCGTGGATATAGTCACAGTATGCGTCCGGGCGGGCGGTCAGGTATTCGTCGATGAAGGACTGGACGGCGCCGGCCGGGAGGCCGTTTACGGTGATCTCGTCCTCGCCTTCGTTATACAGGCATTTTACCGTTTTTTCGTTGCCTGCACCGAAGTGTCTCTTTGCAGCCGCGATGATATCTGCGGGATCGACACCGAAAACCACGCGGTAAATCGGCTCAAAATCAAGTGCTGGGTCGTGGATATTGACTACCTCGGCAAGGGCGAAGCGAGAAAGGGGGAATTCTTCGCTTACGCACGCTTTTGCGGTAGCGAGGGAATGGTTTCCGTCTCCGACGGCGAAGAGGAGCGGGGACTCGCGGTCGCCGGCGAGGTTTTCAAGCGCGGAGATGATATTCTTCACGCCGGATTCGCTGACGAGGCTTCCCCTGATATGGCCTCCGCCTGCCATGAGGTCGGTATCGTAGAGGATACTGCCGTCGGGATTTTTCGGGATTACTGTATTGTCCGGGTCGTCGATGAGGATCATTATATGCGGAAGCTCGAGGGGAGCATCTTTTCTTATCTTCACGCGGGGCGGGATCCTTGAAAGCACCGTTCCCTCGGTGGCTCTTATCATTGTTTTTGCACCGGGGGTATAGTCGTACTCCGAGAGGTCAACGGCGCCGACGACGCCGCGGCGGACTCTTCCGTCGGGCTGGGTGCGTTCGACATAGACCACCGCGTTTTTATATTCCGTCAGAACGCCGGAGGCGAGGTATTTTTTCATTTCGGAATTGACCGCTTCCGTTCTCTTCTCAACGTCGGATGATGTCAGCCAGACCTCCGGAAGGGTGATCTTCAGCGTTGAGGGGGAATCTCCGACGAATTCTCCGGCTGCTTTCCAGTATTCCGGCTCGGAGGTGAACTGGTCGCAGGCTATGACCGGCCATTTCTCCGTCACCTGCGGGGGGAGAAGTATATCAGCGGGGTAAAAGGGGATGTTTTTCATATCAGCCTATCCTTCCGTAGAGGTAATCTTCGAATCTGCCGCGTACCTTTACCAGTCTTGCGGCGACGGGCGGGGCAACGAGGTCGCCCTCTATCATTTCGTCAAGGTCGGGGAGGGTGACCCATCTTGCGCAACAGGTCTCGCCCTTCTGAAAGACGATGTCCCTTATATCGACGTTCTTTCTGACAATATAGCAGTCGCCGATCGTGGAGCGTCCGGTCTCGGTTCCGAGGAAGAAAAGCTCGTCCTCCGCCGCCCTTATCCCGGTCTCCTCGAAAAGCTCTCTCACAGCGCCCTGTCTTGAGGTCTCTCCCGCAAGAAGAGAACCGGCGGTGTTTTCCCAGAGGTCAGGCCAGTCGTGCTTTTCGGGCGAACGGAGGGTGATGAGGATCTCGTTCCTGTCGTTCACCGTCCAAATCCCGACGGCGATATGGTATGTACCGCGGCGCATCCTTGTGCCCCTCACATGGGTCAGACCGAGCGGGTTGCGTTTTATGTCATACAGATCCCAGAGTTCCTGCATTGGGTGGTTCCTTCCGTAAACAGCATGAATGTATTCTGTATTTTATCACATTGCGGCGGATTTTTCAATAGCTTTTGCGGAATAGGGCGGAAACCCGTGAAAAATTTTTGAGTGTCGGGCTCCGGTGTATTGACTTTTTGTTTCTGCGATGTTATAATGTAATAGCTAATTATGATTATCATTCAAGGAGACGATTCGAAATGAAACATATCACAAGCCTGAACACCCGCAATCTCTGCGAGAGCGCAAAGAACGGCGGATGCGGCGAATGCCAGACCTCCTGCCAGTCCGCGTGCAAGACCAGCTGCGGCATCGCAAACCAGAAGTGCGAAAACGAAAAGGGCAGGAAGAACTGACACAATTCCCGGAATACGGGCTGGCGCACAATCGCGGCAGCCTGTTTTTTATGCGGGACACAGCAAATACACGAAAGGACTCTCCGTTCAGTCCGGAGAAAGACCTGTTTAAATGATACACCAGTACAGAATGGGAGATCTGAACATCGTTCTTGATGTTTTCTCCGGCTCGATACACGTTGTTGACGACATTGCTTACGACATTATCGGGATGTATGAAAAATGCTCTGCGGATGAGATAGCTGCCGAAATTCTTTCCCGGTACGGGGACAGAGAGGGAGTCAATGAGGACGAGATACGCGAATGTCTCTCCCAGATCGGGGAGCTTAAGGCTGCGGGGCAGCTTTTTGCGCCCGACACGTTTGCTCCGATGGCGGGAAAGCTGAAGGAAAAGACCTCCGGGGTGGTCAAGGCTTTGTGTCTGCACATTGCCCACACCTGCAACCTCAACTGCTCATACTGCTTCGCAAGCCAAGGTAAATTCCGCGGCGAGAGGGCGGTCATGAGCCTTGAAGTCGGAAAACAGGCACTTGATTTTCTTGTTGCAAATTCCGGCAGCCGCAAAAATCTTGAGGTCGACTTTTTCGGGGGCGAGCCGCTTCTCAATTTCGGGGTGGTAAAACAGCTTGTCGCATACGCGCGGTCGATCGGGGAGGAGAACGGGAAGAACTTCCGCTTCACCCTCACGACGAACGGTATGCTTATCGACGGCAACGTCATAGACTTCTGCAACAGGGAAATGAGCAACGTCGTTCTCAGCCTTGACGGGCGCAAAGAGATCCACGACCGGTTCAGGGTGGATTATGCCGGACGCGGAAGCTGGGACACGGTTGTTCCGAAGTTCAGAAAGCTGGTCGATGCCCGCGGCGGGAAGAATTATTATATGCGGGGGACGTTCACGCACGCCAATCCCGATTTTCTGAACGACATCAAAGCCATGCTTGATCTCGGATTCACGGAGCTGAGCATGGAGCCGGTGGTATGCGCCAAGGACGACCCTTCCGCGCTTACGGAAAGCGATATAGAGATCGTGCTTTCACAGTACGAGGAGCTTGCGAAGCTGATGCTTGAGAGGGAGCGTGCCGGAAAGCCGTTCACCTTCTATCACTACATGGTCGATCTGACCGGAGGTCCCTGCATTTACAAGCGGGTATCCGGCTGCGGCTCCGGGACAGAGTACATGGCAGTCACGCCGTGGGGTGATCTTTATCCCTGCCACCAGTTTGTCGGAGATGAAAAATTCCGTCTCGGCAACATATGGGACGGGGTCACAAACAAAGAGATTCAGGACGAATTCCGCGCCTGCAACGTTTATGCGCACCCGGAATGCGCCGACTGCTGGGCAAAGCTGTACTGCTCCGGCGGATGCGCGGCGAACGCATACCATGCGACCGGGCGGATAAACGGGATTTACGAAAGCGGCTGCCGGCTCTTCCGCAAGCGGATGGAATGTGCGATATGGCTTGAAGCGGAAAGAAAGCTGACGCAGTCATGACGACACCGATATGCTACTTTGCCGAAAAGTATGCGGCGGAGAATCCCGTAAGGCTTCATATGCCGGGACACAAGGGGGTTTGCGACCCGCGGGACATCACCGAGATCACCGGAGCTGACGTGCTTTATCACGCCGACGGGGTGATACGGGAGAGTGAGGAAAATGCCGCTTCCCTTTTCGGGACGGCGCGGACGGTCTATTCGACCGGCGGCTCATCACTCTGCATACGGGCTATGGTCTATCTTATTTCGCTCACGGCACCGAGGGGACGGAGGGTGAAGATACTTGCGGCACGGAATGCTCACAGGACGTTTGTGACCGCCTGCGCGCTGCTTGACGCCGATGTGACGTGGCTGCGCCCGGAGGTCGGGGGGCTGGTTTCCTGCCCTGTCAGTGCCGGGAAGCTTGAGGCTGAGATATTATCCTGTCACCCGGACGCGGTTTACATAACAAGCCCGGATTACACCGGGAACGTCGCCGACATTGCGGCGCTTTCCGAGGTATGCAGGCGGCATTCGGTAATTCTTGCGGTTGACAATGCGC
>FR891145.1:14011-24193 GCA_000433515.1 Candidatus Colimorpha enterica | reverse complement strand
AAGCTAGTAAGGTCACTTGCAGACTACAAGTTTGATAGGTCGGAGGTGTAAGCACAGTAATGTGTTCAGCTGACCGATACTAATTGACCGAGGGCTTGAACTTCTTATATAGTTCAGGTTCATCTGAGTTTCGCGTTTGCTTTCTTTTCGGTTGTGAATGAATATTTCACTTAAAGCTCCGATTTGTTCGGAGCTTTTTTGTTTGCAAATTCTATGATAAAACAGATCCCGGTTACAGAAAACCGGGATCGTAATTTTAGAATCGGACAGTTCTGCGCTTTAAAGGGAGCCCATCAAATGCACTTTCCGACAGTACGAGTTCGGAACTGTTTTGAAATCAGCACTGCCGAACAATATCATTCTCCGAAATCGGCATGAAGCTGATTCCCGGAACCTCGTCTTTTTCGGCGAGGCTGTTTTTGTAATTAGCCGGTGAAACACCGTAGACGGACTTGAAGACCTTGCTGAAATGGGAATCATCGGCAAATCCGAGGTTAAGTGCTATCTCGCGCATGGTCATCTCCGGGTATTCCCTCATCAGCGCAATTGCCCGCTTCAGCTTAAGATCGCGCTGATAGTTGTACGGGGTGGTGTTATGGCTGCGTTTAAAAGCATTCCTGAGCGTGCGCTCCGATACAAAGAGAGCGCGTGCCATTTCCTCCGGAGATACAAAGCGTTCAGGATGACTGTTGATAATGTTGATGCATCTTTCGGTTATGTCGGTTTCGCTTCCGGAACCGGCATTTTCTGCTTCTGAGGCGCGGAGAAGAAGCATATGCAGCAGAACCGAATTCTTGCTTACGCTCTGAGGCGTGCCGTTCCAGAAGGTCGAAATTATCTCCTTGAACAGCTTTTTTATCTCAAGATTGCCGCGGCAGTGAACAACGTTGGCAATTTTTACGCATCCGTGCGGCGGTGTTTCGGATATCTCCCTGAACGAATCCCGCTCCTCCGGGAAAACATGCAGAAAGTATACCTTAGTCTCAGGCAGACAAGGCTTGTTTCCGTAATGTTCAACTCCGGCGTGAAGTATTATCATGTCGTCCTTTTCCAGCAAATATGGTTTTTCGCCGAGGAAAATTTCCCATTCGCCTTCAGTAATGTACAGAAAATCGTGAACCTGCATAATCCTGCGCGGATGAACAAGACCCTTATGGTGAACATTTGGGTGTGACAGCTCAAGCCTGCGCGGAACAGTGATATCGTAATATCCCATCGGTAAATCTCCGGGTTTCCATATTGTACAATCAGTTTACCACATATGACATAGACATGCAACACGAAATTTGTTAATATTAGTTCAGAAACAACCGAAAGGGAAATTTAAAACCGACATGAACAGACTGAAACATCCGCTTGAATACCCCGACATCCGGAATATAAAGACTGACGATAAGTTTATTACCCCGCTTCTGCGCAAAATCGCGGAGGTAACGCTTCCGGATGTGTGGCATAAGTACGAAAATGACGGAACAGAAAAAAACTTCATTAATATTGCCGACCGCCTCGGAAAAGACGAATTCTTCGGCACCCCATGGCAGGACGGTATGATATACGAGATAATCCGCGGTGGCTCCGACCTTTTTACCGAATTTGCTGATCCTGCGCTTGAAAGCCGTTTTGACAGGTATATCGACGAAGCAGCAAGAGCACAGGAGGCATCCGGCGACGGATATATCAACACCTTTACCTCAATAAAGCACCCCAATAACCGTTTCGGACAGAACGGCGGTTTCCTGATAATCCAGCACGACCTGTACAATGCCGGCTGTCTTTTTGAGGCAGGGGTTCATAACTATATAGCGACCGGAAAGAAAAAACTGCTGTCAGTTGCGGTGAAAATGGCAAATTACATCTGTTCCGAGATCGGATATCCGCCGAAAAAAAACATTGTCTCCGCGCATCCGATGATCGAGCAGGCAACGGTTCAGCTTTACCGGCTTATGAAGAATGAACCGGAGCTTGCCGAAGAGCTCGGAGCCGATGCAGATGCATATTTTGAGCTCAGCCGTTTCTGGATTGATTACCGCGGAGTCCACGAAAACCGTGCCGCCTTCCCGAAATATATGCGTGAGTACGCACAGGATCACGAACCGTTGAGAAAGCAGAAGGAAGCTGTCGGTCACGCGGTCAGAGCCGCGCTTGTATATACCGGAATGGCAGCGGTCGCAAACGAGACGGGAGAAAAGGAGCTTTTTGATTCGTCCCTTAGGCTCTGGCAGAACGTTACCGAAACAAAGATGCACGTCACCGGCGGTATCGGTGCACTGAAGGACGAGGAGAGATTCGGGTATCAGTACGAGCTTCCGTCTGACGCTTACCTTGAGACCTGCGCCGGCGTTGCAATGGCGTTCTGGGCAGGTGAGATGCACAGGACATACGGCGATTCCTCGTTCTTTGACGTGTTCGAGCGGGTGTTCTATAACAACGTTCTCGCTTCACTGTCGGAATCGGGAGTAAAATATACATATATCAACCCGCTTGTCAGCCACGGAGATATCGAAAGATGGGACTGGCATAAATGCCCGTGCTGCCCCCCGATGCTTCTCAAGATGATGGGTGCGCTCAAGACTTATATATGGTCATATTCCGGCGACGATCTTTATCTGAACCTTCATATAGGATCGGAGACCGGGATCGACGGGCTCAAGCTGAGCTACCGCGACGGAAAACTGAAGATCGCCTCTTCCGAAGGACGAAGACTCCGGCTCCATATAAGGATCCCGGAGTACGCACAGGGGTGGACGTTGACACTGAACGGGAAAGCCGTCGCACCAGAGATTGAAAACGGCTACGCAGTGATTGAACGTGAGTTTTCCGATGACGATACCGTAGGAATTTCGTTTGAGTACCGCGTTATCCGTGAGGAATCACACCCATACGTCTGGGAAAACTGTTATATCATGCTTCACCCGGATGATCGGGTCGCGGTCAGATACGGCAGATTCATATACTGTGCCGAGGCTGTCGACAACGGCGGCGACGTGGATTTTGTCCTTTCGGATGCCCCCCTTGTTCACAACAGCGACGGCACCGTGACCGGAAAAACCACCGACGGACGGGATGTCATACTGACACCGTACTATAAATGGAACAACCGCGGAAACTGCGGAATGCGAATATGGCTGAAGCAGGACGGTATGAAGCGTGACGGCTCACTTACCGGTTGGGAGAAGAGACTATACCGTCCGTGGAAAATTGACTGAGAAATAATTTTACGGAGGATAAATCAATGAAAAAGACAGCAGTAATCGTATTTGCGTTTCTGTTTGCGCTGACGGCGGCAATTTCCGTCTCTGCGGCTGACATGACGCACAACGTGGGGCAGCTTTATGTCCCGTATGCATCGGAAAAGCCTGAAATCGATGGCAGACTTGATGCCGACGAATGGAAGAACGCGCTTAAGTTCACTGTCAATGACAGCAATGCCAAGGCGGTGTGGCAGCACGGCTTTGCTGAGGTCCCGACCGATGTTTACCTTGACTGTTATGTGATGTGGGACGAAAAGTACCTTTATGTCGCATACGATGTCACAGACCCGACAAAGTCGTATTTCACTGAATACGCATGGGATGGCGGGGACAGTATCCAGCTTCTCCTCGATCTCGGACCGTCTCTTCCCGGAGTGGTACTCAACGACTCACAGCAGACCGGCGGCAACCGCGGGACACTGTTTTCAAGTGCTCCGCAGCTCAAACCCGACGGCACGCCCGGCACAGCGCTCTACTGCCACCAGTGCGTGGTGAACGAGTCTGTTATCACAGATTACTCAGCAGCTCCATTCGGAGCAGAGGTCACCGATCACGGCTGGACATTTGAAGAAGGCATTCCATGGGAGATCCTTGCTGCCGACATGAAGGATAAATGCGGCGCAGACGTCGGAAAGGTCGGAAAAGGCACCGAGGTCACGGCACTCCTTATCTACAACGACTACAATAATCATAAAATGACAAACTGGTTCGGAACCACAAAAACCGGGTACACGACCGAATTCAGCTGGGAGCCTGATGAGCACGGAATATTCTTCACCCTCCTCGGCGAAGGTGAAAAAGCCCCCGAGTCGGCTACTACCACAGAACCGACCGGAACGACTTCCGACATACCGGTGACAAGCGAAAAACCGCAGGAAAGCACCTCCGACATCACCGCCGATCCGCCGACAGGCACATCCTCAGCCACGGAAGCACCGTCTGCCACTGCCCCTTCAGATAATAACGCATCAGGCGGCGGAAATGCATGGATATACATAATTATCGCTGCAGTTATAGTCTGCGGAGCGGCTGCAGCTATTATAATTGTCAGAAAAAAGAAGAAGTGAGGTTGACTGAGCATGAGGAGATCATTTGCCGCACTTCTTGCGGTTCTTGCCGCAATCTCGGCACTTGCCGGCTGCGGAACAAAGAAACCGGGAGGCGCAAAGACAAGCGACGACGGCTACACAGCTGAATATGTCCCGGAGATATCCCGCGGAGACTATAACGGCGCATCGGTTACCGTTATGTGCCGTGATCCGGAGATGGCGTGGGGCGAGATGGCTGTCATTTCAGACGAGCAGAGCACGGCCGTTCTCGGAGACGCGGCGTACCGGCGCAACAAGCGGCTTGAGAACGACTACAACGTAAAGCTGAATTTCGTGACGTATAACGATGAAACTGCCTCCGGCGGCAGCTTTTACAGAACAATATCCGATAATCTCAGTGCCTATGACGATATATGCGATATCTGCATTCCCGGAATAATGGATGCGGCGACACTCGCCTCGGCGGGAGCGTTCGTCGACCTGTCGTCGGGCGATGTGCCTCATCTCGACCTCGAAAAGCCGTGGTGGAACAAAACACTCAATGACAGTATGAGAATTCTCAACCGCCAGTATTTCGCTATAAGTGATGCGCTTCTCAACGACAAGCTCGACACCTATGTCATGTTCTTCAACAAAACCCTGTTTGCCGATTCAAAGCTCGACGCCCCATACACTCTTGTTGATTCCGGCGAATGGACGATCGATGCCTTCGCAAAGATCGTGAAGAGCTACGGTTCCGACCTGAACGGAAACGGCACCCCGGATTACGAGGATGCCTACGGGCTTGTAGGCATGATATACGACGTTTTTTATGTAGGGTCGGGAATAACCGGTGCATATCTTGACGAAAAAACCGGTCTGCCGGCAATAACCCCCTTCAGCGACAAGACCGATAACATCTACGGCAAGGTGCGTGACATAGTAAGCGGCAGCCGGTACAATACATACAGCATCGGACAGGAACCGCTTTTCAATAACGACATAAACGATACCTTCCGCGCGGCTTTTGACGAGAAATCGCTGTTCATGTGCGGACCGCTCAGCTTCTATTTTAATATCATTACCGAAATGACAAGCGACGTCGGACTTCTCCCCTGCCCGAAATATGACGAGAACCAGAAGGAATACCGCCACCGCGCCGGCTACACCGGTTCGACGGCAATAACGGTTCTGACCTCGGTCAGAGACAGAGAACGTGCCGGGGTGATGCTTGAGGCATTCTGCGCGGGTGCGAAAAACTACGTAAGCCCGGCATTCTATGACACGCTTCTCACCAACCGTTATGCACAGGACGAGGAGTCAAAGCGAATGATCTCGCTTGTCATAGACACCGAGATATTCGATCTCGACCAGATCTTCAAATGGGGAACAATTCTTGAAAGACTTCAGCTCTCCCTTTCCTCGGGTGCAGGTTCGGTCGCAACACTCTATGCCCGCTATGCAGCGGCGGCAGAGGCAAAACTCCGTGAGACAATCGACAGTTACAGTCAGCTCAAATAAAATCGAAAACGAAAGGCAGGAAAAAAAACATGAAGAAAATCATCACGGCAGCAGTCGCGGTTCTCGCGGCGGCAGCAATGGTGCTTACCGCCTCGGCCGCAGCTCCGGTCGGAAGGATAAGCGCCCCGGAGGTGTCCGGTATCACGGTCGACGGAAAGATATCGGCGGATGAGTACAACGGTGCGGCAAAGATCACGCTTGACGGAAAAAACCTCAAAGCCGGAGTTGTAGGAGAGAAGATCGCAGAGGGCTTTTCGGCTGATGTCTACTTCGGATGGGATGCGAAGTACCTCTATGTCGCATACGACATAACCGACGGAACAAAATGTTACTTCACCGAGTATACATGGAACGGCGGTGATAACGTTCAGCTTCTTCTTGATGTCGGAAAGAAGCTGAACGGCAGAGAGAACATCCTCGACATGAACAAAGGCACTCTGAACGGTGCAAGACGCGGTATTCTCATGTCTTCGGCTCCGCAGCTCAAGGCAGACGGAGCCCCGGGCGCGGCGCTTTACTGCCACCAATGCGTGGAAAACGAGTCGGTCATACAGGATCCGGTGAATTACCCCTACGCCGCATCTGTCACCGATAAGGGCTGGCAGTTTGAAGAGGCGATACCGTGGACACTGCTGCTTCAGGACATGAAGGACAAAACCGGAGAGGATATCCCGGCTCCGGCAAAGGGAAGTGTCGTGACCGCCCTCTTTATTTACAATGATTATAACGCAAACCGCGAGCTTGCCGGACTTTACGGCTCAATGGCTGATATGAGTTCCTTCGACTGGATACCCGAACAGCACGGGATAGAACTTATTCTTGCCGGAAAGAAGGGCGAAGAGCCTATTCCCCCGGAAACCGGCGACGGGATCCTTGCCGTGACGGCAGTGCTTCTTGTGTCTGCCGCCGCAGCTGTCGTTCTCAGACGCAGAACCGGGGATGAATAAGATCGGTACAGGAATTCTTCCGGTAATTATTGCCGCAGTCCTTCTCCTCCTTGCCTCCTGCGGGAGGGGAAAGACTGCTGATATCGTAAAAGACGGCATATCAGATTACAGGATAATCATATCGGCAACGGCAACAAAGGAAGAACGCGAATCAGCTGCACTCATACGAAGTGTCATAGAAAGAAGCACCGGAGTAAGGCTTGACCTCACCGACGACTGGCTGAAGGGCGGAGAAACCGCCGGAGAGCATGAGATCGTTGTCGGAAACACAAACCGCGGCGGCGCGGAGAATAAAATCATGTCATATTCGGTGACCGAGCACGGCGGTAAAATATTCATCACCGGAAACGGCGCAGGAACGGTAATGGCTGCTGCAGTCCGTTTCCTTGAGCTCTGCACCGGATACGACGCAGAGAAGGGCGAACCGGAAAAACGCGCCTCGGTCGGAATAAAACAGGGGGTGACCATCGTGGGAAATGCCGTCATTGCCGTAACTCACGGAAAGCCGGAGTGCGGACAAGTAACTGACACCGGACTTGAAAACGGCGGATATATATTAAAAATCCGCGAAGACGGCGGCGTTTCTGTTCTCCGCGACGGCAAGGAGATTTCCCGCTCCGATACACCCGCTGTGATCAGAACAATCGGACGCAGCGGGAATGAGGGCGAATATGCCTGTGCCTACGGCAACGCGATCAGAACCGAAAGCGGCTTTTCCGCATTTGCCGAAGTAAAGACTGCGGCGGGAAGTGTTTTCCTTGTCCGCGACGACTGGTATCCGACCGCCGGCGGCACGTTCTCATTTGACAGAACTGTCAGTGTGACCTCAAGCACCCCCTCGGAAGCCGGCTTTGCAAGTGCGGTGCTCTTCTCCGATGCCACACCGGACGGAAGCTGCGACCGTGACGGTTACGATTATTTTATTCCAGGAGTGCTTTACCGCGACACGGAGTATATGCAGACGACAAACCCGTGGGGCAAATCTCTTGCCTCTGACTTTTCCGGAAAACACAACTATGTTAAGGAGCTGTGCGTGACTCTCCCGTCGGCGATGGCAAGAAACCGGAAGAACGGAAACTGCCTCATGCTCGTCCACCTGACACCAGATGTCAGCATCGAGCTTCCGGGCGAGAACGACATAACCGTATCCGACGAGGTGCGTTACGGCTCAGTCGGATATACCTTCGGACAGACCCTGTCGGTGGGCTTTGTCTACCCCTCATCGGAGGGACCGGTGACCTACGAGCGCGAAGGTTCACGGTGGCGGAAAAAGTACAATATCCTGTCCGCCGGAAACAGCCATAAGTACAGCATTTCACTTATTCCCGGCATATCAGACAGCTATCAGAAGGCGATGACGGAAAGCTATAAAAAGGCTTTCTCACTGTATTCCCCCAAGGTGGCTGACAATATCGATATAAACAAAGTCTATTCCGAACAGCTGAAGATATACGAGGCATTCTACACCGAGTATTCCTCCCCCGATGGGATAAAATCAGCCGGACTGTATTTCGACGCAAGCGTGAGGACAGGGAGGCCGTATTCCCCCGTCTCATACCTCGCCGGATTTTCCGGTGCCCAGACATCCGCCGCATATGAAATGCTGAGAGAGGGCGTGCTTTCCG
This sequence comes from Candidatus Colimorpha enterica, assembly GCA_000433515.1. Classification (GTDB taxonomy): domain Bacteria; phylum Bacillota; class Clostridia; order Oscillospirales; family CAG-272; genus Colimorpha_A. The sequence goes on along the minus strand of FR891145.1, from coordinate 15,821 downwards.
GAAACCGGAGTATTATAGCAAAGGGAAGTGCAATGCTTGACTTCTGGTCGTCGGACAAGATAAACGAAAACGAGCTTCCGGTCGTGTGGTGGATCCCGGACGGGAACAGCCGCACCGGCGGAAGCATACAGGGATATGCCGATTACTTAAGAGTCGTTGTCGACAGCGTTGAGGGAATCGCCGATGCCTGCATTTTCGGAAAGAAAAACGGGCTCGACATAACCGTATGGCAGAAGGCGGCGGTAAAAACAGCCGATTTCCTTGTGAAGAATCAGGACGGCGACGGCACATGGTCGCGCGCTTACAGAAGAAGCGGCGCAACGATAATGACTGACGGAAGCCTTGAGAACTTCGACCAGTCAATGATATGGAGCGGATTTGACGGAAAGTCCCGCCTTGCATCGTACTGCGCGGTAAGATTCCTCGCAAAGATGTATACCCTCACCGGCAATGCAAAATACCGCGACGCGGCAATCAGGACAGCCGAATGGGCTTATGACACCATGTATCTTGAGATCGGAAAGTACGTCAGCATCTGCCCGGACCACGTGAACGTTGTCGATAAGGAATCGGCAATATACGCCATGTACTGCTTCTCGACCGCGTATGACCTTACCGGAGAGGAAAAATACCGCGAAGCACTCGAACACGCCGCAGTGTCGGCTATGAGCTTCGTGTATGTATACGACTACGCCGTTCCGTACTCCGCCGGAAGTGATTACGACGCAGTCAATGTCTTCAAAAACGGCGGTGTCATCGGCCAGTCGGTGATAGCCACCGGATGGGGCGCGGTCGATGCCTATGCCGCCTGTACATACTTTGACTTCTTCGATTACTGGGTCATGACCGGCGACAGCACTTTCCTCGATTTCGCAAAGTTCATCCAGAACAACACCAAGATCACCGCATCCGACAGCGAAACCGGCTGGTATCTGCCCGGAATGAATCTTGAAGCCTGCAACGTCAGCGGAAACGTGTTCAGCACAGCCGGAGACGGCGTATGGCTCCCGTGGATAAGCCACAGCTTCGTCGATCCGATAATCGATATGCGCGACAGGTACGGCAGCGCAGACGTTACGGCTCTGGCAGACCGATATTCCCGTGAAGAGCTGAGCCGCCTGAGAAACTCCGGGACTTGACTGTCCTCCGAAAATATGATAAAATAAATGCGCAGGCATGAAGATACTCCTGCGCATTATTTTTTTTGTGAAAGATTTAAGCCATGGACAAAGCGTCGCTTATAAACAGATATGCAAAGACCCCGGAGCAGAGGGTCATGTTTGCCCACATTCTTGACCTCGCACTCAGGTCAGAGAACCGGAATACAGTCGAGTCGGGGAATTTTCTGTCTGAAAGCGACGCGGACACAGTCTCCGATATGCTGAGATCAGCCGGAATACATAACTACATCCTTTTCGGCGGCTGCGACGGAGCTGAAAGAAAATGTCCGGTATTCCTGCCTGACTACCTTACGGAGAACGATATAACCGATTCTCCGACGCTTGCCGGGATAGCCTTTGCGACCGCCGAGGTCAACCGCTTCGACCTTGACCGCGCCGATTTTACCCATCGCGACTGCCTCGGCGCACTTATGGGGCTGGGAATCGAGCGTGAGACGGTCGGAGACATCGTCTGCTCCGGCGGCAAGGCTGTCATCGTTCTGAAAACCGGCGTGGCGGAGCTTGTGAAAAACGAGCTTGATTCGATAGGCAGATTCCGCGTGACGGTTTCTGTCGGAGACACCGCCGTGATGGAGCGTCATGACGACAGCGTGGAGCTTTCCGATACCGTCGCCTCCATGCGGCTTGAC
>FR891145.1:8908-13939 GCA_000433515.1 Candidatus Colimorpha enterica | reverse complement strand
GAGGCTGTCGGACGCGGACTTGTCGCCGTGAACGGAAGCGAGGCGTCAAAGCCCGATGCGCAGGTCACCGAAGGCGACAAAATCTCGCTGAGAGGCAAGGGCAGAGCAGTCATCGGCAAAACCGCCGGAACATCGAAAAAAGGCCGCATCCGGTTTGAATATAAAAAATACAGATAAAAACAAGCTCTCCCGGAGGCATGATCGCTTCCGGGATGATTGTTTCTAAAGAAAAATTCTGAGAGCAGCCGTGCCGCATGAGGGAAACCTGTCAGACTGCGGCAGAGCGGCAAGCCCCTGAATGTCGACAGCGCAGTCGGTGCGGACAAGCACGCATCCGAGCGGTATCGCCTCCGCCGCAGCCGACGGATCATGAAGCGCCGCCGCAATACCCGGCTTCCCGTCTCCGGTTGAAAATCCGAATTCTCCGATAAACCCGGCAAGCTCATCGGAATACCGCGTAACAATCACGCTCTCCGGTATAATGCCGTTCATGCCGAGATAGGCATACAGATCGGACAGCGCGGAAATACTGTCGGTTTCGGTTATAAGCCGCATTCCGTGCTTTTTTGCCGCGGCAGAAAGACATATCATCACCGCGGTAAGCAGCTGGTTCCGTTCTCCGGCAGTGATCGGCTTCCCGTCGGCAAGGTTCTTTGCAATGCAGTCGATCTCACGCTTTCTGGAATTGCGGTCAAATGAGTAGTCACCGAGCGATATCCTGACGGCCCTCCCACCCCTTACGCAAAGCTCCGCAAGCGCGCCGTCTGTATATTCCGAAAAAGCATCAAGCGAGCCGGAGGCAAAAAGACAGCCGTCCACTCTTCCGAGATCGTATACCGGGTGAATGCGTATCCTGATGTTGTCCTGCTCCGGCACAGCCTCTCCGGGACGCACCCTTGCAAAAACATCCCGGAATCCGAGAAGCGAGGCAAGCCCCGGACGGTCAATGCGGCTCCTGCTCAGCGCCAGCCCGCATTCCTCCCATATCTCATCCGGGTTGTCGTTGAGCTTCATCCCGCAGACGGTGTCAAGGATCGCTGAAGCCGCCGTTACCGACCGGTGCCCCTCCATGAACGGAACTGCCGAAAGAAATTTCCTGAACCTGTCGTAATCCGCATCGCTTTCCGCAGCGGCAAATCCGACAGCCCGCATCCCCTTCACGGCATCCCGCCCGATAATCAGATCGGCGGCATTTATGTATCTCCCGCCCGAAAGCGAAACCGCGCTGTCCCAAGGAAGGATAGTGTTTCCCATAAATTCTCCGTTCTCCGGCGAAAAAACCCGGCTGAAATTTATTCCCTGCCGTAATTATAGCATAAAATACGGGAAAAATCAATAAATTTACGTCCTGTCGCTTGACAAGTCGGAAATAAAATGCTAATATAATACGGTAAGCTGTGAAAGCGTGTAAGTAGGACGGAAAAAGCCTTCAAGAGAGTCGGTGCCGTTTGGCTGTAAGCACCGTAAGAAACCTTCCGCAACCGAATTTCAGCGCCGGAGCTTTCCCGCGAAAAGCATTTTATGCGCCAAGCGGGATGCCGTGCCCGCATAAGAGGCAGAAGAGAGCGGATTATATCCGAACACGGGTGGTACCGCGGGCTTGCCCCGTCCCATGAGCTTTTTCATGGGGCGTTTTTTGTTTCCGGCAGAGTTTACAGCCGGACAGAAGCCGCATTCTCCCGGCGGGAATGCGAAAGGAACGAATTTTACCGAAAGGAAAAATCGCCGGAGAAACGGACAGGAATATGCTTGAAAACGCAGAAAAGGTAAGAGAACAGTTTTCGGCGCTCATCGATAAGGCGGAGTCCGCATCGGAGCTTGAGACGCTGAAAATAGAGTATCTCGGTAAAAAGGGAAGAGTCGCCGCACTTATGAGCGACCTCAAAAACGTTGCCGCCGACAGAAAAAAGGAAGCCGGCAGAGTCATCAACGATGCAAAACAGTATATCGAGGGCAGACTCCGTGAAAAAGCGGAGGAGATCGCAAAGCGCGAGGAGCAGAGACTCATCGACAGCACCGAATCGTATGACGAATCGCTCCCGTCCGACCTTTCGCTCGGCTCCTATCATCCGATAACCCTCATCCAGCGCGAGGTCGAGGACATTTTCGCGTCAATGGGCTTCATCATCGAGGATTACAACGAGGTCGTTGACGACTATCACTGCTTCGAGGCTCTAAATATCCCGAAGCACCACCCCGCGCGCGATATGCAGGATACCTATTATCTTGACAACGGTCAGCTGCTCAAGACCCATACCTCCGCCGCGCAGAACTATATAATGCGCAAATACGGCGCCCCGGTAAGAGCCATTTTCCCCGGCAGATGCTTCAGAAACGAATCGACCGACGCCTGCCACGAAAACACCTTCTTCCAGCTTGAGGGCATCATGATAGATAAGGATATTTCAATATCCAACCTGATCTACTTCATGAAGACAATGCTCTCCGAGGTGTTCCGTCAGGATATAACCGTCCGCCTGCGTCCGGGCTTCTTCCCGTTCGTCGAGCCGGGCTTCGAGCTTGACATAAAGTGCACCATCTGCGGCGGCAAAGGCTGCCCGTCCTGTAAGAACTCCGGCTGGCTGGAGCTATGTCCCTGCGGCATGATCCACCCGAACGTGCTGAAATACGGCGGCATCGACCCGGAGGAGTACACCGGCTTTGCGTTCGGTCTGGGACTTACCCGCCTTGCAATGATGAAGTACGGCATCAGGGATATAAGAGTGCTGAACAGCGGCAGTCTGCGCGCCCTTTCTCAGTTCACCGACAAGTGACCGCCGGAAAGACGATAATCAGAAGGACAAAGGTATAATATTATGTTTGTATCAATGAATTGGATAAAGGAATACGTTGACCTTTCCGGTGAGAATATCGGGGAGCTCATCCGCCGCTTCACCCTGTCAACGGCAGAGGTCGAGGAGGTTTACCATAAGGGACGCGATATCTCGGGAGTCGTCGTCGCCGAAATAGTTTCGGTCGAAAACCACCCCGACTCAAAAAAGCTCCACCTGCTGAAGGTCAATACCGGAAGCGAAATCCTCGACATAGTCTGCGGAGCACCGAACGTTTCTGTCGGTCAGAGGGTCGCCCTCGCAACCGTCGGCGGACGTGTCTGCGCCGGTGAGATAAAAAAGGCAACGATTGCCGGTTACGACTCCTTCGGAATGTGCTGCGGCGCCGATGAGCTCGGAATTGCCGACGGTCATACCGGACTTATGGAGATAGATAAGGACTGCCCCCTCGGAACCGATATAAAGACCCTCTACCCCATGATAGAGGATACCGTTTTCGAGGTCGATAACAAGTCGCTCACAAACCGCCCCGACCTCTGGGGACATTACGGCATCGCACGCGAGTTCGCCGCGCTTACCGGAAAAAAGCTGAAGCCGCTTGACCTCACCGAACCGGTATATAACGGCGATAAAAAGATAGCGGTCACCGTCAGCCGCACCGACCTGCTCTACCGCTACTCCTGCCTTGAAATTTCGGGAATTTCAAAGAACAGAAGCCCGATGGATATGCAGATCAGGCTTTATTACTGCGGCATGAGAGCAATAAACCTTCTTGCCGACCTGACGAACTATATCATGCTCGAGCTTGGTCAGCCCATGCACGCATTCGATGCAAAGAAGATCGACTCCATCCGCATCGCCACCCCGGACAAGTCCGGAAAGTTCACTACCCTTGACGGCAGCGAGCGTGAGATAAACGAAAACACACTCATGATCTATAACGGCGAAACCCCGGTCGCGATCGCCGGGATCATGGGAGGTCTTGATTCCGAAATAGTTGACAGCACCGATTCGCTTGTGCTTGAATCGGCAAACTTCGACGGAATTTCGGTAAGAAAAACCTCGTCAAGACTGGGTCTGCGCACCGACGCAAGCATGAGATACGAAAAGATCCTCGACCCCGAGCTCACCGTCACCGCAATAAAGAGATTCGTATACCTGCTGAAAAATATCGACTCCGGCGCTTACGTGTCGTCAGGTCTCACCGATGAGTACGTAAGAAAGTACGACAGTGTTGTAATCACCTTCGACAAGAAATTCGTCGACAGATATACCGGCATCGATATTTCGGAGGAGAGGATCGAAAAGACCCTCACCCTCCTCGGCTTCGGCGTGAAGGAAGAGGACAGCACATTCACCGTTTCCGTCCCGACATGGAGAGCCACAAAGGACGTAACGATAAAAGCCGATATCATCGAGGAGATAACAAGAATATACGGCTACGACAACTTCGATATCGCCACCACAAGAAGCCTGCTCCGCCCGGTCAGAAGGACGGTTTCAAAGGACGAGGACGGAAGCATCAAGAACATCCTTGTCCAGCGCTTCGGACTCCATGAGGTGCATTCCTACATCTGGTGCGACGGAAAGAAGTATAAAAAGCTCGGCATCGACGTCGAGGACAACGTAAGGATCCTCAATATCCCGACCCCGGAAAACGGGACCCTCCGCAACTCCATGCTCCCGACAATGCTGACGTTTGTCTATGAAAACAAGGGCTTCTCGGATTCCTACGGTATTTTCGAGATAGGACGCGTAATAAAGGGCAGACGCGAAAACGGCGAGTGCAACGAGAGAAGAACCCTCGGGCTTGCCCTCTGCTCAAAAACCGCATCCGAAAAGGAGTTGTACTTCCGTGCCGTCGCAATGATAAGGACAATTGCCGCAGAGATAAAGCATTCCGTTCCGGAGTTCACAAAGACAGCCCCGGTTCACGCATGGCAGCACCCGAAGAACACCTCCGCAGTCTCGTTCGGCGGAAAGAATGTCGGTGTTATCTGCACGCTTCATCCGCAGAACCTGAAATTGCTTGACAGAAACGCATCGGTCGTCTGCGTCGAGCTTGACCTTGACGACTTCTATGCTGTCCCGGTCGGAGAGCTTTCCTATACCGAGCCGTCGAAATTCCCGTCGATCGACTTTGACCTTTCGGTTATCCTTCCGGAGGGTGTGCGCTTCTCCGAGGCGGAAAACGCATGGAAGAGCGCCGGATGTGCCGAGCTTGCCTCGGTAAGGGTCA
>FR891145.1:3287-8852 GCA_000433515.1 Candidatus Colimorpha enterica | reverse complement strand
CTGAAGAGCGTCACCGTGCGTCTGACCTTCTCGTCAGACGAAAGAACCCTTTCGATGGAGGAGGTTCAGGCAGCTGTCGATAAGATCGTGGCAAACCTCCGTACCCTCGGAATAGTGCTGAGGACATAACATCCTCCGCAAAATAAAAAATAACGGCTGTCACACAGGTTGATCCGATGTGACAGCCGTTTTTTATCTCATTTCCTCGACGTGATAAATGTAGTCAAGAGAAGAGAGCGCCTCGATTATCTCTTTGTGGGTCTTGTATTTCTTGAGCTGCTCACTGCATATGGTGAATGTCACGGTAAATACGCTCAGCCCCGAACCCGAATAGGCCTGATTTGCCTCGATATCGTCGATCCTCAGCCCCAGCCGCCGGCTGACGGTGACAAAATCCCGAAGATATTCACAGCTTTTAAGCTCAAGGTGAATCTCAAAGTAATTTGAGCGGTTTTTCAGATAGGCTTCGACAGACGGAAAACAGGCAAGAATGCAAATCAGAAACAGAAAAACGATAAGCGTGACAGTGTAAAGCCCCGCCCCGATCGCAAACCCGAGTATGCTGCACGCCCACAGCCCCGCCGACGTCGTAAGCCCCTTTATCTGGCTCCGGGAGCTGAACAGGATGGAATTCCCGCTTATCAGCGCGGCGGCAATAACGGTGGCACAGGAGATCACGGGAAGTCTTGACGAAAATGTGCTCATCAGATATACGTCAAGTATCATAGACACCGTCGAGGCAAACGAAACAAGAACGAATGTCCGAAGCCCCGCAGAATGCCGCTTGCTCGACCGCTCGCACCCGATCACCGATGCCAGCAGCACCATAATTCCGATGCGCAGGAGCACCGAACCGGTGTTCAGCGTCTGCGACCACTCCCCAAGGTAAGCCGCTATCGGATCGTAATAATTCATTATCTTTTCCTCCTTGTGTTCGAAAGCGAACGGTTCAGCATTGCGTAATGCTCCTCGGCGGCATCGGAAAATGCCTTCTCGTCCTCGTAATACGGGTCTTTGTGCTCCGGAAGCTCTTTCTGAATCGCCTGTATCCGCTCGATAAGCAGCTCGACCTCGCTCTTTTTGTTCCCGTTCTCATCGGTTTCCGGTGTGTCGGTTATGTCCTCAAGCTTATCCGAATAGGAATGAGAGAGGTAGAGCGACAGCTTTGCGCAGGCAGGACCGATAAGCTCATACAGCACGCTTGAGGCGAGAATTATCGTTTCAAGCGCCGTCCCGGCACCTCCTCCGAGAGCCCGCGCCCCCATCGCCGCAAGTCCTATCGCGACCCCCGCCTGAGGGATAAGCGCAAGCCCCAGATAATTGCGCACCGATCTGTCCTTTTTCGTTATCAGACAGCCGATATATGCCCCGGCATATTTCCCTGCGATACGGACGATGAAATACACCACGCCGATAAGGATCAGCGGTACCCCGCCGATGATGTCCGAGGTGTTTACAAGAGCGCTCAGATCGAAATTCAGACCGGAACGAACAAAAAACAGAAGCAGTATCGGCGGAGAGAAGTAGTTGAGCTGCTTGAACAGCCGCTCGTCGTCGGTTGCGTTTATGTATACCATCCCCATTGCCATGCATCCCAGAAGCGGCGAAACGTCAAGAAGGGCGCATATCCCGCAGAAGGAGAAAAGCAGCGCAACGGCTACAATAAGCCGGTTGTCGGTCGAACGTTTGAAAAGCATCCATTTCAGAACAAACCCGAACCCTCCGCCGAGAGCGAAAACAAGCAGGTTCAGAAGGAGGGGCTTTATGACCGACAGAAGCTCAAATGTCCCGGTCGAAGAGGCTACCGCCACCGAGACAGCAATGCTGTAAGCAACAAGCCCGACAACATCGTCAAGCGCCACGACCTGAAGGAGCGTGTCGACAAAATCTCCCTTTGCACCGGTCTGACGTATTGTCATGACGGTTGACGCAGGTGCTGTCGCGGCGGCAAGCGCGGCGAGAACTATCGAAAAATTGAATTCAAGCCGCAGCAGCAGAAAGCACACGCAGAAAACAAGAACAGAGGCAAGGAACGCCTCAAGCACCGTGATGACAACAGTCTTTGCACCGTTCTTTTTCAGCGCGGAGAGCTTAAAGAATTCTCCGGTCGAGAAAGCGATGAAGGCAAGCGCAATGTCGGCAATGAAGCTCATGCCGCCAATGACCTTCCCCGGCACCAGATTCAGGCAGAACGGACCGAGAATGATCCCCGCAAGAATATATGCCGTAACATTCGGCAGCTTAAGACGCTTGGTTATGCGCGTCATGAGGAATCCGCCGATCAGCATAAGCGCAAGCGAGATGATTATTGCCGAAACCGACGACGTGATGTGCAGTTTTTCATATATTGGTGTAAGCATAAATGCTCCTCGTTATGTATTTGCATGTGCTGCGAAAAAATGTATTGCATTCCGTCCTTCTATATGATATAATATTTTTGCGATAAATGCAAATGATATTATTTTTGATACATATAAATTTTCGTAATGAAGGAGAAGAAAATGCCCGATGTAAAAATGCAGACGATGCTTGCTGTCGCGGAATGCAGGAACTTCACGCGCGCCGCCGAGATGCTCAATATGACTCAGCCCGCCGTAAGCCATCACATAAAGCAGCTTGAGGACGAGATGGGCTTCCCGCTGTTTATAAGGAGCAGAGCAGGACTGAAACTGACTCCGCACGGCGAGATTGCCGTCAGATATGCCCGGAGAATGAACGCGCTTGACGAAAAAATGCGTCTTGAACTCCGGAACGCCGATAAGCAGTTTTCTCTTCTGAAGATAGGGATAACCCACACCTCCGAGAGCAACCTGACCGCCGCCGCACTTGCAAAATACAGCAACGAAAGAGGAAACCTGAAGATTATTCTTTTTACTGATACAATAAATAATCTTTATGATATGCTTGAGAACTATGAGATAGATCTGGCAATAGTTGACGGCGCGTATAACGACAGCCGGTTCTCGTCGATGCTTCTCGATACCGATTATCTCACCTGCGTGATGTCGGTGGACAATCCTCTTGCTAAAAAAAGCGCGGTAACTCTTGCCGAACTGAAAAAGCAGAACATGATCCTCCGCACACCCTCGTCGGCGACAAGAACGCTGTTCGAATCGGCACTTGAAAGCAACAACGAGTCCATTCAGGCGTTTGACGTCAGGCTGGAGGTTGACAACATTGCCACAATAAAGGACCTTGTCCGAAAGGATCTCGGTGTATCGGTGCTGCCGCGAAGTGCCTGCCTCGACGAACTGAGAAAAAACAAGATCGCCGCCCTGCCGATCGAAAATCTGTCAATGGTGCGTGAAACAAAGATCGTCTACAACAGGGACTTCGCCCATACCGATGTGCTCGGCGAAATAATCAAGATATACGGGTCAACCGTTATGAACAGTGCAGCCGCTTCCGGTCAGTAAGATACGCTCAGCGGAATATCAGGAGAAAAATCATGACAACCGAAGAATTCATAAAACAGCTCGACAGCTTTTTCGACCGGGAGGATATGAACGGAGCCGGCAAGTTCCTCCGTTCCGTCAGAAAAGAGGCAGAGACAAACCGCGACGACCGCCTTCTTTTCGCAGTGCTTAACGAAATGATGGGCTATTACCGCAAGACCGGAGAGCGGGAAAGAGGACTTGAATCAATAGACACCGGGCTTTCCCTGTCATCCCGCATGGGGCTTGACGGCAGCATCGCCGGCGCAACGGCAGAGCTCAACGCCGCCACCACCCTCAAGGCGTTCGGCATGGCAGAACGGGCGATCCCGTATTACGAAAAGGCAAAGGCGGTCTATTCGGCACTCCTTCCGACCTATGACAGCCGGATGGCCGGACTGTGCAATAACTATGCCCTTGCCCTCTGCGACCTCGGACGGTATCGTGAAGCGGAAGAGAAATTCGCCGCCGCCCTTACCGTCCTGTCCCGCTGCCCGGAAAAGGAATGCGACACAGCCAACACATATGTCAACATGGCTCATCTTTATGAGGCATCAGAGGACTACGAAAAGACCGAAATGTGCATAAAAAACGCGCTCGCCGTCCTGAAATCGGTGCCGGACGACCGCAGGGACGGTTATTATGCCTTCACCTGCCGCAAATGCGCACCGTCTGTCGGCTATTTCGGTTTTTTTGCGGCGGAAAAGGAGCTTGACAATACGGCGGAGGAGATATATGCACGTAATAGATCTTTGTGAACGATTCTTCCGCGAATACGGAGCCGACGTTATACGCGGATTTGAGGACTGCGTTTCGGCAGGACTCGTCGGAAACGGCTCGGAGTGCTTCGGCTATGACGATGAGATATCGCTCGATCATGACGTCGGCGCGGATTTCTGCCTGTGGGTCGATGACAGCGCATACAGCGATGTCGCCCCTGTGCTTGAGGGGCGTCTGCTTTCGCTCCCCGACCGCTACATGGGGCTTGAAAGAGCCGCCCGCAGAACAGCCTCCGGAAAGCGCCGCGGAGTCTTTTCCAGTGGAGAATTCTACCGGTCGCTCATCGGATACGGCACGGTGCCGGAAACCCCGGCGGAATGGCTGAATATCCCCGATTATGCGCTTGCCGCCGCGTCAAACGGAAGGGTGTTCACCGACGGCGCGACCGACTTCACCTATATGCGCAACATGATTATAAACGGTATCCCCGCCGATGTCCGGACAAAAAAGCTCTCCCGCGCGGTGATAATGGCGGCGCAGTACGGGCAGTACAATTATTCCCGCTGTATAAGGCACGGAGAGATCGGAGCGTCAAGACTTGCACTTGACGGCTTCTGTCAGAATATCGCGTTCAGCGTATATTACCTGAACCGGAAACACCCGCCGTTCTACAAATGGCTCTTCAGGGGTATGCGTCAGCTTGAGCGCGGCGCCGGGATTGCGGAAGAGCTTGAAAAGCTGCTTGTGACGTTCGATCCCACGGAGTGTGCCGGAGCGGTCGAAAGAATTTCCGCACATCTTCTGCGCCTTTTGACCGACGGCGGTTATACCTGCGGAAGCGAGCGGTACCTTGAGCCTCATGCATACCGCATCGCCGCAAAGATACGTGACAGAGAGCTTTCCGCCATGCACATCATGGAATAAGACTTGACAACAGCGGGCATGAGTGGTACAATATCGTTATAGAAATATAAAGGACGGGATCAGTCATGAAGGTTATTATTGGAACAGACATAGGAACATCGGGTGTTAAAGTGCTTGCGGTTGACGAAAACTGCCGCGTTGTCGGAAGCAATGTCACAGAGTACCCGATATACACCCCGAACCCCGGCTGGACGGAACAGAATCCGGACGACTGGTGGAACGCCGCGGCAGCCGGGCTGAAAAAGCTGATTCCTCAGCTTTCGGGATACGAAATCGCCGGTGTCGGGCTCTCCGGTCAGATGCACGGCATGGTTGCCCTTGATGCGGAGAATCGCGTCGTCCGCCCGGCGATACTCTGGAACGACCAGCGGACGGAAAAACAGTGTAAAGAGATAATCAGCGCGGCAGGCGGGCTTGACAGGCTTATCTCAATGACGAACAACGGAATGCTCACCGGCTTCACGGCGGGCAAGATCCTCTGGATGAA
>FR891145.1:0-3181 GCA_000433515.1 Candidatus Colimorpha enterica | reverse complement strand
CAACCCAAAGGACTATATCGCATATAAGCTGACCGGAAATGTCGGAACCGACGTGTCCGATGCCTCCGGAACCGGACTTTTCGACGTCGTAAACGGCAGATTCTCCGACAGGCTGATAACCCTCTGCGGCCTGTCTCCCTCTCTTTTTGCCGAGGTTCATGAATCGTCGGATATCATCGGCAGAGTAACGGGAGCCGCATCGGAGCTTACCGGTATACCGGAGGGAACCCCTGTCTGCGCAGGCGGCGGCGACGCAGTCCTTTCAACCGTCGCAATGGGCGCGGCAGACGGCAGAAGCGCGGCGGTGATGCTCGGAACCTCCGGCGTCGTCTCGGCTCACGTCCCGGAGTTCACGGAAAACACCGGTGCCGCGGTTCAGTTCTCCCGTGCCTGCATAAAGGGAATGTATCAGGTCATGGGAGTCACCCTCTCCGCGGCAGGCTCGTATAAGTGGTTCTGCGAGAATTTCAGCGGCGGCGATTATAAAGGCACCGATGCCATGGCGGAAAGCTCTCCCTGCGGCGCGGGCGGCGTGATATTCCTGCCGTACTTAAACGGCGAAAGATGCCCGGTCAATGACCCGAACGCCCGCGGCTGTTTCGTCGGTCTTTCGGCAGGCACCGGAAAGGGCGACCTTGCCCGCGCCGTACTCGAGGGCGTGGCATTCTCGCTTAAACAGACATACGACAGAGTTTCGCCCGAAGGAACGGCAGAGCGCGTCATCCTCGCCGGCGGCGGCTCAAAAAGTCCCCTTTGGCGGCAGATATTCGCCGACGTTTTCGGGCTTCCGGTCGTCACGCTTGACGGCGCGGGAGAGGGAAGCGGCTTCGGAGCGGCAGTTGTCGCCGGGATCGGCTGCGGAGTGTTCTCCTCGGCTTCCGAAGCGGCGGCAAAGCTGACAATAAAGACCGAAACCCTCCCGATACCGGAAAACGTCGCCGCCTGCCGCGAGATCTGTAAAAAATACAGCGGTCTCTACAGCAGACTTGCCGGCCTTTAAAAGCAAACATATTCCCGTCCCGGTGTACAAAATCCACCGGGACATTTTTTGCCCGATAAGATTAATATTCTGTTACTTTTTTCACGCCGCATTTGACATTCCGCAGTGTCGGGAGTATAATATTATAATAGGATCAATATATTCATTCAAGGAGAATAAAATGGGCTTTGTTAAGAAAATCAGCGCCTTTGCCGCAGGTCTTATCCTTGCGGGAGCGCTTTGCGGATGCGGTAACCCCGCCGATAATTTCGCACCGAAGGATTTCAGGAAGATCTCTCCGGAGAATGCAGGCTATGTACTCTACGTCCCCGACAGTTGGACAGCCGACATTTCAACCGGAGTTACGACCGCCTACGTCTCGGCAAAGGACCGCTCCAATATCAGCTTCATGGCATTCGAGGCTGACGACGGACTTATCCATGTCGATGTAAACGGCAAAACGACCGACGGTGCCGTCACCACCGACAAGCCGGAAACGACCGTTCCGGAGACAAAAGCACCCGCAGAAACCGGAACCGGAACCGGCACCGTAACCGAAAAACCCACCGAGGTCCCGAAGATAAAAAGCACCGAGGAGTACTGGGCATACTATGAGGCTGATTTCAGAAAGACCTTCGGCGACATGGAGTACGAGACGAACGGCGAAAACGTCCTTCTCTCGGCAAAGGCGGCAAAGAAATACGTCTACACCGCAACCGTCACCGGTCAGAAGTATAAATTCATGCAGGTAGTCATGCTTGACAAGGGTACCGTCTATATCTATACCTACACTGCCCTCCCGGATAACTACGACAAAAACCTTGAAAGCGCCGAGGCAATACTCGGTTACATAAGCATCGGAAAGTGACATCCCCCGATGGACATAATTTATTTCGATAACAGCGCGACCACAAGAGTCTCCGAAGCTGCACTTGATGCCGCAGAACGTGCGCTCCGCTGCGACTGGGGCAACCCCTCGTCGGTTCACGGCAAGGGCATTGAGGCGGAAAGGCTCGTCTCCGCCGCAAGAGCCGGGATCGTAAAGGCTCTCGGAGTGAAGAATCCCCGCTCCGGTCGTCTTATCTTCACCGGAAGCGGCACCGAGGCGGACAACCTTGCAATATCAGGCTCGATCTACGGCAAAAAGTACCGCTTCAGACCGAGAATAGTCACCACCGACAGCGAACACCCCGCTGTCGCCAATACCGTCAATTTCGCGGAAGCACACGGCTTCGAGGTCATACGCCTCTCAACAAAAGGCGGCATAATCGACGATGAAGAGCTGTATTCCGCGCTCACGCCCGAGACGGTTTTAGTCTCGGTAATGCGTGTCAATAACGAAACCGGCGCGGTCTATGACGTCGGAAAGATTTTTTCTCTTGCAAAACAGCGCTGCCCGGAGGCAGTGACGCACTGCGACGCGGTTCAGGGCTTCCTGAAGCTGAACTGCGCCCCCTCAAAGCTGAACGCCGACCTCGTCACGGTAAGCGGTCATAAGATCGGCGCCCCGAAGGGCATCGGCGCACTCTGGTGCAGTGAGGAGCTTATCTTTCACAAACGCCTGAAGCCGGTGATCTTCGGCGGCGGACAGGAGGACGGACTCCGCTCCGGCACCGAAAACGTCTGCGGAATCGCCGGAATGGGAGCGGCGGCAGAAGAACGTGCGCAGAATATGTCCTCCGACCGTGAGACCGTCACAGCCCTCCGCGAAAGGCTCATCTCCGCCCTACCCGACGGTGTTTCGGTCAATCAGCCTCTCGGAGAGTATCTGCCGAACATCGTCAGCCTCCATGTTCCCGGCATAAAGAGCGAGGTCCTCGTCCGCCATATGTCGGCAAACGGTGTCTGTATCTCCGCCGGTTCCGCCTGCTCGTCGAAAAAGCTGAAAACCAGCCCGGTTCTCTCCTCTTTCGGCCTCGATCCGACCCGCGCCGACTCAACCGTCAGAATCAGCTTCTCCCACGAAAACACCCTCCCCGAGGTCGATACCTTCATCTCCCTCCTTAAAGAAGCAATGGGGAAGTTGGTGAAACGGTGAGGTTTTTTGTCAGAAAACTTTTTGAAAAAAGTTTTCCGACACCTTTCAAAAACTTTTGAACAGGGGCATTTTTTTGCAGGGGAAAGCGAACCCGATTTTCGCGGGTGCAGACCTCTCAATAAATATTTCTTTTTAGTTTCTTCTTTCCCCTCTTTCTTCTCAAG
>FR891144.1:21717-26020 GCA_000433515.1 Candidatus Colimorpha enterica | reverse complement strand
ACTGCACAAGCCGGTCTTTTGTAAATTCAAATTCCGCCTCCGGAAGATTTTTGTCAATCAGCTTCTGCATCTTTGCATGATACTGCCCATCAACCTCGATCCGGGAAACCGAATCGGTTCTTTTCAGCGCCAGTCCGTCATACTCTCCGTCCTGCGATATACAGTACATGACGAAATTGTCACCATCCGCAGCAAGAATTCTGCCGTAGATAAATGCAGACGGGTCATCGGGATTTGCATAAACAGAAACATATCTGCCGTTTCCGGCAAGCGAAAGTATAAAGTCGGTCATTGTTCTTTCTCTTTTGATTGCTATATTTTCGTCGGATTTTTTATTTTTCCCAACAGAATTCATAGTAAAACGCCGGCGTACGCATTCCGGTTATTATCTGCTCCATTTTCTCCGCAAAATCTTCAATAGGTACGGGAAGCGGCGAATAATCGTCCGCCTTGAAGCCGGAATCGATGAAAACACGCAGACATACTGCTTCGTCTGAAGACAGTATAAACTCAAACAGCCCCTGAAGATTATCAAGCCGGACTCGCAGAGGCACGGGGAGATATTCAGCCACCTCCGGGTCGTCGTCCGCCTGAAACAGCGGATCGGCAAGAAGGTTGTTGAAACGGTTTGAAACGTCAAACCTGCATTCGTATGTGCAGAAGCTGAGCCTGTCATTGACCGGCGGCTGGATCACGCCGAGCGCAATTTTCCTGCGGCAGCCCTCACCGACCACTGAAAACAGGAAGTCGGAGGTTTCCGGAGAAAAATAGCGATGCTTTGTCTGTACTGTTATTGTAAATTCGGTACTCATTCTGTCCTCCTGAAATTTTGCCCGTCTATAAAAAAGCGATAATAATACCCATAACCGCGCTGTGAACCGCGGCAAATTGACATCAATATAAAATCTCATTTCAGTCAACTTACTCAGCCAGATAACTGTCTATCAGCGCATCGAATTGTTCGGCACTTCTGACTACCAGATATGACGCAAAATCATCACCCGGCGCATCACCATAATAATGATGCCTCGGCTCATATGCCCCTATCATGTCGTAATCACCGTTTTCAAAAACAATTTTTATGCACCTTCCGTGAGTCGTCAGCCGATTCGGACCATATTTTTTGAAATCTATCGCCTCGATATCGTGGAATATGTCCTTTGCCGATTCCAGACTCAGGTTTTTCAGAAGCTCCTCACGGTAAATACCGTCATCGCAGGATACATCAACAATCAGTATCTCCTTTGCCGCGCTGTACTCCTGTTCAAATTCCCAATGATATGTCCGGTTGTCGAATATGTTGCAGCCACACAGAACACCTGCAACAGCTATGAGGCAGGTTATGAAGGCAATGATTCTCCTCATCAAGACGTCAGTACTCATTCCCTCTCCCCTCAGCATACAGGCAATATCTCCTGCCCTTGTCGTTTGTTTCATGAGTGAAAATCACGCTCCACATGAACGTTTCGTCGAACAGATACAGGTCTTCCGGGAGATCAGACATAAGTGAATCCGACCATTCCCCGGTATACAGGACACTTGTTTTCGGATATTTCCAGTAATCAGGGATGAATATTCTTTCGCAGGAATGTATATCCCACATAATGAAGACATCACGCTTTTCCGTCAGCATCATCTTAGCCCGGTATTCCGAAATAACGTCCATATTCAGAAGGCAATCCCAAAGGTAACCGACATAGCACATCCCATCAGTAAACATCCGCTTCTGTTCAATAAATTTCCTGTAATGCGGCGAATCACAGTTTACAAATGCGCTTATGTACTCATTTCTCAATATATCCGATTTTGATTGACCAAGAACAGTCATTTCTCATCTTCCTCTGTAGAAATCAATATTAATTCCCTGCTTACAGTTTACCATGCGCAGAAATGCGTGTCAAGTGAAAATCCGTCACGGCCGTTAAATTTCAGCGCAATGCACAAATATCATGTGTTCCATTTGTGCAGGTTGCTATACGCCGCAACGCAAATACGCACACCGCACATTACGGCAGTTAATTTCAGAAAATGAATAAAAACCGTGGGTACCGAAAATTCCGAATGAATTTTCAGCACCCACGAAAGATGCATTAAAATTTCCCGCTGCTTCCTCCGTGGGAGGTCCCGGAGGAGCTGACGTGGCCGCCGCCTCCGCCTCCGCCATGGGATGAGTCATCGTCCTTCGGTCTTGCGGTCTTTGACACTGTCGTGTAGAGGAAAATATCACTGCTGTTCGTGATATTGAAACTTCCGTTTCTTACGTAATCCGATGCTTCACCGCGGCGTCTGACCGATTTCAGCTTGCCCTTCATTATCGAAACAGCGATGAAGCCGCCGATAACACCGACGACAATACAGATAAGCGGAATGCTGCCGAGGCTGCGGAAAAAGCCCTCAAACGAATGATCGTCAACCGCCGGTTCGTCGTCGCCGCCGTTTCTCGCATCGGTGATAAGCTGCGCGGAGCGGTCAGCAAAGGTTCTGAATGCCGTGTAATAGTCCCCGCTGCTCAGATACGGCGTGACCTGCTCTCTCAGTCGGTCGAGCTGCTTCTGTGAAAGCGCACGGCAGACATATCCGCAGTCGCTGATATGCACGTCGCGCTCGCCCATGTTGATGAGGAGCATTATGCCGTCACGATCCTCGCCGTAACCGTAGCCGTTGTAGTCGTAAAAATCGTCGGTATAATCGACAACACTCTTGCCGTCGAGCGAATTCACCGTCACAACGGCAATGTCGCACTGTACCTCGTCCGACAGGCGGTCAAGCAGAGTCAGAAGCCCGTCAGCCTCGTCGCTGTCAAGAAGCTCTGCGCGGTCAACAAGCCGGGGAAGCTGTCTTTCGTCCGGAATTTCTTCTCCGCTGACGGCAAACGACAGCGGAACAACCGCGACAAGGAGCGCGGACAGAATCGTAATAATTCTTTTCATTTTCATTCCGCGCCTCCTCACAACAGGTGTGCAAGCAGGAACGCAAGAAACGTTCCCGCGGCAAATATCGCCGTCCAGATGCCGAACCATTTCCAGTAAGCACCCCAGTCGACCGGTAGATCACCGACAAAA
The DNA here is from genome assembly GCA_000433515.1 of Candidatus Colimorpha enterica. Classification (GTDB taxonomy): domain Bacteria; phylum Bacillota; class Clostridia; order Oscillospirales; family CAG-272; genus Colimorpha_A. The sequence goes on along the minus strand of FR891144.1, from coordinate 22,958 downwards.
CGTCCCGTCTGTCCGTTCATTGCGAAATAATATTTCTTGCCCTTCCACGTCGTGTTGAGGAGCCAGACCGGGTAGAGGGCGTATTTGACCCTGCCGTGATTGAATCTGACGCTTGACGACTCGGGAGTGACGGTGCTGTAGCCGGTCACCGTTGAGGCAAATGCGTTTTCGGTACTGCGCTTGATCCTCTCGTTGGCACGGGGCTTGCTGTCCTCCGACGAAACGTCATAGCGGTCGGCAAGATATCCTGAAAGGTAGGCTGTTCTGAAATCGACAGCCTCTGCGAAATTGAACGGCTCTATCGACTCCATAAGCGCGTCATCCATCTTGGTCGAACCGTCTACCGGAACGTTGTCGAACCCGAGCGAGCCCTCTCGTATGACCGTGAAATGACTGGTTTCGGTATAGTCGTAATCGCTGTCGCTCCAGCGTCTGATCTTTGTGGCGCGGTATCTGATCCCTGCCTCGGCGTCGGTGTCAAAGAGCCACACGGGAACATAGATCCCCTTAATTTCGTCGATATGATTCTCGTCGCTGAAAACCTTCGGAAGCAGCTTCTTGCCCTTCAGGTGATTCCTCATCCCCGCCTTCGCCGCGTTCCTGTCGTATTTGAACGGGATTATGTAGTCCGGCATAAGGTCGCCTGCAAGCCTTCCTGTCATCACGACGGGGTTGCCGCAGTACGGGCAGGAGGTCGCCGCGGTGGTCCTGTCGCAGACGATCTCGCCGCCGCAGGATTTGCAGACGTAAACCGACATTCCGTCGTCCTCTTCGCCGTTCCACGACTTTTCCGCGTTGTCGTCCCACTCCATGCTGTCCGGCTTTTCGGACTTCAGAGCATCGTCATAGCTTTTCAGGGTGTCAATGTCGAATTCGGTATCACAGTACGGACACTTCAGTTTCTGCGAACCGCTGTCAAACCCGATACTGCCGCCGCAGCACGGGCATTTGTATTCTAAAAGCTGATCCATTGTTCTCTTCCTTTTCGGCTGAGATATTCGTTTCCCCGTCGTTTTTCAGAGTGAATAACGGCGGGGAAACACCGCCTCCCGGTCATCCGGGAGGGTTTATTTTATGTCGTTGTCGTCGAACCTGTCGCCGCACTCCGGGCAGAACTTCGGGGGATTCTTCGGGTCCTCCGGCTCCCAGCCGCACTTGTCGCAGCGGTAGAGGGGAGCGTCAGCCGGCTTTTTTGCGCCGCAGTTCTGACAGAATCTGCCCTTGTTCACCGTGCCGCAGGC
>FR891144.1:16219-21659 GCA_000433515.1 Candidatus Colimorpha enterica | reverse complement strand
AGAGCCGCACTCCGGACAGAATTTGCCTGTCACGGTCGCGCCGCACTTACACCTCCATGCGCCTGCCTCGGGCTTGGGTTCCGGCTTTTTTGCGCCGCAGTTCGGGCAGAAGTTTCCGGTGACCGTCTGACCACAGGCGCATTTCCAGCCGTTTGCCGCCGGAGCGCTCTGCTGAGCCTGCTGATTCTGCTGACCCATTGCGAACAGGTTCTGCGCGTTCATTCCGCCGCCTGCGTTCATGGCCATTCCCATGCCCACAAAGCCTGTCATTGCGCCGCTCTTGTTCTCTGCCGCAGCCTTCATTGCATCTGCCTGTGCGCCGACAAGAGTTGCCGCCGCCATTGTCGGGTCGCGCATGATAGCCGTACGCTGAGCCTGCTTGATCATCTCGGCGTCTTCCTCCGGCAGAGTGATCGGGTTCATGGCAATCGACACGACGCTGAGTCCGCGGAGCTCGCTCCACTTCTTTGTCAGCGCGGCGTTCATCGCACTGCAGAGCTCCTCGGCATGAGCCGGAATTGCGTTCGGACGAAGCTCAAGATTTGAAAGCTCGGCAAATGCCGGCTGGAGGGCGCTTATGAATTCCGTCTTGAGCTGACCGTCGATCTCGTCTCTTGTATACTCGCGCTCCACGTTTCCGCAGACGTTTGTGTAGAAGAGTATCGGGTCTGTGATCTTATATGAATAAATACCGGAGCATCTGACAGACACATCGATGTCAAGATTGATGTTTTTGTCAACAACGCGGAAGGGTATCGGATTCGGCGTGCCGAACTTGTTGTCGATAAGCTCCTTGGTGTTGAAATAGTAAACTCTCTGATCCTTTCCGGTGTCGCCGCCGTAGGTAAAGCGCTTGCCGATTGTCCTGAAGGTATCAAGAATGCTCTGACCGAGGTTTCCGGCGAATATCGACGGCTCGGTAGAATTGTTGTAGGTGAATTCACCCGGCTCGGCGCAGACCTCAACGACCTTGCCCTGCTCGACGATGATCATGCACTGACCGTCTGCGACCGCGATCCCGGAGCCGTTTGAGATTATGTTGTCGTTTCCCTTTGTGTTGGATGAACGGTTTCCGACCCGCTTCTGTCCCTTTGTGACAAGAACGCTCTTGTCAAGCGCATCGCAGTAGAAAAATTCCTTCCACTGATCTGCCAGTGTGCCTCCGAGTGCGCCGATCCCGGCTTTGATAAGTCCCATAGTGAAAAAACTCCTTTCGGTATCGGGAAAATATATGTTTATTCTTTATGAATATTCTCAGCGCGTTCCGATTCCGCGCATCAGATGACATTATATCATTTTTTTCGGTTTATTTCAACACATTCCGGTAAATATTCCGGCGGAAATTGCGGAGGAAAAAACCGTGTGCGGATGCAGCCGGTATCAGTCCGTAAAGGTATGCCGCGAACACATCAGTTCAAACCCGAACCGCATTTCAGGTTATATGAACGTATTTCGCGCAATCGAGGGTTGACAGGCGTTCATTTTTGTGATATAATGTATCAAGGTTAAACTCAGAAAACCGGGTATAAACCCGATCAGCAGAAAGGATACCGTATACCGCAATGAAAAAAATACTGACAGCCGTTCTGGCAATGCTTATGCTTGCCGCCGTGATCTCCGGGTGCGGAAAGAAAAAGAAAGAGATAATCATCTACGCATCCTCCGAGGATTTCAGAATAGAGAACGCGCAGAAGATGTTTGACGCGAAATTCCCGGAATACAACATCAGAATCGAGTACAAATCGACCGGAGATTTGTCCTCAAAGCTCTATGCCGAGGGAAAAAAGACCGACTGTGACATAATCATGGAGCTGGAAAACAGCTATCTGGAGAAGATCTCCGACAGTCTTGCCGTTCTCAAGGACGTCGATTTTTCGGTCTATGAGGACGGGCTTGTTCCGGAAAGCCGCCGTTACGTACCGATGTACAAATCGGGAGGGGCTGTCATCGTCAACAAAAAAATGCTTGACGAAAAGAATCTGCCTGTGCCGTCATCATATGACGACCTCATCAAGCCGGAATATAAGGGGCTTATCTCCATGCCGAACCCGAAATCCTCCGGAACAGGCTACATATTCTATCTCAACCGCGTCAATGTGCTGGGCGAGGAGAAGGCTCTTGAGTATTTCGACAGGCTTAAGGAAAACATCTCCGGTGCCGGCTTCACGACCTCAGGCTCCGGTCCCGTAAACGCACTGAAAATGGGAGAAGCGGCAATTGCGCTCGGCATGACCTTTCAGGCTGTCACCGAGATAAACAACGGCGCGGATTATGAAATACTGTTCTTTGAGGACGGTTCGCCCTACACGGTATATTCAAGCGCGGTTATTTCCGGGAAGGAAACCGACAGCGACATCATGAAGGTGTTTGAATACCTTGTTTCCGACGTTATCCCGAAGGACAAAGAACTTTTCGCTCCGGAAAAGATATACAAGAACGTTGATTACACGATAGAGAATTACCCGACTGATATAAAATATGCCGACATGACCGGCGTTGACAAGATAAGCGTCAAGGAAAGTCTGCTCGACAAGTGGAAATACTGAGAGCCTGAAAAGGGCATGAAAAGGCGGCTGTTAAAGAATGACCTCTTAACAGCCGCTTTGATTTCCTATTTCCGCTTTTTCAGTCCGTCAAGCGCTTTTTTCACGATATCCATCCGTCCGCGTCCGGCTATCACCTGAACTGCATCAAAGCCCGGTCTGCGGTTGGCTTCGACAAACAGCGGTCCGTCGGGAGTTATTGCAACATCCCAGCCGATCATCATTATCCTCGGCTCGATAAGTGCCGCTTCGCAGACAAGGCGCTTCACCTCGTCCCAGTACGGGATCTGAAACCCGTCAAAAAGGACTTCTGACACCGGATGGCGGTCAAAGCGGCTCATCGCCTTGTCAATCGCCTGACCGTGAACTGTCCCGGTCTCTTCATCAACCGCCGCCGCCATTCCTCCGCCGTGAAAGTTGTCTACTTCACAGCTCCCGTTTCCTACACGGAGAAAGGAACAGACAATTTCCGGCACTCCTGTCACGCTTGAGGTCATGACTCTTATCGTGTTGACGCTCTTATCGCAGAGCGACGCCATTTTTTCATGCTGGGTGATGTACTGCTCAACAAACAGCCGGTTTTCCTTCAGGTAGGCATAGTATTCCTCCGGGGAGGAAATGTCGGCTGCGCTGACCTTTTTCACGTCATGACCGCCGAGGCCGTCGACCGGCTTCTGCATGAACACGCTGTTGTTCCGGAGAAACTCAGTAAGATCCCCGCCCTCATCCGGAAATCCGGGCGCAACGTAGCCCCTCTTCACGTAATCCCTGAAAACGCGCAGGAAATTCGGCTTGACAGTGAAGGTGGTTTTGTACTCCGGCGGACTGACCTTTTTGTAAAAGCCGTCCTGAGTGCGTATCGTGACATACTGCCTGCGCTCTTTTGCGCTTCTCTTCCAGAATTCGTAATTGAGATAATCGGTAAGCCCGCTCCCGTAGCGCAGAGTGCAGAAAGCCGCATCGGCAAGGAGCAGAAAACGGTTTTTCTTCTCGCTCTCCGCAATTCCGGATATGTTGTCATAGAATCTTCTGTACCCTGCCCCGAAGGCATATTTCAGTATTCCCACAGTCCTCTCCTCCGCCGGAAATTTCCGGCATTATGCTGTCTCAGCATCGTTTTCCGCATCGGTGCCGCTTACGGCTGCGGATTTTTTCTTCTTTTTCTTTCTTGTAAGTCTGTCGGTTATATACTTTGCCCCTGCCTCGCCGCTTGAGCCGAGATTATAGAAATGCTCGCTGCGCAGCTTTTCGATACTGCCGCGGTATTCGTCCTGATGTGAAAGCAGATACGCGACGGCTTCGCCGATCTCCGGAACTCCGTCCTTGTCCACCGACTTTCCGATGATATCGCGCGCGGTAATGTCAAACGGAACGATGTCGATCTTCTTGTACGCCTTGTTGACGACCTTCATCTTTGTGTTGATGAACAGTGAAGGCTTGAGGGTAGTAAAGCTGAACTCATATGCAATAGCCGACCAGTCGGTAATGACAAGATCAGCCGTATATACGGTGACGTTTGACGAGAAATCGGTTTCGATTGCAAAATCATCGCCGAAAAGGTCCCCGTATTTCCCGATTATCTCCTTCATCCTCACCGGGAAACGGCGGACGTACTGCGGGTGCGGACGGATAACTATTCTGTAGCCCTTGCCGTAAAGCCCCTCGATAAGTCCGTCAAGACAGGAATCCATGATATTATCATACTGCCACGACGGCGCGATGAGTATCGTCGGCTTTTCGTTCGGGGTCTTGTCCGATGCCCCGTATGCGGCTATCATGTTGTCGATAAGACCGTATCCGCATTCGACGATCTTCTTTTTCTTTGTCCCGCGCAGGGCTTCAAGTGCGCGGATCTCCTCCGTCTGGTCGGGTCCTACAGAGAAGATCGTGTCGAAATAATCAAACGCGCCGGTGCGGTATGTGAGATTGAGGCTTGAGCAGGCGTGGTCGATATAGATATACTCGACGTCTTTTCTGACTTTGGAACGCTTTATGTGATACTTCTCAAGGTCAGGGGTCGTCATGACGACAATGTCCGCCTCTACCTTCATCATAAGCGAAATAAGCCGTGTTTCGTCGGCATAATACGGAATTATCCTCGGCTCGTCTTTCCGGAATATCGCGTCGTCCGGATCACTTGTGACGTAATGTATCGTCAGCTTTGAATTCTTCAGAATGGCATCGATTATATTCGCAAAGTACTTGTAATAACCGCTCCCCTCGGAATAGAACATCAGCTTCATATGCTCACTGTTGCTGTTGAAGAGCTTCATGTACTTTCTTGCCAACTTACGGTTGCGTTTGTCGGCGGCACGCTGTGCGGCAACGTCCTTCTTTATCTGTTCAAGCGCTTTGTAATCGATGTACTTTTTCGGGTCGTATATGAGGTTGACAAGATACATTACACCGATAGCGAACAGGTTGCCCCATGCCCAGTACAGACCGACTCCCGCCGGAACTATAAAGGCAAAATACGTCGAGAAGGCAATCATGAATACCGTCATGCCCCACTGTGACAGCCTGCTCTGCTCTATCTGAAGAACGTTTATGCGGTTCTGCACCCAGCAGAGAAGAAAAGCCGTAAGTCCGGCAAGCACCGGAACAAGGAACAGCAGATCAAGCCTTGTTACAGAGGGCGTTGCGGCAAGATTTATGCCGAGGAAATCCATTTTCAGCCCCTGAATGGCAGATATGACACCGCTGTCGAAGGAAGAAAAGGCGCCGGGGTCGGAGGAAACAAGCTCCACCACCTTCAGCTGAGCAGTCGAACCGAGGGCTTCGACAGTTGAGCCGGCAAGTGAAGCCGCCTTTTCGACAAGAGCGTTTACCGTCTCCGCCGGGATGTGAAGCAGGTGCTTCAGCGGCTTGTATACAACGTCAATAAGCCCGAGAATTAT
>FR891144.1:0-16207 GCA_000433515.1 Candidatus Colimorpha enterica | reverse complement strand
CGGAAGCTGAAGCAGAAGCGGCCAGATCCCCGCCATCGGGCTGTATTTCTCTTTTTTGTAAAGGGCGTTCTGTGCGTCGAAATATGCGTCCTTGTCATCGACATACTGATACCTGAGAGCCTCAAGCTGAGGCTTCATCTTCACCATCTTGATGGAGTTCTTCTGGACAAGGAGCGATATCGGGAACATTATCACCTTAGTAAGCAGGGTGAAAATAATAATCGCAACACCGTAGTCCCTGACAAGAAGCCAGCAGAACCGCATCAGGTACCCGAGAGGGACACCAATCACCGTATTTATCAGTTCCATTTTACTGTTAGTCCTTGAATAAGGTTTATTATGCCGCCGGCACGCTTCCGGTCAGCGCCGCAAAACGCGGATAATACATGAATTCCGCTCTCGCCCGGACATCGGATACGCGGACGAAGGGGTCGTCCCAGTACCGCGAGTCCTTTGAGTGCGCCCGATTGTCTCCGAGCACGACAAGCATCCCGGCAGGAACGATAACCTCCGGAAAATCATCTCCGGGAGCGTCTCCCATGGGCTTTCCGTCGATATATACCGCTCCGTCCGTCACCGCGAACCTCTGTCCTTCGGTTGCCGCAACGCGCTTGATGAGCAGCTTTCCGGGAAATTCTTTATGCGTGAATATGATGATATCCCCCGCTTTTGGGGAGCGGTTCAGATATGCAAGCCGTGAGCCGACAACAAGCGCGCCCTCCGGCACCGTCGGCTCCATAGAGGCTGACGGGACAACGGCATTCACGATGAGAAGGAAATTGACCGCCGCCGCAAGTGCCACCGCGGAAAGCGGGATGACAAGCCAGAGCAGTGCGCGCTTTTTTCCGTCCGACGGATCGGGATTACTCGTCGTCCCCGTCCTCATCGTCGTCATCGTCTTCGTCATAGTCGTCGCTGCGCTTTTTCCTTGTCACGGCGCGCCTGAATTTTCTCCAGTAAAAGCCTAATGCGGCGCCGGCGGCAATAGCAACTCCGGCAATTATCTGAATAATGAACGTCATTGCCGACGGGTCAATGTAGGCAAATGCGTTCTGAATGAACATCACCGTCGCAAGGATGAAGAATGCCGCGAAGGCAAGAAGTTTTTTTGCTGTGTTTTTCATTTTTTATCTCCGTTTTGATTTTTTCTTTTTTATGATAATCGTCGCGATCACGACACCCGCCGCCATGATAAGAATGATAACTGCACAGACAAGTATGATTGACTTGATGTCAATCTTTTTGTCATCCTTTGCTGCATCGTAGTATGGATATTTTATCCGTTCTTCTGAAACGATCTTCCAGTTTGAAAAGTCGTTCGCATCGCCGGTTATCTCGTAGGTAACAAGATTGTAGTCGCGCTTTACCCCGCCGTCGGTGCCGTTCATCCAGAAGTAGCGGGTGACATTTTCGTCCTCTCCGATCTCCTCGACGGTTCTTGTGTGCCTTCCGTTTTCGATAAGCTCGATACCGAAATACGACGATATGCTTGCGCGGAGGTTGTCCTGAGTGATCTGCTTCCGGGAACGCTTCATCGGCGTGCTTCCGTCCTCGCCCGCGGGCTTTATGAAGCAGGCAAGCACGCGCTCGCGGTTGAGCTTTTCATAATAACCGGTCTCGCCGTGGTCGGCTGAAATTATTATCGTTGTGTCCTTGTAGACGCCGAGGTCCTTCAGCCGCTCTATGTATTTGAATATCGTGTTGAGGTTGCCCTTTATCTGCCTGTGACGTCCCTTTTCGCTGTACTCCTGTCCGGTCATCAGGTTGCCGTTCTCATCCATGCGGAACGGGTCGTGCGCACCCTGAAGGTGATAGAACATGAATGCGCCCTTACTGTTTTCGTCAACGGTGAGACCGTTATCGACAAGCCCCTTGCGGAAGGCGATATCGTCGATGGAATAGACGTTGTTCTTCACCTTGCTCCCGCCGTAGATGAATCCGTATGAGATATCGCCGGTGTAGATGTGATAATACGGCTTCATCATCTCCGGCAGGTATCTGTACGCCGAAAGCCCGTACATTGCCGAAAGTATCTTCATCCGGTTTGCCGAATGCGTCGGATAGCCGATATTGTCGATCGCGTTCTTTCCGTACTCGGATTTCTCCATGATATACGGTATGTCGGAATAGATCTTTGTCTCATACCCCGCGTTCTTTATCTGCGGGAGGAAGCAGCCCTCTGCCCATGCCTTTCTGAAATAGTCGCTCATGGGTATCTCATAGTCGCATTTCACGCCGGTAAGCAGGTATGTTACCGACGGGCAGGTGCGGGAGTAGCTTCCGGTCAGGTTTTCGTAATACGTAAATCCGGAAAGCTGTTTTTCGATTTTCGGATCGTTCTTCAGCTGCATATCCGCCCATTTCTTATCGAAACGGTCAAGCATGAAGAATACCACGTTCTTTTCCGGAGCCACCTCGTAGATTTTATCCTTTGACAGGAATCCGTCGTCGGAAACGTTCGTGAATTTGGTTTTTGCGACAAGAGAAACAAGAGCAACGCTCTGCGCGCCGACAAGGATCAGTGCCGCAACGCGCACGGCATATTTCCACACCCTGCGGCTGAAATACTGAACCGCAAGCGGAATGACTATCATCACCGCCCAGAACAGAACTCCGAGCATTGCGGGAACCTTGAAATTCTGCCACACGACCTCGCTTCCGTCAAGCGTGCCGTGATCGATATTCAGAAAGTTGCCCTGAATATACCCGGCAAGGGTCAGCGATATGACAAGCGACACCGCATAGTTGTATATCTTCCCGCGGAGCAGGACCAGTATCCCGGTCATCGCCGCCGCAATGACGATCCCCGCGACGGCAGCGGGAGCAAAGAGATATTTGCCCGAGAAGGCAAAGAAAGCCATGTTTGATATGTAAATCTCAAGGGGTCCGAATACAAGGAAGGTGAATACAAACGCAGCTGATGCGGCGGCAGCGGTTATCAGCCGTGAAGTGAACTTCCTTTTGTCCCGCCACAGATCGGAGAGCTTTTCCCCGAATCCCGCCGCTTTTTTCTTTTTCGGCTTTTTCGGCTCCTCTGCCGGAGGCGAAAAAGTCACGTCTTTGGTTTCGGTTTCGATAGAATTCAATTTTTGTTTTCCTTTCATGCCGTTTTGTACACGGCAAGGGGTTTTGACGTTGGTTTTCCGGATTTGTTCCGCAAAAAAAGGCATTCAGCCGATTTTATATTCAAACGGAACGCCCGGTCCTTCGACAATATCTTCATGTATTATACCACGTATGTCCGTAAATGTAAAGAGAAACGGCAAAAATTACTTCCGGTTCGGGATCATTCAGAACCGGACAGTCAAAGCAGTATTATGAACACGGCGTCGTCACAAATCGCGTTATTACGTTCATTTTGCGGATCTGATTGCCGGCTTTATAACAAAACACCGTCGGACCATTCATTATTTTTTACAAATCCGAACGAAATAAGCCGAAAAAAGAAGCTGTGCGGCGTTTTCGCGGAATCGTTTACAATTTGTACTTGACTCCGGTTCATTTATTCGGGTATAATCAAACTTATATGAACACAATCCGCACGATCGGTAAAAAGATACCGCAGATCCGGATAACACCGCGCGGAAAATCTGCCGCGATCAACTATATCACAGTAAAGGAAAAATGACCGTCAAAATGGAAATATTGAAGGTTGAAGGGCTGACAAAAAGGTTCGGCGGACACGCCGCACTGAACTGTGTCGGCTTCAGCGTCGAAAAAGGAGAATTCCTGTCGATACTCGGACCGTCGGGATGCGGAAAGACCACACTTCTGCGCATTCTGATAGGACTTCTTCCCGCTGACAGCGGAAAGATCCTGCTTGAGGGAAACGACATAACAAACGCCCCGCCCGACAAAAGAAAAATGGGGATCGTATTCCAGAATTATGCCCTTTTCGAGAACATGACGGTTTCGGGAAATATAAGCTACGCAATGCGTTTCCGCCCGGAGCTTAAGAACATTGCGAAGGAACGCACGAACGAGCTGATCTCACAGGTCGGACTTACCGAACACAAAAACAAGTACCCCTCCGAGCTTTCCGGAGGACAGCAGCAGAGGGTGGCAATTGCAAGAACCCTTGCGCTCAGCCCGGACATTATCCTGTTCGACGAGCCGATGAGCGCGCTTGATGTGGCGACCCGTCTGACAATGCGTGAGGAGCTGAAAGAGATTCAGTACCGTTTCGGAACCACGATGATATACATAACCCACGACCAGGAGGAGGCATTTTCAATGTCCGACCGGATAATGGTCATGGGAGAGGCGGAGATCCATCAGATCGGCACCCCGGATGAGCTTCTCGACAGCCCTGCGGACGGTTATGTGAAGAGCTTTGTCATTGACAACCTGAGGGCAAAAATCAATTCCCTCTCGAAATTCATGCGATGACGGAGGTGCGGTTTGACTGTAAATTCGTCACTTAAGAGAAACGTATTCGGCAGAGGGACGGTCATCCTGCTTGTCTGCTTCTTTGCCGTCTCCGTCATCTGTCCGCTTGCGGCGATGCTTGTGAACCTCGGAAAAGCCGACTTTCCGGCGCTGGTTTCAGACAGGGGAATCCTTACCGCCGCGCTGAACTCGCTTCTTGTCTCCTCTGCGGCAACGGTCATCTCGATAGCCGTCGGAGGTGCCGCCGCGTGGTGCGTGACAAGAACCGGTGTAAAGCTGAAAGGGCTGTTCGGCGTACTTATACTGCTTCCGATGCTCATCCCGTCGATTTCGCACGGAATGGGGCTTATAATCCTTTTCGGCTCGAACGGGATACTGACAAGGCTTTTCGGGCTGTCAAGAGGAATATACGGCTTTGCCGGAATAGTTGCAGGCTCAGTCATGTATGCCTTTCCGGTGGCTTACATCATGATCTCCGACATTCTGAAATATGAAGATTCCTCTCCGTATGAGGCAGCCGAGGTCCTCGGCATACCGAAATTCCGGCGCTTTGTGTCGATCACCCTTCCCTATCTGAAAAAGCCGATGATTAGCGTGATATTTGCCGTTTTCACCATGATCGTGACCGACTACGGCGTTCCGCTCATGATCGGCGGGATGTACAAGACGCTTCCCGTGCTTATGTACGAGGAGGTCATCGGACGGCAGGACTTTGTAAAGGGCAGCTTTTTCGGGCTGATCCTGCTGATTCCCGCCGCCGCTGCGTTTCTCATTGACCTGTTCTGTAAAAACGACAGGAAAAGCGGGAATGTGAGGCATCGGTTCGAGCCGGGCAGAAAGAAGGGACGCGACATTGCCGCTTTTATTATACTTGCGGTGATATCGGTCTGCGTCGTCTATCCGATCGTGTCCTTCATCGCGATAACCTTCGCCGAAAGATATCCCTCTGATATGGGCTTTACCCTCCGCAATATTGAAAACGCGCTGAGAAAGGGTGCGGGAGGGTATCTGCTCAACTCTGTTCTGACTGCGTTTCTGACTGCGGTCATCGGGACGGCTGTCGCCTTCATATGCGCCTGCTTCACTGCACGCGGAAAGATACGCGGCGGAAAATTTCTGCACCTTATGTCGGTGCTGTCGCTTGCTGTCCCCGGTGTTGTCCTCGGTCTGTCATATGTTCTGTTCTTCAAAGGCAGCTTTATCTACGGCACGTATGCGATCCTTGTGCTGGCAAACACCGTCCACTTCTTCTCCTCTCCGTATCTCATGATATACAACAGTATCGGAAAGCTGAATCCGAATCTTGAAGCTGTTGCCTCATCTCTCGGGATCGGAAGGTTCCGGCTTATACGCGACGTGATACTTCCGCAGACAAAGGCAACCCTTGCCGAGATGTTTTCGTACTTTTTCGTCAATTCAATGATGACGATATCAGCCGTTGCGTTCCTTGCGAACATAAAGACAAAGCCGGTCTCGCTTATGATCCCGCAGTTCGAGGCGCAGATGCTGCTTGAAGCGTCGGCATTCGTCTCACTTCTCATTCTCTCCGCCAACCTTCTCATGAAGGGCGCGGTGCTTATCATCAAAAATCACGGACGCAAACGAAAGGATGCATAACCATGCTGTCAAACAAGCAGTTCGATATACTTGCCGGTCTTGAAAAAAACGGTGCCATGACGCAGAGGTCTCTTGCAGGAATCTCAGGAATGTCTCTCGGAGCCGTCAACAAGACAGTGGCTCAGCTCACGGAAGCCGGAATGATATCAAACGGCAATATCACCGAAAAGGGTCTTGAGGCACTTGAGCCCTACCGTGTCAGGCGCGCGGTATTCATCGCCGCCGGGTTCGGCTCAAGGCTGGTGCCGATCACCCTGAACACACCGAAACCGCTTGTGCGGGTAAAGGGAAAAAGAATAATCGACAGTCTGCTCGACGCCGTAGTCGCCGCCGGAATACAGGAAATATATATTGTGAGAGGCTATCTGTCGGAGCAGTTCGACCAGCTTCTGTATAAGTATCCCGGAATCAGGTTCATAGAGAATCCCGCATACAACGAGGCGAACAACATCTCGTCGGTCATGTGCGCGCGGTATCTGCTTCAGAATGCATATATCTGCGAGGCGGATCTGCTTCTCTACAACCCGTCGCTTATTTCAAAGTATCAGTACCGCACGAACTATCTCGGAGTTCCGGTCGATATGACCGACGACTGGTGCTTCGCGACCAGAAACGGCATAATCACCGGTCTTTCGGTCGGCGGACGCAACTGCCACCATATGTTCGGCATATCCTACTGGAGTGCAGAGGACGGTGCAAAGCTTGCAGGGCACATCGAGCGCGTCTATCAGTCTCCGGGCGGTAAAGAGCGCTATTGGGATCAGGTCGCGCTTGAATACTTCCCCGACGAATACAGGATAGCTGTGCGGGAATGCTCGTTCGACGATATCGTGGAGATCGATACCTTCAGGGAGCTGAAAAAGCTGGATGAGACTTATGGAGAGTGAAAATCTCCTGCATATGATTCAATAACAAAACCGTCTGCCGTTTTTTGTTCGGCAGACGGTTTTGTTAATTGCTGATTATTTTATTCTTTCGACGGCACAGATACGGTATCCGGGATGATCGCGGTCTGAGGTGACATTCTCTCCGCGTACGGTCAGCGTGACTTCTGAGATGTCCCCTGCTCTGTATGCGTTGGTATGGCCGTCATCGCATATGAGGGTGCATGAGCATTCGCCTTCACCGTACGCTTTCAGCGTGACGTCAAACACCGCATTCTCCGGAATATGCTCAAGCGGCTCTGCAAGCGGAAGCAGAGTCCCCTCTTTCACGAACAGCGGGATCACATCAAGCGGTATATCCTCCGATATATATCTTCCTCCACAAATGCGCTCTCCTGTATTGAAATTGTACCACACACCGTCGGGCAGATACACGGTCTTCCTGTTTCCCTGCCCGAATATGACAGGGGCAGCAAGCAAACCGTCACCTATCATATATGAATCGTAAACGTCTTTCAGCTCCGGTATGCCGGGATAGTCCATTACCAGCGGTCGGACAACCGGGACACCCTCGCTGTAATAACGGTAAAATGCCGTGTAGAGATAAGGTATCAGAGACATACGGAACCGCAGAATTTTACGTACCGCGTCCGTAACTATGTCTGCATCAGGGAGAAATACACCTCTCACATTCTTCTCATAGTCCCACTGCTTCCATGGCGGAGACGGGACCTGATAGCAGTTGAGAACCGTCTGCGGAGAAACCACCGCAGCCTCAATCCTGCGAAGAAGCTCCTCGGTGCTTTCGGCAAAGCGCACCTCCGGAGTCCACATGATTCCGGAAAACGCAGCACTTGCCATGCCTCTGACGAAATCGGTGTGGTCATACAGATCGCTGTACAGGACATACGGAAATGATGACGCAAGCGCTGTTGACTGCCTGCACTGACCGAACGTCCTTTCACCGCTGTCTTCATATGGTCTGAGCATGGTTTTCTGATAGAGTGCCCCGATCAGAGTGTGCATCTGCTCGCCATCCATTCCGGAGGGAAAAGCGGCAAAATCGGGGAAACCCCAGTTGGCAGTAAAGTCAGAGTTGTCTGCCTCATCGAGTTTGAAGCCGGAGATCCCTTGTTCCTTCAGCATTTTGTGCCGGTCGGAAAACACCTTTTTCGCCTTGTCTGTAGCAAAATCCGGTACCAACCCGTCCCAGACAAAACAGTCACCTGAGCAGTCTTTCATGTCGTTATAGATCGGAGAGGTCGGATGGACATATGCGTGCTCCCAAAGATTCACGTGATATCCCATTCCGTGCAGCTTTTTCAGCATCCCTTCGGGATCGGGGAATTTTTCGCGGTTCCAGTCATATGTGCAGGAATATGCGTGCGTGTGCCATCCCGGTTCAAGTCCGAAGATGTCGCAAGGGATCTTCTCATCGCGCAGTTCCTTTGCAAGCCCCAGTATATGCTCGGCATCGCCCGGCATATAGGCGCGGTAGAGCACGCCAAGTCCCCATATCGGAGGAAAGACTCCGCCGCCGGAAAACAGGTTGTACCTTGCGACTGCGTCTTTTATTGAATCACCGGAGAAGACATATATGTCAACCCCATCGGCAGACGGGATATCGACAAACATATTTCCGGTTCCGGATTTTATCCACCAGTGACCGCGATCGGTTCCTGC
The DNA here is from genome assembly GCA_000433515.1 of Candidatus Colimorpha enterica. Lineage (GTDB taxonomy): Bacteria > Bacillota > Clostridia > Oscillospirales > CAG-272 > Colimorpha_A. Next base: position 7,634 of record FR891144.1, on the reverse strand, counting down.
AGAGACCTGCTTTTCGGCTCCGGGGCGTTTTTTCTTGACATTGCCGCAATAAAATGTCAGGTATCTTGCGGTATCGATGAGCACACCGTAGCCTTTTGTCGTTGCATAGAACGGGACCGGTGCATGAGTATCTCCGGTATCGGCTGTGGGATCGGAATTGCTGCGCAGCTTCTTTTTCAATCCGGTCTGACGGAAGGATTTGAGCATGAGTCCGAGTCCGTATACATCCTCGGAGGGGTCAAGCGGTATTTCAAGAGTAATGGCACCCTTTCTGCGGCTGAAAACTATATCGTCCTCGCAGAACGGGGGTTTGTTGTCCGGAAGAACGGAGAGACCCCGGTTGTCGGGATCTGTTCCCAGTACACTCACCGGAGTGAATTTCTCCGGTGTGCCGAAAGTCATTTTATATATTCCGTTGGCTATTCTGATCATTTTCAATGTTTTTCTTCCCCTGTCAGGAAGATTCCTTTCATTCTGTGGTCAATTATTTCTGAATTCACGGACATCGGAGAGTCTGCACGGGAAGTTTACGAATCCCGGCACAGGTATCCCGGTCCCCCTGTCAAACGGCACGCCGTATCCGCTGTATGCATGCGGCGCGCAGCTTACGGAAACGTTGCCGGACGGGTTGCGCGACAGCCGGAAAAATATTCTGTCTCCAGCAAATCCGCAGGATTCGATCGGGATTTCTCCTTTTTCATCAAAAAAGACAAACTCCGATCTTTCCGTCGGGATCCCGCGTCCGACGAGATACATTGATACACCGTCAAAAACAAGTACTGCATAGCCGTCAGGCGAAACGTATGCGTCAGAAATATCGGGAACCGATGAGATATAATCCGCTCCGTATATTTTTCCGAGTGCGGTAAACGCTATTCTTTCTCCCAGCGCATTATTTGAGGCAGAGTTGTTGTGAATTTCGTCTGACAGAGTAAGGTCGAGAGACGGAATCACGGTAACTCCGGGAATCTTTCCGGCTTTTCTCTGAGCCTCCCTGATCTCCGCAAAACGGCGATCGGTATCCGGGTCAGTACAGGAAAGAAACTTGTTAAGCTGAACGGTGAAAAAAGGCAGTAAGGGGTCATTCATTTCACGCCTCACCGCAGAAACAAAACCGGCAAAACGTTCAAGATATCCGGCTGTTTCTGTTTCTCCTCCGGCGTCCGTTTCCCCCTGATACCACAGAACACCCTTCACTCTGCCGCCGCACATCGAGACGGTTCTGATCATATTCCTGAAAAGAATGCCGTTTTCCTCCGGATTCCACGCTGAAAGAGGCGATCCTCCTACAGATGTCTGTATCAGACCGATAGGGTATCCAAGTTCACGCTTCAGAGCCAAGGCAAAAGCCAGCCACGGAGACTGACCGGGAAGGAAAAGCTCGGCGTTTTCGGGATGTGCGGTGTCAGTCTTTTCGTTCATAGGGTCAGAAGCAATATCCCAGCGACATCGGTTTCTGAACATATGTATTCCCGCAGCAGGCTCTCTGCACCCCGGAGTTTTTGAAAAACCTGCCGAGTTGGATTGACCGGCAATCACAAACACGTCACCGACTCCGATATGAAGTACCGCCGCGCCGCAAAGACCGGAATCACTCGGCATTCCGTTGCTGCAGACTGCTGACAGGACAGAATAAAGTCCGCCTGCCGGTATTTTCTTAAACGTGTGACTGAATCCGGCTCCGGAAACTGCCGCCTTTTCCCATCGTCTGACATATGTACCATTGTATTCCCTGACGATCGCAAGCATGATATCTCCGCTGATCGCAGTATCGGCAGAACCACTGACAGTGATATCGCAGAAACCGTCGACCTGCTGAAACACTGTGTAGTCCTGCGGGCAGTCGAACGTCAGTAAACACTCAGACATGAAAATCACCTCTCAAAATATGTTTACATAGTCATTTTATCATATCGCACGCATTCTGTCAAGCACATTCGTGAATGTTTTCGATGCAATTTTAAGAATACAGTCAAAACATTTTACATAAAAAGCGTAGGTTTGGCTTGACAAAACGCAGATTCTATGGCATAATATATATTGTGATATATTGTGAATACGTTTTCACAATATTCCGAAACAAACATCAGACAAATAGCGGCAGTCTTCTTGCCGGTATCGAAAGGATAATCATATGAACTGTTTTCACCCCGATGGGATTTATGTCTGGGATACATGGTATTACGAACATAACGGAGAGATACACTGTACGTTTCTCCAGCAGGCACGCCCCGGTCATCCTGAAAGAAATGGCGAGACCGGCGCACTTGGTCATGCGGTAAGTAAGGATCTTGTTCACTGGGAGCACCGACCGTCGGTGCTGTATCCCGGTAAGGCAGGCAGTTATGACGACGGTGATCTCTGGACGGGCTGCACGTTTCTGAAGGACGGTCGGCGCTATATGTACTATACCGCAAATCACCGCATCGGCGACATCAATGACTCTTCGATCGGGCTTGCGGTTTCTGACGACGGAATAAACTATGTGCGTCACCCGGAGAGTCCGGTCATCCGCTGTAATCCGGAGCTGTATGCCTCTTATGAAAATCAGATCAGGCTTATCGGTCACGGCGAAAAGCTGATCGACTGCCGTGATCTCTGTGTTGTCAAAGATCCTGACGGGGACGGTTATTACGGCTATTTTGCGGCGAGAGTGCATAGTGACAGCTGTGCAGCTTCATCGGTCATAGCACTTGCATATTCACACGATCTTGTTCATTGGGAGCAGAGAAAGCCGTGCTTCATTCCCGACAGATATGGCTGTGTCGAGGTGCCGGACGTGTTCTTTCTTGACGGGAAATGGTGGATGCTGTGTCTGACCGGAAATATGTACGGACAAAGATACTGCACCGGGCAGCCGGACTGGTCTCTTGCCACAATACAGGCTTGCGCCGATTCACCGGAGGGGCCTTTCACAGAGGTTTTCGGGCACGAGATCCTCGGCTCGGTCAACTGGCAGGGCTTCTGTTCAAAAACGCTCCAACTGAACGGAAAAAGATATGTATTCCACACGCAGGGCGAGGATGTCTGCGGCAGTCATTTTGGCTCGATCGGTCTTCCTGCAGAGCTTGTGCGGACAGGAGACCATCTTTCTCCCATGTGGTGCGAACAGCTTGAGAACATGAAAACCGGGTTGATATTCTCGTCGGACAGCAGCGCGCTTTTGGAGAATGACGGCAGATGGGGCACTCCCGGAAGCTGGAATTCCGACGGCGGAAGTGTCACGGGATACTGCCCGGACGACTGGAGCATACGACTGTATGATACCGACTGCACCGACTGCATAATCGAAGCCACGGTCACCCCTGAGTGCGAAGCGGCGGGGATTGTCCTTCGCGCAGAGGGCAAAGATTGCCGCGCCGGGGCATACGTTGTCCTTCTTGATACACTCAGAGGCGAGGTGTGGTTCACTGCGACGCGCGAGTTTCCGGTCATCGAAAAGAAAAAAATTCCCGTCGAATGTAAACGGAAATATGACATGAAAATCATCGCCTGCGGAGACATATTCTATGTTTTTGTGAATGGTGTCCGTTGCCTTCAGTTGTTCTGTCCCGGTCACTCCAGAGGGAAGATCGGATATTACACAGAACGCGGGACTGCCGGATTCGGAAATCTGTCGGTGTTCTCAATAGACTGACTGCAGATGCGGCATATCAGCCGGGATTATAACAAAAAAATCCTTGTGCCGCTTGAAATACGGATCGGATCGTGTTATAATTAAATCATAGTACAAGTTTAAACAATACCGAAGGGATTACTTCAGATGATAACAAGTCACGATGTTGCCAAACTTGCAAAGGTATCACAGACAACGGTATCACGTGCTTTCAGAGACGACTGCTATATTCACCCCGAAACAAGGAAAAAGGTTCGTGAGGCAGCTGAAAAGCTCGGCTATTTCCCGAATTACTCTGCCAAGTCCCTCAAAAAGAAGCAGAGCAAGATAATCGGACTTCTGCTGTCCAACTACAACAACAAATTCTATACAAAAATAACCCAGTCAGTCGAGAGCCACATGACCGATAACGGCTACCGCCTGATGCTGACATTCAGCGACGAAAAGCCGGACAAGGAGCGGAAATACCTTGAATCGTTCATTTCTTCAAGAGTTGACGGGCTTATCTTTATTCCGGTATCGCGCAAGAACGAGGATCTTGTTAAAGCGATGGCAGGATTTGACATCAAGGTGCTTCAGTTCACTCGCAACCTTTACGACTATCTTGATACATTTTTCATAGACGACGAGTTCGGCACATATATGGCAACAAAGTATCTGCTGAACATGGGGCACAGCCGCATTTTGATAATAGAAAGTGAGGTCAACCGCGAATCGTCCCTAAAAATCGCAGGATACCGCCGCGCGATGGAAGAAGCAGGGGCGGAATGCGTACCCGGGTGTGTTCTCTATCTCGACACTGACGCGGACACTGCCAGCCTTATCGCCTATGCCGCCAGCGAACTTCGTCCTACAGCCGTCATTTCATCAAGCAGTATGTTCACTCTCTCTGCGCTCAAGGCATGCCAATGTCTGAATCTGAAAATACCTGACGATATCAGTTTTATTTCCTACGACGACAACGAATGGCTTGATTTCATGCACATCGACGCAGTTGCGCACCCTATGGATGAGATCGGAGAAAACATATCGGATTTCCTCCTTGAAATGATAAACAGCAAGGATGATCCGGAGACACATGCACCTGTTGTCAGGATGATAAAGCCGCATCTTGTTGTCAGAAACTCAGTTAAAAGGCTGACCGCGCCATCCTGACGGTATTAACTGCCATAAATAAAGCGCTCCCCGTTACGGAACAACCCGTTGGGAAGCGCTTTTTTGTTGTATTTTTATTTACCTGTGATAACCGGGTCGCACCACGACACGCTGTGTGTTATTCCGTCAAGCTGTCTGCCGTCAACACAAAGAGTGATCACCACGGTCTTTCCTCTGTAATTCGAAAGGGAGGCCGAGACATCGGCGGTTTTTCCGTCAGCTGACAGTGCACCCATCCATACCGTCTCACCGTCAACCGAAACCGAGACCGGAAGCCCTGAATAAAGCGCATCCTGCGTTCCGACAAGAGCTGACAACGTCAGCCCGTCACTATCCGGGAGAGCCACGATATAGTCAAGCGAATTCATCGATAATGCAGGAACGGAAACTGTGACTTTTTTTCTGAGTTTTCCACCGAAACTGCCTGTTGATCTTGTCAGCGAGTCATCGTGGCGAATTCTTCCGTCATTCCCGATGATATATGCCTCTGACTGTTCACCGTACAGTGATTTCGGAAGCCTGATTGGTGACAAGCCGGAAAAAATCAGATTGACATATTCCCCAACCGGAGCTGTCACTTTATATATGCCATTGTTTTCTTCGGAAAGCTCTGCTTTGCCGCTTTTGCTGTATACATACGAAATACCTGCCTTGCTTCTGACCGTGAACGTGACATTACCGGTTTTCCGAGACCGATAAGCAAATTTGATTCTGAGCGCATCGGCACTCTCGACAAAATCCGTCAGATACGCCCCGTCGCTCGCTGAAGTTATGACCGTATTCTTCTCTTCTCTGCTGTTTCCTGATACAAGGTAATATCTGTCGGGATCAAGACAAATTATTGATTTATCATTATATGCGTTCCAACCCTGTATGCTGCCGCTCACATCCGCACTGACTGTTCCGGACAGGATACGGGTAAGCACACTTCCCGAATCGTTTTCATCTGCAAGGAGCACATATCCGTATTTGTCCCGCCTTGCCTGCGCAAATGTGCCGTCCTTCAGTCTCCAGCGCATAATGGTGTCGGCATCCCATCCGCCGTAGACCCTTTCAGGCTTTTTTTCCGTAAACCACCGTGCCTCGCTGAGTACCGCTTTCATAATGTCGTCATCGGACAGAATCGACTGCGGTGATTCACGCATCAGCGTGGGTATATGACCGATTGCAGTCCCCCGCAGATACCACGCAAGATAATATTCTCCCGCTGCCACAACCGGAAGCCCCGGCCACTGATATGTCACCGTGTCTGTAAAAACGGAAGAAGTAATCGGCACTATCTGTGCGGCTTCGGAATGCGACCAGCTTTTCTTCGTACTGTCAAGACCGTAGACATGTGACTGAAGAAACGTGGAATAAACCGCATTGAAATCGGTTATGCCCTCCCCTCCTATCGCGACGCCTTCCGGAAGCGCTTCAGCCAGCTCCTTCTGATACAACACGTTTCCCTGAAGTGAGGTAAGGCCGTCTACATATCCGTTTCCGTCGTTGTACGAGAGCAGCGACTGATCAAGATGTACCGCATCAGCTCCGGTCTCCTTGACTGCGGCGACTATTTTTGCAATCACATAGCTTCTCCATTCAGAGGACGCCGGATTGATCTGCGCAAAATGATAGTGTGTTCCGTTGACGTCGGTGAAATCTTCGCTTATTTCCTTTCCGGTGAAAGCGTCCTTCATGTGATACCGCTTTACCTTACTGTATGCCGGAAGCTCTGTCTGACAACCGTTCATATTGCAATGAAGCTGTACTCTGAATCCGAGCGAGTGGGCATATTCGATCATCTCCCTGACGCCGGGCTGAGGCGTATAGTCAGGCCAGTTGATATCGTACCTCTCGACTCTCCAGTCCGGCACCTGAAGAAGCACTCCCTTCGGATCGACCTTTTTTGCAAGTGCGTCAAGCTCCGCTTTGCTGTGCATATCGGTAAGGACGACAAGCCCGATGTCATCCACCCAATCGGGACGCTTTGCATCCGATTCATCAAGTCCGAATTTCTCTCTTGCGAAATCGCGGTAGATCGCAGTTCCGCTCGTCCAGTTTCCGCTGTACGGGATGATCTTCCAATCGACGGCTGTGAACTCTTTGTAATCGGTAAACGGAGCCTGTGGAACGGTTGTCACAAGAACCGTAAAGCCGTTTGATGAGTGCTTTACCTCAAGCTCTTTGAACTGTGTGAAAGCATCGTCGGCATAGACCAGTGCACCGCCGTTTTCGCCCTCTATTATGAACATCTGCATCTGGATAGCAGACAGACCGCCGTAGGTCCATTTTGTGCCGTACGGAGTTCCGGGGTTCTTTTTTGTCAGCCTTATCCCGTTCTGATAGGGTACGATTATATTGTATTTATCAGAGACCTGGATTGAGAACTGTACACCGGAAATGCCGCCGGAAACCGCTTCTGCGTTCTGACTCACGGTTACAGACGTTTCTTCGATATTCAACCCCGTCGTCAGCTTTGCGCCGTTTCTGCTCCAGCTACTTGAAATCACGGTTTTCCCGCTGTCATCGATCACTGATGTCTTTCCCGATTTTGAAAGAAGAACAGTACCGACACCGTCACGGATTCCGAACGCCAGTCCGGCAGACAGACCGAACGAAACGTCTCCGGTACTGACCGATACCGAATTTTTGTCGGTTTTCGTGCTGAGCTTTCCGACAATGCCGACGGCTGCTCCGTCGTTAATATCAGGGATCCGGGTGTCGCTGTCGCTGACGGTTCCGCTGTCAGTGCTTCCGCCATGTCCACCACCGGAGCAGCCCGTAAAGAGCAGTGCCGCCGTTATGAACGGCATAAGTATACGTTTTTTCATCGAATTCAATTCCTTTCATTTATTATGAGGCATCATATTTCAATAAAAGC
>FR891143.1:26926-32413 GCA_000433515.1 Candidatus Colimorpha enterica | reverse complement strand
GTCGGATTATGAGATCGGACAGGGCGGGAAGAGCTACACGTATCTTACTCTCAGACATTATTCCGCGCCTGATTGCGATATCACGTTTCTTGTCGGGACGGATATGTTCCTTTCGCTTGACAGCTGGAAGGAGCCGGCGGAGATATTCTCTCTTGCGCGCATTGCTCTGATTCGCCGGGAGGCGGCGGACTGCGGGATCGAAGCCATGATCGCAGAGGCGAAGGAAAAATACCGTACCGACTATCACGCGGACATCGCGGATATAAAATGCCCGGCTGTTGATATCAGCTCCACCGAGGTGCGTACGCTTGCGGCTGAGGGACGGGACATAAGCGGCCTTGTGCCGGACTCCGTGCGTGATTATATCATCGAAAACCGCCTTTATTCCGGCAGGGGAGGGATAAAACAGTGAACCGCGATGCACTCAGAAAAGAGATCGTAAATTTCGTCGGTGAAAAGCGGCTGCCTCATGTTCTCGGCACCGAAAAGGAGTGTCTTGAGCTTGCCGGAATATTCGGAATGAGCGACACCGACCGGGAAAAGCTCGCTTTTGCGGCACTGCTGCACGACATAACAAAGAGCTTCTCTCCGGAGGAACACAAGCAGTTTGCCGAAAGCCGTCATATTTGCCTTCCCACGGCAAATACCGACAGCCCGAAGACTCTTCATGCGGTCACCGGCGCGTATATGGCGGAGGAGCTGTTCCCGGACGATGCGGACGAGACCGTTTTCTCTGCGATACGCTGGCACACGACCGGGAAAGCCGGCATGACGCTTACAGAAAAGCTGATGTATCTTGCCGACTTCATAGAACCGACAAGGACATTTCCCGACTGCGTGAGGCTGCGCGGATATTTTTACAGCCGCATAGGGGAGAACGACAAAAACGCGGTGCTTGACAGTACCCTGATACTGTCGTTCGACATGACCGTCACCGAGCTTATAAGCTCCGGTCAGCCGATACATCCCGATACCGTGGCGGCGCGGAATTATCTGATCCTGAAGCAAAAACCCGGCAATGAAAGCTGAAAGCGGCTTGTCCGGATTGATTTTGAACAATAAAAAAACGAAAGGAAACTTGTATGCAGGAAAAAACGATTGAACCGAAGGCTCTTGCCGAAAAGATCGTCACGATACTCGATCTTCATAAGGCGGGCGGCATAAAGCTGCTTCATACCGAGGAAAAAACCACGCTTGCCGATTATTTTATCATCTGCACCGGTAATTCAAGCACTCAGACAAAGGGCTTTGCCGACGAGGTCGAATACAGACTCGGACTTGAGGGCATAACTCCGCTCCATACCGAGGGATATGAAAGCTCGACGTGGGTGCTGGTTGACTACGGCTGTGTCGTGGTACACATTTTCAACGCGGAAACGAGGCGGTTCTATAACCTCGAAAAGCTCTGGCATGAGGCTGAAGAGGTTGATATCTCGGCGCTTCTCACCGAAAACTGAAAAAGGATCAAAAAAACAAAGGACACTGGCATATGAAATACGATTTCAGAACCTCGGACAGGAAATGGCAGGACAGATGGGACGCCGCCGGGGTATTCAAGGCAACAGAAGACCACACAAAACCGAAATTCTACGCTCTTGTTGAGTTTCCGTACCCGAGCGGCGCGGGAATGCACGTCGGGCATATCAAGGCTTATTCCGGGCTTGAGGTGGTGTCAAGGAAGCGCAGGATGCAGGGCTTCAACGTCCTGTTTCCGATAGGCTTTGACGCATACGGACTGCCGACGGAGAATTATGCGATAAAGACCGGAATCCATCCGAGGAAGGTCACCGACATGAACATTGCAAAGTTCACGTCACAGCTTAAGCGGGTAGGCTTTTCCTTCGACTGGTCAAGGGTCATCGATACCACCGATGAGGGGTATTACAGGTGGACGCAGTGGATCTTCCGGAAGATGCTTGACCACGGGCTTGTATTCCGTGCGAAAACGCTTGTAAACTACTGCCCGAGCTGTAAGGTCGTCCTCTCAAACGAGGATTCGCAGGGCGGGAAGTGCGATATCTGCCACAGCGATATTGTTCAGAGGTCAAAGGACGTGTGGTATCTCCGCATAACCGAGTATGCCGACAAGCTTCTTGAGGGGCTCGATCACGTCGATTATCTCCCGAACATCCGGCTTCAGCAGGAAAACTGGATAGGACGCTCCGAGGGTGCGTTTGTCAATTTCGCGATCGACGGCACCGATGAAAAGCTCCGCATCTACACCACAAGACCCGACACGATGTTCGGCGCGACCTTCATGGTAATCGCTCCGGAGCATCCGGTGATCGACAGATACCGCGACAGGATAAGGAACATTGACGAGCTTGAGGCTTACCGTGCCGCGTGTGCAAAAAAGACTGAATTCGAGCGCACGCAGCTGGTAAAGGACAAGACCGGGGTCAGGATCGACGGCATTTCGGCTGTCAATCCGGCGAACGGGAAGAAGATTCCCGTCTACATCTCAGACTACGTTATGATGGGCTACGGCACCGGCGCGATAATGGCGGTTCCGGCGCATGACGAGCGCGATTACGACTTTGCAAAGAAGTTCGGGATCGACATAATCGAGGTCATAAAGGGCGGAAATATCGCAGAGGGGGCTTATACCGGTGACGGCGAGATGATTAATTCCGGCTTCCTTGACGGAATTACCACAAAGAAGGAAGCTGTTGCGAGGATGCTTGAGTTCCTTAAGGAAAAGGGCGTCGGCGAGAAGGGTGTTCAGTACAAAATGAAGGACTGGGCGTTCAACCGTCAGCGCTACTGGGGCGAGCCGATACCGATAATTCACTGTCCGGAGTGCGGGATCGTCGGTGTGCCATATGACGAGCTTCCGCTTAAGCTGCCGGAGGTGGAGAATTTCGCTCCCGGAGAGGGCGGAGAAAGTCCGCTTGCAAAGATAGACTCGTTTGTTAACTGCACCTGCCCGAAGTGCGGCGGAGCGGCAAAGCGGGAAACAGACACCATGCCGCAGTGGGCGGGGTCGTCGTGGTACTTCCTCAGGTACACCGACCCGCACGACGACAAGGCATTTGCGTCGCAGGAAGCCCTTAAATACTGGCTCCCGGTCGACTGGTACAACGGCGGAATGGAGCACGTGACGCGCCACCTTATCTACTCCCGCTTCTGGCACCGCTTCCTTTACGATATCGGTGAGGTCCCGACGCCGGAGCCTTACGCAAAGCGTACCGCTCAGGGGCTTATCCTCGGTCCCGACGGCGAGAAGATGTCGAAATCAAAGGGAAATGTCGTTGACCCGAATGATGTCGTAAACGAGTTCGGCGCCGACGTTCTGAGAGTGTATGTCCTCTTCATGGGTGACTACGCAACCGCCGCTCCGTGGAGCGAAAACGGCGTGAAGGGCTGCAAGCGCTTTATCGACAGGACTGCCGCCCTTACCGAAATGGTGAAGGGTGCCGGGGCAACTCCGGAGCTTGAGAGCATATTCCATAAGACGGTGAAGAAGGTCTCGCTTGATATCGAGGCTATGAAGTTCAACACGGCGATAGCCCAGCTCATGACCCTGCTCAACGCGATATATGACCACGGAAGCCTGACGAAAAACGAGCTTGAGACGTATTTAAAGCTCCTCTCGCCCTTTGCGCCGCATATTGCGGAGGAAATGTGGGAGAATATCGGCAACACCGGGTTTGTTTCGACCTCCGCATGGCCGGAGTGGGACGAGAGCAAGACCGTCGATGCGACTGTTGAGTACGCGGTTCAGGTTCTCGGCAAGCTGAGAGGAACGGTTGTCGTTCCCGCAGGCGCAGGGAAGGAAGAAGTGCTTGAGGCGGCGAAGAATTCCGGGAAGATCGCTCCGTTTATTGAAGGAAAGACGGTCGTGAAGGAGATTTTCGTTCCCGGAAAGCTGGTAAATCTCGTTGTAAGATAATTTTTTTGCAAGTGCTGAAAATATGTCTTGACATATCATGAAAAAGGCTGTATAATATAATCAGTAATTTGAGATATTCTCTTTGCTGATATGTTTGCAGTGCGAAGGGAGGGAAAAATATATGGCAGAAGTAAGAGTAAAGGAAAACGAGTCTCTCGACAGTGCGCTCCGCAGATTCAAGAGACAGTGCGCAAGATCCGGCGTTTTAGCTGAACTTCGCAAGAGAGAGTGCTACGAAAAGCCCAGCGTTAAGCGTAAGAGGAAGTCTGAGGCAGCAAGAAAGCGCAAGTACAAGTAATATTGTATATATGACAGAATCCGATGGCGAGCCATCGGATTCTGTTTTTCAGGTCAGAATTAAAAACAGGCAGCACGGGACTGCCTGTTTTTTTGTGTCAGAATTTCTTCTTTGCGAATACGACAACGCCTGCGGTGCAGACAAGTGCTGCTGCAGCGAAGAAGAGGGAGTCGGAGGTGGAGGGGTTATTGCCGCCGTTCGGGTCGATGGAGGGAAGCGCGGTCGGAACTGTGATTGATTCAACCTTGTCGACGACCTTCCATTTGATCTTTGTGCCTCTGAGAATCGGTTCGTTGCCGTTGTTGTCAACGACGTCAAAATCCTCGGTCTTTGCGGTTTCCTTGCCGTCCTCTGTCTTTACCGTTCCGAAGAACATGAGGCAGAAATCGTCAACGGATTTTGTTGCACCGGCAATCGGTGCCTCGCTCTGTGCGCCGGCTCCGGTGGGATTGTAATACCAGTCGTAATTGCCGGGAGTGGGGTCGGACGGTGTGAATTTCAGAACCTGCTTGGTGTCGCCGTGATAGGTGATCCCGGAAACAAGGTTCGGAGGGGTCGTCGAATCGGGCATACGGCGGAGGTATCTGAAGATTTCCTGACCGTCGACCGTGACAGGCCAACCGTGACCGACAAGGCAGACGCGGAGCGATTCGGGAAGAGCGACCTTTTTGTTGAAAACAAGATAAAGCTCAGGCGTTCCGCTTACGGAGTACAACTCTGCGCTGAGCGGTTCTGCTGCGGCGGCGGTCCCGATCGCGAAGGCGGTCATAATTGATGCGAGCATTGCGACCGTCATCAGAAATGATAAGAATTTTTTCATGGTTTTTTCTCCTTTTGAATTATTCTGTTTTTCGGTTTAACAACCGTACTGTGATTTATTTTACCAATCGGGTGGGGTTTTTGCAATGTCGTTTCTGTCCCTTGAGGTGACTTTTCATGACATGGGGTGGTATCTTACACAACGGCTTTATTTTGATGTAATATTTAGTCACTGTCAGGTAAAAAGAACCCATTGAAAAAAAGCGGCGGAAAATTTATTATTATGTCAGCGGGAAAACCGTATTTATGCCCGACGCGTAGCTGTCGGGAGGAAAGTGTGGAGTTTTAATATGGATCAGAATATTTTAAGAGACAAGATTTACGCCTGCTGGCTCGGCAAGAACATCGGCGGAACGCTTGGAGCGCCGATCGAGGGCAGGACGGATTTCATGGATATAAAGTGGTTCCCTGAGCTTGGGGAGAAGGGGTGCATTCCGAACGATGACCTTGATCTTCAGCTGCTGAACCTTCACGCGCT
>FR891143.1:21494-26799 GCA_000433515.1 Candidatus Colimorpha enterica | reverse complement strand
GGGCTGAGGCTTCCGCTTGCCGGCTGCTACAACAACCTGTTCAACAACTGCATGGGCTCTCCCATCCGCTCAGAGATATGGGCGGCGGTCTGTGCAGGACGTCCGAAGCTGGCGGCATTTTTCGCATGGCAGGACGCTGTTGTCGATCATGCCGGCGGAGAGGGGATTTACGGCGAGATATTCAATGCCGTTGCCGAAAGTATGGCTTTCGTTTCCGACGATATATTCCGCATAGTTGACGAGGCACTTAAATACATCCCAACGTCCTGCCGCGTGTACAAGGCGGTCTCCGACACGATCAAGTGGTACAAAGAGGGCGTTTCCTACGTCGATATGCGCGCAAAGCTCCTTGAGAAGCACGGTTCCCACCCGCTTCACTTCACCGACGCGCCGCAGAACATTGCAATCGGGCTTATCGGCTTCCTTTACGGCAGCGATTTCGGCGACGGAATGCTTAAGGTGGCGAATTACGGCTACGATGCCGACTGCACCGTTGCCACATATGCGGCTCTTTACGGCATTATGTACGGCACGGCGGGAATTCCGGCGAAGTGGTCGGATCCCATCGGCGACCTTATACTTCTTTCGAAGGAGGTCAGAGGCTTCAGATGCCCGGCGAACCTTGACGAGCTTACCGACAGGACTATCAGAATGTACAACATACTTCTTCAGGAGGACGAGGACAAATACGTCATCACCGACGAGGACTTTGCCGACTATGAGGTTCAGCAGTACACGCTTCCCGAGGGAGAGCTCCGGGACGAGGCGGTATGGATCACGCTCAAATACGACGGTTCGCCGGTCATTACTACCGACGGAAGCCGCAGGATGTCCTTCCGCGTGAGAAACAACACCTATGCAAGGTGGAATATGCGTTTCAGCATTACCTGCCCGGACAATTTCATTGCCACCGGCGGCGGTTATGCGTCTCTTGAACACGGCGAAGAGGCTGTTTATGAGGCGACGGTCAGCGCAGGGGCGGACTTCAGACGTTCGCAGGCGGATTTTGTCCTCAACGTTGACAGGCTGAACGAAGAGGGGATCTGGAAGAGATATTACATTCCGTTCGTTCTTGTCAGAACCTCTCACTGGGTCATTGACGGAGAACACACCGACGTTGACGGCAACGTCATCACGTTCGCGGCGAACGGAACCGGAAAGCACGTCGCCGAGACGGTTCTGTACTCCGCCGAAAGGCGTCCGTCGAGGTTCAACATCGCCACCACCGAGAAGATGAAGCTCTTTGTTGACGGCAGGCAGGTTCTTGACGGAGGCGTAAATCCGACGCTCCGCAATTCTTACAGCACGCTGAATTTCCCGGATCAGGAAACCGAATTCCTGCTTGAGGCGGGAGAGCACAGCCTGAGAGTGGAGCTTGACGGCGATGCCGGAAAAGAGCAGGTGTTCTCGTTCGTCTTTACGGCGAAGAAGTGCACCACACCCGAGGGCGGCAGACCTCTTGTCGCTTACGAGTTCCTTGAGAACGTTGTCGGATAAGGCATAAAAGCATAAAAAACGACCTCCCTGAAGCGATTTCCGGGAGGTCGTTGCTGTTTTTTGAGCATTATTTGTCGGAGGCGGGCTTTTTTGCCTTGCGGTAATTTCCCGGGGTGGTGCCGGTGACGTTTTTGAAGGCGCGGTACAGCTCGCGCTTGTCGTTGTAGCCAATGCGCTCGCTGATCTCTTCGATCGAGAGCGACGGGTCTTCAAGCAGCCGGATTATCTTCTGGATGCGCACGTTCTGGACGTATGACGAGAAGGGAGTGCCGAAATATTTTTTGAATGCACGGCTGAAATATGACGGGGAATAGAAGTATTTTGCGGCTACATCGTTCAGGGTTATCTGGTTGCCGCAGTTGCCCTCGATGTAATCGATTATTCCGGGGATCATGTCGCGGATATCGTGCATGACGTTGTCGCGGTTTGTTTTTTCGATGTTGCGGATTATCAGGTAGAACAGGATGTTTAAGTAGCTTGAAACTACCTCGACGTAGTTGCTGCCCTTGCTTAAGATCTCGTCGCACATGGAGTTTACGATACCGTCGGCTGAGATGAGGTCGTTGCCGCGGAAGCTGACGAGAGGGGGTCTTACCGAGCCGTCCCCGCTCCTGAATTCGCTGTTGTACAGAAAATATGCAAAGACGTCAAGCGCGGTGTGGCTGGAGTGAAGGTTTTCCGAAATGAAGTCCGGCAGGAGTATCATATTTGCGTACAGCACGCCGCCCTCGGAGCGGTAGTAATGAGTCTGATCGGTGTCGATAACAAGAAGGTCGCCCTTTGTCAGCTGATACGGGGTGCCGTCGACATAATGCGTGGCGTTTCCGCTGATGATATAGCAAAGCTCAAGAAAATCGTGCTTGTGCACCAAGCTCTCGCCGAGGGAGCTTTCGCGGTAGGCGGTGAATTTCATCCCTTCCTCAAGATAATCCTTGTATTTATAGGTATATTCGCATTCCAAGCCGGATTCCCCCCTTGATTTATCCGTGATAATATGATACTATATTTTACAGCAAAAACACACGCAAGTCAAGGCGGTTTCATGACATCCTTATGTTTCTTATGACGGTTTATGCCCTGATCGCGTCAATATGGGGAGTTTTATGACGTTTCCGGCTCGGTGCCGGAGGTGAGGACATAAATTGTTGATTTGAGGTAATCGATTGTCATTATGCTCTGTCACGGCGGGTGGTATAATATGAATACAACCAAATCCGGATCGGAGGAAAACTGATGAAAAAACATACAAGGGTTCTGTCGGCGCTGCTGGGTCTGCTGATGCTTTGCGGGATATTTGCCGCCTGCAGGACCGGCGGAGGCGACAAGCCCGGAAGCGGCGGGACGGAAACTGTGCCGCAGACGGGAAATTACGTTGCGGATTATCTCCCTGACGGGAAATTCGAAGGCAGGACGTTCACTGTTGCAAACTTCGGCGACGTCAGATCATTTGACATAAGTCAGGATGACGCTACCAATACCTTTGACAAGGCGAAATATCAGCGGAATCAGCTGATCGAGACGAGATACGGCATGGAGTTTGCCGAAAACCTGATCGCATCGGGCTATGACGAGTGCTATACTGCCTACATGAACAACTACCAGTCGGGCGAATACGCCTTTGATGTCTGCAAGAACATCATGAGAAACGCATGGCTTGCGGTCGTCGGCGGGGCTGTCGTTCCGATCGAAAAGCTGGAATACTGCAGGCCGGATCAGGAATGGTATCTTAAGTATGTCAACGAGGAGCTTACGATAAACGGCACGCTCTTCTTTGCCTATACATATGAGGCGGACACCGTTACCCGTGCGCTTTGCTGCGTATTCTTCAACAAGAAGATGGCGGAGGACAACACAAAGCTTGAAAATCCCTATGACCTTGTAAAAGCCGGTACATGGACGACCGACAAGATGTTTGAAATGGCGGCGGTCGGCAGAAGTGACGTCAACGGCGACGGTAAGATGAGCATTGACGACGACGTTTACGGTATCATTGCCGAGGACGACCAGTATGTTCCCGGAATGTGGATCGGCGCCGGGATGAAGATGATCGAGAAGGACAGCGACGGTTCTCCCTACCTCTCAGCCGCAGGAAACGAGAGGTTCATAGATATTCTCAACAAGACTTTTGATGCGTATATGGACAACGGGCTTCTGTTTGAGGGCTTTACCCAGCGCGGACAGGTGTATCAGACGATCGTTGACGACAACAGGTCGTTTACCGAGAATCATTCGCTCTTCTACATGGGCGGTATCTATCAGTGGGAAGCGATGACCGATATGCAGGACGATTTCGGTGTTATACCGCTTCCGAAGTATGACGAAAATCAGGAGAGATATTATGCAAGGGTCTGCGACGGTCATGCAAACTGCGTGCCGGCTTCCAATCCCGACCTTAAGTTCACGAGCATAATCCTTGAAGCTCTTGCTGTCGAAAGCCTCAACATAGTCAATCCGGCATATTTCGAGGATGCTATCGAAAACCGTTACCTCCGCGACCCCGAGGAGTCGATGGAGATAATCAAGATGCTTCAGAAGAACATAATCGTTGACCTTGCCGATTCGATCTGGATGACGACCGGCAGACAGGTCATTGTCGATACCTTCAGAAACGAGAGCAAGACCTTTGCTTCGACGCTTGACAAATACGCTCCGGTCATCAACAAGCAGATAGCTAACGATGTTGAGAAGATCCTTGAAATAATCGATAAATACGGACTCTGATTCCGGAACCGAAATCAAAAATACAGGAGAGAAAACGATGAAAAAGATAATTGCGGTTTTACTGTCGCTTATGATGCTTGTTCCGGCATTTGCCGCGCTTCCGGTTTCTGCCGAGGGCGAGGAGAGCAAGGGCGAGGGTGCCGAAGAGAAGCTGTCTGCAAAGTTCTACAACGTGACTGAGGACGAAAGCTGGCTTTATGTTGTGTTCAACAAGCCGGTTGCCGAACCCAAGCCGACTGACGAGGTGTTCCTCGGGCTTGTGGGACACGGCTGGCCGGTGAACGATCCTCCGGTGCTCCGTTACCTTGTCCGCTGCGAGTTCAACGATGTTGAGGCTGTTACCGACACCGTGTGGCGCTTTTCTCCGAAATCGGCAAAGACCGATTCGGCGAAGAAGGAGCACAAGGACTGGTGGCTTTATCACAACATTCCCAATGAGACGGAAAAGGCCTCGGTCGATAACTGGTCGATACGCCTTTTCGGAGTCATAACAACGGCTGACGGAAGCGAAGAGCTTGAGCTTGACGAGAGCGAGATCATGTATGACAATCAGGCGGCGTTTGAGAAGGGACCGTCCTATAAGATCCAGGACGTGACCGAGGACCCCTCGAGCTATACAACGGTTGCATCCCTTAAGGACCTCGGCATTGAGCTGCCGACCGAGCCTCCGGCAACAAGTGCTACCGAAACGAGCGGAAAGACCGACGGCACCTCAGCGGAAAAGCCGGATACCAAGCCTGCTGGTACCTCCGGTGCGCCTCAGGACGACGGAAACAAGAATAACAACGTTGTTATCTGGGCGGTCGTCGGCGCTGCGGCGGTCATTATAGTGGTCGTTGCCGTTGTTGTTCTGGTAAAGAAAAAGAAGGCATAAATAACCGGGAAGCCGGCCGTTATAAGCGGCTTCCGGAACAGGTACCGGGAGATCTTCTCTGTGGGAAGCTCCCGGGATTGTTTTCATGATACCGATTTAACCGAAAGGATAAAAAATGAAATCAAGAACAGTAAAACTGATATCGGCAATAATGGCGGTGCTGATATTTGCCGCGGTGTTTGTTTCCTGCCGAAGCGGCGGCGGGACTGCCGT